>JAIUOC010000005.1:300000-488626 GCA_020161265.1 Chloroflexota bacterium | reverse complement strand
CGTGTTCCTCAGCCGTGCGCCACTCATTCCGAAGAATGCGTTCGACTTGCATGCATTAGGCACGCCGCCAGCGTTCGTCCTGAGCCAGGATCAAACTCGCCGACAAATCGCCGAAGCGATTGCGTGTTCTCCTTGATTAATGAGCCGGAGAACGGTGGCTCTGCTTGGTAGAATCCCTACCGAAGCGATTGACGGTGACAAAAAAACAAAAACTATGATGCATGGAATGTGCTGCGGACGCAGCACCCATCAGTTGGAAAGGTGCGATTTTGGCGATAAAAAATCCGCTGATGTCAGAAGAGCATCGGAGCGGAGCAATTCGTCAAATGTGTGATGTTGAGCAAACATCGTGCTGTGAAATGTTTCAGTTCGTTTCGACAGCTTGCGTAGTATAGCAGCATTCTTGAACCGTGTCAAATTGCACAAGCCTGAACCATCAAGGGCTACAATGCACCACGCAGGGGAGTCGAAACCGCGAAGATCGCAAAGGCCGCGAAGCACTGTTGTTCATCCCTCATCCCTCATCCCTCATCCCTCATCCCTCATCCTTCATCTTTCATCCCTCATCCCTCATCCCTCATCCTTCATCCTTCATCCTTCTTTCGTACTTCGCGCCACTGCTTCAAAACTGCCCGTCATGATTAGCCCCGCCACCATTCAGTTAAATCTTTTGGCTGGCTTGGCTCAACTGGTTGGCCTAGTTGCGGGGTCAGAATATTGATTGAGCTAGCTTGGGCAGCCTTCAACAAACGCTCAATTGGCTCATCCCAAGCATGCAGCGAAAGACAATATGCGCCCCAATGTACTGGCAACATGGTGCGAGCTTGCAATATTTCGGCGGCTTGCAAAGCCTCTTCGGGTTGCATATGCACGCCTGGCCAAGCAACATCATATTGAGCCATTTCGAGCGTCGCCAACTCAAAGGGGCCATAACGTTGGCCAATATCCTGAAATCCTGCGAACATGCCACTATCGCAGCCAACATAAATCCGTGAGTTTTGGCTCATTACTACCCACGAAGCCCAAAGCGTGCTATTGCGCTTAAGGCCACGCCCTGAGAAATGTTGGGCTGGCACAGCGGCAATTGTCAACCCAAATTCAGCCAAATGCAGTTCTTCCCACCAATCTAGTTCGTGAATTCGGCTGCTCGCGATGCCCCAACGCTCAAGGTGATCGCCAACACCCAAAGCGGTAACAAAAGGCATTGAGCCACGCGCTAGCCAGCGAATCGTTTGCTTATCGAGATGATCGTAATGGTCGTGCGAAAGTAACACTAAATCAATTGCTGGCAGCTGCTCCAGCGCAATCGGCGCAGTTTGAAAACGCTGCGGCCCGATGCCCTGCACTGGCGATAAATGCTTAGCCCACACCGGATCTGTCAAGATCGTGATGCCAGCAAACTCAATTAATAAGGTGGAATGCCCAAGCCACGTCACGCGTAAACCCGAAGCTGGTGGGGTTTGGTGAAAGCTTTGGCCAGGCCATGCACTTGGCAAAGGCTTGTTTGGCCGACGTTGTTCTTTGCCAAAAAACTGGCGGCGCAAGGTCGAGACCATCGAATTGGCTTGGAGCATGGCGGTTGGATACAAATTTTGAAATTGGTTATTGCGATAGTAGGGTGATGCAAGAATGCGTTGTTGGCGGCTGCGCATGGGCGTTCCTCATACAGAGAATTTGTTGCTGAAATCAGCATAGCACGTTGTAGAACCAAGAATTTCGCGGAATGATGAATAAGTTGTGATCAAGCGTTAACGCCTAGCCTTTGGGGTACAATAAAGCTAGATTTGTGTTGTGAGGATGCTTGATTATGCCTATTTTTGAACCCATTGGCCTAGCCTATATTGAGCTAGCGTTTCGGATTAGCCAGCATATCGATGGCTATGTTGATGCTTATTGTGGCCCAAATTATCTCCGTGACCAAGTTGTAGATAGTGCGATTTGGCCAACCAACCAGCTGGTGCAGGCGGCTGAACAATTGCTAGAGCAAATTGAAACCAGCGATTTGCCAATTCGTCGCCGCACGTATTTGCGCAAACAGGTCACTGGTATGGCGACCACCTGTCGTCAGTTGGCTGGCGAACGCTTTGATTATCGTGAGGAAGTACGACGCTGCTTTGATATCGAGCCAGCCATGATCGATGAAACGGTGTTCGATGAGGCAATCGACGAACTCGATAGTTTATTGCCAGGCCAAGGCGATGTGCTCGAACGCACGCAAATCTGGCGACGGCAATTTGAGATCAACGGCGAACAAGCTCAACCCTTGTTACAATTGATCGAAACGGAATTGCGCAGCCGCACGCTGGGGTTATATCCCTTGCCTGCTAGCGAAAAAGTCGATTTCCGCTTGGTCAATAATCAGCCTTGGAGTGGCTATAACTGGTATTATGGCAATTATCATTCAGCTGTTGATATCAATACCGATTTGCCGATTGCCCTCAATAGCCTGACAAACCTAGTTGCTCACGAGGCCTACCCAGGCCATCACACCGAGCATTGCATCAAAGAACGTGATTTATATGCAGGTCGGGGCTGGGCTGAGCATTCGATCTTTTTGCTGAATACGCCTGAATGTGTGATGGCTGAGGGCATCGCCAATAGTGCGGTGGGTGTCTTGTTTAGTCCTAAAGAATTAGTCGAGTGGCAAGCCCAAACCCTCTATCCCAAAGTCGGTATCACTGGCGACCCAGCCCAAGAACTACGCATTAACACGGCGCTCAAGGCTTTGGCGGGTGTGGCTGGCAATGCCGCTTTGCTGTTGCACGCCGAAAGTCGGCCTGCTGACGAGGTTGTTGATTATTTGGTGCGCTATGGTTTGACCAGCGAAGAACGAGCGCAGCAACGTTTACGCTTTATTAGCTCACCATTGTGGCGAGCCTATATTTTCAGTTATTTCTATGGCGAGCAATTGATTAGCCGTTGGTTTGAGCGTGGCGATAAAATTGAGCGCTTTGGCACCTTGCTGAGTGAGCAAATTTATCCATCGCTGCTTGAGCAATGGGTCATCGAGCAAGCCAATCAATGTTATAAAGGCTAGGTTCAGTTTGCTCAATTGCGGTGAGCCTTAGCATGTGCAGGTGGCGGCGCGGCTGCTGGCGGTGGCCGTGCCCCAAGAAGTCACCGAACAGCGCCATCGGCAACGTGGATGATGCTCATGATCACTGCCCATTTTGGCACAGGATAATTGATTTTTCGCCTAACAGCGCTATACTGTTGCCAGCAATTAATTTGATCAATAACAAGGAGCACCTATGCGTGATTTTTGGCAACGAGTGCAAGCCTTGGCTGGCCAAACCTTGGCTACCACAGCCCAACGCCGATTATTTAGCATTTTAAGTGTCGATACAGATGAGCTTTGGTTGGAGCCGCATAGTACGCGCAAAAAACGTTGGTTGCGGCGCAAAGATTTTGAGGTGTTGTTGCAAAGTGAGGTTGATCTTAAGCGCTTAACGCGGGCCGACATTGCTGAGCATATGCCCAATGCACGTTTCAATACCGCTTATGTCTACACAATTTTGGCCCATTTGGGAATAATTGATGATTAATGGGCATCACGGCAAGATCGTGATGTAAAGGGATGCCCATACCAACCTCAACTGATGTTACGAGGCATCGCTGCTGCAATAAAAGCGGCCAACCCTGGCTACGCTTGCACCGCTGCTATCGGTAACAACTAGGTTAACTCGTGCCGTTCGGCCAAGCGTGCAGCTGCTCAAAACATAGTGACCACCATTTTGCCCGATATCGGCGTTGAGCGCAGGCGACCAACTATAGCTGTAGGAACCGATTCCACCACTTACATAGGCATCACAGGCAAAAGAACCACGGTTATACTGAATACCATATTAGGACTCATTCCCATCACAAGCTAGGTAGCCAAACTCCGCCGACTTGCGAACTCCACGAGCATCAGTCACAGTTACCTGAACCAAGTACGATACATCAATCTCGCAATAACCATAAATAGAATAGCCATTATTTTCCACAATTCCAGCATTGCGGATCGACCAACTATAGAGATAGAGACCGGTTCCACCATTGGCATATGCACCACAGGTAAACGAGCCATGGTTATCGAAGATTCCATCGTTTGAACAATTGATCACCACCGTTAAGGGCTTGGGGGCAGCAGCGGTCGGAGTCAAAGGGGCCAAGGCTAAAGCACAGGTCGCTATCAATAAACCAATTGCCCGTCGTGACGTTTTAAACATTGCCAATCCTTCCAAAAATACAGCTATACATACTAACTATGTACGTAGACCTCTATTGTGCTGAATATATTGGCTTTGTCAAAAGATAATCTATTAAATGTCTATTAATAAATATTAACTTTATTAACGTAATCGTTTGCTCAATCAGCGGGTCAAAGGCGTAATAGAAGATCAAATCGGCAATATTTTGGAGGTTGTTGCTACTAAAAAACTGGGCATCGCGCGGGAGATCGCGAAGAGGAAGGGATGCCCATGACCAATTAGCCGAACTTACGAGGCGACCTTGCGGCAGACCACGCGCCCAATTTTGCTGACGCTGGCTCCGCTGCTATCAGTAACCACAACGTTCACTCGAGCACTTTGGTTAATCGCACAGCTCCCGTAAATATAGCTACCCCAGTTTTCCAGAATCGTAGCATTTTGCACCGCCGACCAGCTATAGCTATAATCGCCAGTTCCACCGCTGGCAAACGCATCGCACGAGAATGAGCCTTGGTTATTACGCATACCTAGATTTTCGCAAAAAACACTTACATCCAAGGCGTTGGGCGCTGCTACGGTGGGAGTCAAGGGAGCCAAAGCCAAAGCACAGGTTGCCGCCAACAAACCGAGCATCCGTCGTGAAGCTTTAATCATCGTCGATCCTTTCGCTTACAATACTACGCAGCAAACGGCTACGTAGAACACGATTGTGCTTGATTTGACGGTTGGGATCAATAAGAGTTGCATGAGAAATTGCTGATGTCCAGATTAAAATAATCTTAGCGTAAACGTTGCGCCAATAGCCCTTTAACCAAACCTAAAATGCCAAAGGAAACTACCAGTAGCAGCATAGCCAAAATTAATGCCACATTTAAATCTTGCTCAAAGCCTTGGTAAATAGCCAAAGGCATGGTTTGGGTGCGACCCACGAAATTGCCAGCAAAAATGATCGTGGCCCCAAATTCACCCAAAGCGCGTGCCCAAGTCATAACTGCACCGCTCACCACGCCTGCCCAAGCCAGCGGAATGCTGATAAACCAAAAGATTTGGCGCGAATTCGCCCCATCAAGCGCCGCTGCATCCTCTAAATCGTGATCGATCGTGGCAAAAGCTGCGGCGGCGGCTTTAATATAAAAGGGTGAGGCCACGAAAACTTGGGCTAAAACCACCGCCGCCGTGGTAAATGGTAACTCGATCTCGATCAGGCGGAGATATTGGCCGAGCAAACCGCGCCGCCCAAACGCCATCAACAGGGCAATCCCGGCAACCGAGGGCGGCAAAATCATCGGTAGATCAATCAAGGTATCAAGCAGGGTTTGGCCACGAAAGCGCGGTCGAGAAAGCAGGATTGCGATCGGTGTCCCGAAAATGAGCGTGATCAGCATGCTACTGCTGGTGGTAAGCAGGCTCAGGCTGAGGGCTTCGCGCACGGCTGGTTTAGCAAACGTACTAGCCAATGCCTCAATTGGAACCCGCAACGCTAACGCAATTAAGGGGATCAGTAGAAAACCAAGCAATGGCAAACTACTCAGCATCAACCAAAACGAGCGACGAAAACGATTGTTTCCCATGGACCACCTATAAAAACAGGATAGGCTTTCATCCTATCCTGTTGCTGGATCTGCGCAAATTATAGGTTCATTCTACCGTAATTTTGACGATGTTTTTAAGCTCTCTGGCAGTCTGGTTGCTCGGAATAATACTGGTAAAACTGCCATCAGCTTCGACAGCAATAATTGCCCGTGGGTCGGCAGTGAGGTCGGCAATTGCTAGCACCGTTTGGCTGCCATCGCTACTGAGCAAGCTAAATGTTCGAGCATTGCCCTTAGGTTGAATTTGGATCAACAATTGACCAAAGCCCAAACCACGATAGCTTTGACCATTGAATTCAACTTGTTGTTGCTCATAGTTCTTGATCAGTTCGGCGGTTAGGGTCAGTGGTGTCGTCAAATTGCCAGCAATCAATAGTTGATAAGGAGATAATGCTGAAGGATCGGTGATGGTGATGAAGCCATACTGTGCCAAAATCTGTTGGCCTGCGGAAGTTAACACAAAATCAGCAAAGGCTTGGGCAAGTGGTGGATTGGCACTATTTTGGGTGATTGCAATCGGATAGGTGGCGATCGTATTCAACTGATCGAGAATTGCCAACGTGCCAATGCTGCCATCAGTAACCGAAGCAGCATCGGTGCTATAGACAATGCCTGCATCGGCCTCGCCCAACGAAACTTTGCTCAAAACAGCCTTGACATTATTTTCATACGAAACAACATTCAACAAGACAGTTGGGCTATAGCTTGTACCAAATTCGGGCAAAGCTGAGGCTTTCGCCAAAAAATCTAGGGCATAATTGCCAACTGGCACACTTGCGCTGGCCAATACCAATTTCAGTTTAGGCTTGGCTAAATCTTGAAGGCTTTGAATTTGGGCCGGGTTGGCTTGGGGATAAATCACGATTAAACGATTACGGGCAAAAGGTTGACGCATTGAAGCATCAATCATGCCAGCATCAACCGCAACCTGCATCTGTTTAGAATTGGCTGAAGCAAAAACATCAGCAGGTGCACCCTGGGTAATCTGAGTTGCCAGCTGATCCGAGCCAGCAAAATTGAAATTGATTTTGGTATTAGGATGGGTTGTCTGAAATGCGTTACCAATCTCAGTGAATGCGCCAGTTAATGAGGCGGCAGCAAATACATTTATCTCACCACTGAGGGTTGGCGCAGGGTTAGCGGCCCTAGTTGGGTCAGCGGGAGTAGTTGGTACGCTGGTATTTGTGGCCCCACAAGCCAACAAACTTAAGCTCAACATGATTAACCCGATTCGGCGAATCTGCTTCATACTGATAATCCTTTAATCCACACCAAACACTGTTTGGCTTGTTTTCCAGCGTCTAGCATACCACTTTATCAGGGATGAAGGATGAAGGATGAAATTCAACCACGAAGAACGCGATGTATCTGATGATTCAATTAGCAATCGGCTTGTGGCGCTAGGCTATCGGAACATGACGTGGTGTTTCAAACAATCCAAATAGCCCATAGCCCTTCAGCCTCATCCTTCGCGTGCTTCGTGTCCTTCGTGGATCAAAAAACTCTATTCACCAAGCCGATGTTGCTGCATAAATTCCCAAGCTGCGTCGGCAGCATAAAAATCGCGGTTATGCGGGTTTTGGCGTTCTTTCAAGCGTGATGGCTGGTCGAGGCTGGGCCAACTATGCCCGCCACCATCAATCCGATAGAAGCTAACAAGGTTATCTTGGTAGCTACTGATCGTCACCGTGCTATGATCATCAGGGTTAACATCAGGCAAATGGCTAATGCTGGGCGAGTTGGTAAGGCTCAACATATCGAGCCACATTTGGATAGTCGCCTCGGCGGAAAGCACTTGGCCTTGCTGGCTATCGCCTGGAATATCAATTAACCCACCAGCATAGGGCATAATTGGGTCGGCAGTGCCCGCCAACAGCATCAACGGGGCAGGCGTGCCCAACACTTTACACTGGCTATTTTGGGCCATATACCCCGCGCTACCAACCACCGCCGCAATCCGATCAGGCAATTCGAGCGCTAGTCGTAGCGACATCATCGAGCCATTGGAGTGGCCTGTAGCATAAACCCGCGTCTGATCGATTGCATAGCGTTGAGCAAAATGGTCAATCAACTTGCTGATAAATTGCACATCATCGCTGGTTGAAGGATTATCCCAATCGCTGCGACAATCGTTCCAGCGTCGATTCATGCCATCAGGATAGGCCACAATAAAGCCATGTTGGTCGGCGAGGGTATTCCAACGTTCTTGGGTGGTTAATGTCATGGCCGAATTGCCAAGCCCACCGCCGCCATGCAACATAAAAACCAATGGCGCTCCGGCTGGGTCAAGCTTTGCTGGCAGATAATAGATAAAGCTGCGGGTTTCGTCAGCGACCAGCAATTCGGCTTCGTGTAGTGTGCCTTTGGGCAGGCCAAGGCTCTCTGGCTCAGCAGCTTGGCTGGTTAGGTTCGGGGAAACGGCGGCAGCTTGGCGATTGGCTCGGCTGCAACTAAACAAGCTAAGACTTACCCCAAGCAAGCCTAGAAAATAGCACACGCGCTGGATTTGCATTGATCAACCTCCTAGTTAAAAGAACGAGCTTGATCGTAGCAAAGGCAACGCTATTTCAGCATCACCCAATTAGGCGATTGGCGATCATCCTTGGTCGTTAATGCTCTAAAATTCATGCTTGACAAACGTTGAACTAAATATACAATATATCTAGTATAAATTATTGACGAGCGTTATGAGCTATTCACTGGCGTTTTCACAGGCAATTGCCATCAGCCTCTACATCACCTATAAAATCGAGGAGCAAATCTACGATTTTGTGCCAACCCATGAAATCGCCGATTTTTTAGGCATTGCCAAACCCAGTGTGGTCAAGGTTGTGCAATCGCTGACCAATGCCGGCTTAATTGAAACCCGCGAGGGAGCGAAAGGCGGTGTGCGCTTAACGCGTAACAGTCAAGTAATCAATCTCTTGGATATTTTTAATGCGATTGAGCAAGCCAAGCCCTTGTTTCGGCTGAATATTCACCCAACCGAGCCAAAAATCGAGGCGCTAGCCGCTCGTCAACGTATGGTCGCTAGCCTGCAACGCGCCGAAGCTGCCATGAAACAAGAGTTGCAAGCGGTTACCTTGGCCGATCTTTATAGCGGTTGATTTTTTTAGAATAAACTATCTATTCTTAGGATATAGTTTATTCTATTGCATTAGTCTCTTTTTTTATCTAAAACTAGATAAACTATTTGTCTAGTTTATCCTGAAAGGAATAATCATGAGCAAGCGCGTGTTGGTTACTGGAGCGAATGGCCATTTAGGCTCGGTTTTAGCCCAAATGTTGGTTGAACGTGGGGTTGATGTGCGGGCCAGCGTGCGCAATCGCAGCCAAATCAAGCCGCAACTGGCCTACGAGCAAGTGTATGCCGATTTGATGGATATGGATTCGCTGCAACAAGCCTTGGTTGGAGTTGATACACTCTATCAAGTAGCAGCGGTATTCAAGCATTGGTCGCGCAATCCACAACGCGAGATCATTCAACCAAATGTTGAGGGCACGCGCAATATTCTGCGAGCAGCGGCGCAGGCTGGGGTCAAACGGGTGGTATATGTCAGTTCAATCGCGGCAGTTGATAAAAATAATCCTCAGCGCCAAATCCCAGCAGATGAAACAACTTGGAATCAATATACCTATGGCAATCCGTATTATCAATCGAAAATCGCCTCGGAACAGTTGGCGTGGAAGTTGGCTAAGGAATATGGCTTGGAGATGGTGGCAGGCTTGCCAGGCACGATCATCGGCGATCCCAATGGCCGTACTACACCATCGTTAGGGATTTTGGAGTTGGTATTGAGCAATAAAATGCCGCTAGATATCAATATGGATTTTAATTTTGTCGATGTGGCTGATGTCGCCGAAGGGCTGATCGCTGCTGAACGCCAAGGTCGGGCAGGCGAACGCTATATTTTGGCGAATGATCAATCGTTACCATTACGACGAATCTTTGAAATCGCCCAAGAGTTCAATCCCAAAATCAAAGTGCCAATGCGGGTATCGAAAGGCATTACCAATGTCGCAGCTGGCATGATGGAGTTGGTGGCGAATGTCACAGGCCGCGAACCAATGATTTTGCGCAGCCAAGTTGGGCTATATTGCGGCGTAGAACAACGTTTGTCGATTGCCAAAGCCAAACGTGAGTTGGGCTACAATCCATTGCCTGCGGTCGAGGCAGTGCGCAAAACGTTCCAGGTTCTGGCTCAGCAAGCTCCGAAGCAGGTTGCCTTGGGCCAAGCCTAGCCTGCGATCAGCGTGGTGGCAGTCGAAGCTACTGCCACCACGGATCAAGTTTAACGGGGATCACGCTATCTTCATGATGACGCTGGTATCCTTGCATCTCCATGACTTCAGCATCACAGTTATAATCAATACCATGACACAACGCACATAAAGCGGAGGTAGTTGATGTATAACGTGCCATCCACGAAATCCTCGTTCGTTCTCCGTCGCTATCCGCGGCGTGTCCTCACTGGTCTTGGTAGCAGAAGCGGTCTTGCTGGCGGCAGCTGCGGCGGCTTCATCTATGGCCTCGCTGCAGGACTGTTGTCGCTGCGCTATGAATCGCCAGCGACGCTGGAGCCATCGGCGATCGTAGGGGTGCCGATCTGCGCGTTGATTCCAGGTTTGATGGTTGGATCTGGCTTAGGCTGGCTCTACGCTTGGCTGTTCTATCGTTTCTGCCCATCGGTGACCAAACGCCGCCTCATCATAAGTGGAAGCCTCGGTGGTCTGCTGTTCGGAATCGGATTGTTCATGCCACTCATTGGGATACTCGAGTTTTATGCAACGATCCCCGCAGCATCGATAGGCGGGCTGAGCGGCGGAATAGTGACCGCCGTGCTGTTTTGGCGACGACTTCAGACTCTTGTAGCGATGCAACCAGATTCCCCACAGATCAAACTCTAATCAGCAGGAACCTCCTTTCGGATCGCGATCTATCAAAGCCATCTGAGTTTTTGATCAATGTGTATCATCCTAAGTCAACTAGGTAGGTTACCCATATCAATCATTCCGGTTGGTAGCTCAGTTTTATTGTTTGGATGGCCATGGCTAAGTCTGCACATAGCGAGTAATTAGCTATCGCGATCAACAATTGTGTTGCGCAAGATGCCAATGCGTTCGATTTCGAGTTCGACCACATCGCCGACCTCAAGCCATGGCCCTTCGCCATGAGTTGTTTCGAGCAAACAGCCAGTGCCAACCGTGCCAGAGCCAATAATTTCGCCTGGCAGCAAGGTAACATCGCGTGAAGCATGGGCAATCAATTCGCCGAGCGTATAGTAAATATCGGCAAATGAGGCACGACCACGCTCTTCACCATTAACCCGCACGACCATCGCCAAATCGTAACGCCCATCACCCAGCGCTTTATCCTCAATTTCGTCAAGTGTGATCAGAGCTGGCCCGAATGAGGTGGCAAAATCTTTGCCCTTGGCTGGACCCAAGCCAACGCTCATCTCACGAGCCTGAATATCGCGAGCCGACCAATCATTCATCACCATCAAGCCAGCAATATAATATTCAGCTTCAGCTGGCTCAATATCGCGGCATGGCCTGCCGATCACTGCTGCAATTTCCAACTCATAATCAAGTTGGCTGGTGCGCGGCATCATCAGATCGCTATCTGGACCAAGCACGGTGGTAGGATTACCAAAGTAAAACACTGGCATATCGTACCACGTGCTAGGCACGGAGCGACCATGCTGAGCGCGAATTTCACGCACATGTTGCTCGAAGGCGTAAAAATCGCGAATGGTTGGTGGCTGAGGGATTGGCGCTAACAACCGCACGCTATCGGGCGGATAAATCACGGTTTCACCGCCCAACGAGAGCATGCTATTAATCGCATCGGGATCATCCCACTCGATCCCATCGCCGCCACCACCAAGCAAATCAACCACCGCCGAAACAATTTGAACTGCGGCATCAATGCCATAGCCATCGGATTCGTGTTGCAACATACTCATCAGCGACCAATCATGGGGTAAATCTTCGAAAACTAAACCTGCTGCTGCTTGCAGATCGATGATTCCCATTGGCAACCAAGCCCCAGCCCGTGCCTCGGAGCCTTCGCCATAGCGTCGAAATGAAACAAATTTCATAAATCCTACCTTTATCAAAAAATCAAAGACCCTGCTCCATTTCAGTAGAAGCAGGGCTGAGAATAAGAGGTCACATTTACTGATTAAAGCGAGCTAGCGGCGATAGCTGTTGATAGATCATGCCACAGATCGTCGGCATCCTCAATCCCAACACTCAAACGCAACAATGCTGGTGGTAGATGCTCCTGCCCAGGAATCGCCGCCCGCCGTTCCATGGTCGATTCAACAGCCCCAAGGCTAGTGGCATGATGAATCAATTTAACCTGCTGACACACACGATCAGCAGCCACAGCGCCACCCAACACATCAAACGAAATAATTGTACCAAAACCCTTGAGTACCCGTTGAGCTACAGCATAGGTTGGGTGCGATCGAAGCCCAGGGTAGCGCACGCGCATAATCTGCGGATGGGCCTCAAGTCGCTCGGCCAGCAGCATGGCAGTTTGTTGTGCTCGTTGCAAACGCACGGCCAAGGTGCGTGCGCCGCGTACCGCCAAATAGGCTTCAAGTGTGCCTGGGGTTGCGCCAGTTAACTCACGCGATTTCTTGAGCGCATGCCAAAGCGCCGCATCGTTGGTCGTCGCTACGCCAGCCAATAAATCCGAGTGGCCGCCAATAAATTTCGTCGCCGATTGAATTGCGACGGTTGCGCCAAACGCCAGTGGTTGCTGATTTAACGGTGTGGCAAAAGTATTATCAACCCCCACAATCGCGCTGGGTTTACGTGGCGCAGCACAAATCAGCTCTAGATCGGCCACGGTCAGCAATGGATTCGATGGCGATTCAAGCCAAATCAGGTCGGCATCGGCACAGGCTCGCACCCAAGCTTCAGGATCATCGACCGCTACGCGCTGGACAGACCAACGCCCACGCTGTTGGCCAGCAGCAGCAAGGCCAGCAACGCCTTGATAACAATCATCGGGCAAGACAACCTGTGAGCCAACCGCCAGTTGATCAAAAACTGCGGCAATCGCGGCCATGCCCGAAGCAAATGCCAAGGCCTCGCCACCCTCTAAGCCACCAACCACCGCCTCAAGCGCTTCCCAGGTTGGCGTGCCATCATCACGCGAATATTCACGGCCACTGCCAATGATAAAGTTCGATGCCGGAACCAAGGGCACATTCAATGGATCACCTGGCTGCGAACCGCGCCCCGCTGAAACCAACCATGATTCTGGTTTGATGCTGGCTGAATTTTGGCCCATTGTTCAATACCTCGCAAACTACGAAAATTTTTCAGCCCGAGCATGATCATAGCAAATCAGCGCAAGCACTTCAAATTGCAAGGCTTGACAATCGCTCAATCTATATTACTATTAGATATATAACGCAAGGATATATTATGGAACATGTAATTCTAGGGTTGTTGATGCTCAGGCAACGCAGCATCTACGAGATCAAGAAAATTCTTGAGGAGACGATCTCGTTGTTTTATAGCGCCAGCTTTGGCAGCATCAACAGCGCGATTGAAAAATTGGTGGCAAAACAAGCAGTGACGGTACAGGAGCAGGTTGAGGGTGGGCGATTCAAAAAAATTTATAGCATCACGCCAATCGGCCAAACGTTGTTTGAGCAATGGCTGGCGAGCGCAATTCCCCAAGAGAAGGTCAAAGATCCAGCCTTGACCCGTTTGTTTTTTATGGGCTTTCTCGCCCCAAGCGAGCAAATTCGGCTGTTGCGTGAACATATTGGGAGTGTGCAAGTGGTCCATGCCCAACTCAACAGCTTGTTGCGTGAGCGCGAGCAAATCAATGTAGCAGCTGAACAACAAGCGCTCGCTGATTTCCAATGGCTAACCTTGGAGTATGGCGTAGCCTACTACAGTTTCAATATTAATTGGTATCAACAACTGCTAAAAAAACTTGAGGAATCAGGCAATGAATAATCAATTAAGCGCTAAAACGATTAATTTACACGATTTTAATTTGCACTACTACACTGTAGGCAACCCCAACAACCCAGCTTTAATCTTAATTCACCCAGCGTTTGGCGATCATCAATGCTTTGCTCAGCAGATTGATAGCTTTGCCAAACTTCATTATGTCATCTTAATCGATTTACCTGGCCATGGTCGTTCGCAACCAAGCAAAGCCTTGATTGGCATCGAACGCACGCCTGAATATTTGGCCGCCATCTTACAAAACGAAAACCAAGCGCAAGCTCATGTTTTGGGCGTTTCGCTTGGCTCATTGATCGCCCAAGAATTCGCCTATCGTTATCAGCATTTGGTGGCTAGTGTAACGGTTGTGGGTGGCTACAGTATTTTTGGCGATCAACGGGCGGTGATGCGGGCACAACGCAAAGAAATGCTCAAATGGATGTTCATGGTGCTGTTTTCAATCGAGCGGTTTCGGCGCTATGTGGCAAGAATCAGTGTGTTCTATCCAGCTGGGCAGGAATTATTTTATCAACGCATGCAGTTTTTTTCGCGCTCATCATTTCGCCTAATGAGCAAGTTGAATCAAATTATGCATCCAAACGAAGTAGCACCCCAACAAAAACTCTTGGTTTTGGTGGGCGAGCACGATCAGCCAATTGCCTTGCAAGCAGCCCGCGAATGGAAACAACAGCAACCAACAATCGGCTACCATGTGCTACCAAACGCGGGGCATTGCGCCAATATGGATAATCCAACGCTTTTCAATCAATTGGTACTTGATTTTCTGGATCAATCAACCAATTAGCGCATCGCCCACGGCAAATAAACCCGAAACTGATGGATTGAGGTGGTCGTGGGCAAGGCGGTCTCAGTTGGTACAACCGTGTTGGTATAAGTCGCTGTTGGTGTTGCGGTATTCGTCGCTGTCAGCGTAGCTGTCAGCGTTGGTATTACGGTATTCGTTGCCGTTGGAATGTCGGTCGGCGTAGCTGTTGGCGTTTTGGTATCCGTTGCCGTTGCCGTATTCGTCGCCGTTGGCATATCGGTTGGTGTTTCAGTTGCCGTATTTGTTGGAATATCAGTTGGTGTTTCAGTTGCCATATTCGTTGGCGTATTTGTTGCCGTCGGAATGTCGGTTACCGTATTCGTCGCTGTCGGCGTATCTGTCAGCGTTGGTGTTGCGGTATTCGTCGCCGTTACTGTATTCGTTGCCGTTGGAATGTCGGTTGGAATTTCAGTCGGCGTATTTGTCGCCGTTGGAATGTCGGTTGGTGTTTCAGTTGCCATTGGAATTTCAGTTGGCGTTTCAGTTGGCGTGGCTGTATTCGTTGCCGTTGGAATTTCAGTCGGCGTAGCCGTATTTGTCGGCGTTTCGGTTGGCGTGGCTGTATTCGTTGCCGTTGGAATTTCAGTCAGCGTTTCAGTCGGCGTGGCCGTTGCAGGAATTTGGGTCGCAGCCAAGCCAGGATTATAGACCTCGAAAATTCGCGATTGGCTGCTGCTGGCTTGAGTTCCGCCAGCCGGCACATAGATTCGCCCGCCAACCAAGATTGGGGCATGACCTTGACGGGCGGTTGGCATTGGGGCAACGCTGCGCCAACTCTTGGTCAACGGGTTGTACACATCAACTCGATTGCTCACACCTGCCTGATCAGCTCCGCCCAGCAGATAGAACTCACCTTTATACCAAATTGCTTGACCCAGATCGGCACGAGCTTGGGGTAATGGCGGAATCGTTAGGTCGCTGGCGCTGCTCGTCCACGTTTGGGTTAGTGGATCATAGATTTGCAGATCGTTGCTGGCAGCACCAGTTGAGCCACTCGCCCGCCCGCCAAACAGATAGAAAAAGCGGCCATCTGTGCCGCCAGCAGCACCATTACGAGCTAAAGGCATGTTTGGCAAATTGGCCCAAGTGTTGGCGGTTGGATCATAAGTGGCATGATAATTTGAGGTATTGCCGCTGACAATTCCGCCTGCAACATAGATTTTGCCATCAATTAATGCTGAGCTAGCCGCCATTGTCGCAAATGGCATGACCGTGCCTTGCGACCAACTATTGCTAGAAGGTTGGTAAATTTGCACTTTGCCTGCGCTTGTGCCAGCCCCACCAAACAAATAGAGCCGCTGATTCCAGACTTGGGCGCTATGACTATGGGTTTTATAGGGGCGTTGGGCCAAGCCAGCATTCCACGAATTCGCCCCAAGATCAAAGGCAGTGGTTGCCCCATTGCTCTCGCCAACCAGATACATTTTATTGCCGATAACCCCGCCAGAGGCCTCGCCCAGTGAAATTGGCAAGGTTCGCGCTAATTCCCAGTGATTTTCAAGCTGGCCGATCCACATTTCGGGATTGGGCACATAGCCACCAGTCGTTACCAAAATTTTGTTGCCATAGGCTGCGGCAACTGGAGTTTTGCGCACCCCAGGAATCGAGGTTAATTTCATCCAAACATCATCATTGGGATCGTATAGCATCACATCGGCAGAAGCCAAGCCATAATCGCCACCATTAACCGAGCCGCCCACGACCATAATTCGGCCATCGACTTCAAACACCGACGAGGTAATATGCCCGCGACCTTTGGGCAAATCGGCGACTCGTGTCCAAGTGTCAGTGCTGGGGTCATAACGATTTACTTCAACTTGAGCCGCTGTTGATTCGGCAGCTAAATATTGGCCGCCAATTGCATAGACATAGCCATTCAGCGTCGCCGCTCCAAGGTGATTGCGGGCATTGGGCATGGGCGCGGCAGTACGCCAAACTTGAGTATCCAAATTCAGCACAAAATGTTTGTTGCTATCCCATTCTTCGAGGTGCAAATTACGTCGATGCGCTCCACCAAAAAAGTGAATTTCACGGCCAAGTTTGGTTGCCCCAGCAGCGCCGCGATCTTCGGGCAAATCGGGGCCACGGCTCCAAGCATTGGTCAGCGTGTTATAGACCCACACATGATCAGTGCTGCCACCAGGCGAATTGCCAATATAGCCACCCAATACATAAATCAAATGGCCATCGGCAACCACAGGGGCATGCGTCATCGCTTCGGGAATATTAGCGCAGATTCGCCATTGATTAGTGGTGATGTTGTAGACAAAAACTGTATCAGTAGCCTCAACTTGGTTGGTATAAAAACCGCCAATCACATACAAACTATCACCAACAACCGCCCCGCCAGCCTCAAATCGCGCCAACGGAATCGGCTGAAACGTATTCCAATTAAACATATTAGTGGTTGTAGTAATAGCAGGAGTGGGGGATTCAAGTGGAATTTGGGCTTGAGTTGGTTTCAACCAGGCTAGAGCGACCAAACTAAGCACGACCAACAACACCGACCAACGAACCGCAATCAAACGCATAATTTCCCTGTTACAAGCAGCAGCTATCGGCAGCAATTGCCGCCAATACACAAACTGGATATAGCCAAAACGTCCGGCGCAGGCTATTATACAAACATAGTCAAGAGTAAAGAGCCAACAAGTTTCACATTTATTCACAGTGCTGCAACAACTGTGAAACCTTTGTCGTCCAACCCATGCCAAAACCATAGGAGGAAGTTATGCAACCATATACCGAGCATGATACCGAACGCGCTCGCCAAATTGAGGCCGCTCAAGCCAATTATCCAATCTATCCAACCAATCAACAAACGCCAAGCAATAAACTGTTGCAACAACTAACAACCCAGCGCGATTCACGCGGAATCGCCGCGATTGCGCTGATTGTGTTTGGGGTTTTATGGTTTTTAGCGCGGGCAATGGGTGGCGATAGCATTGCACTTAATTTTGGGATCGATACCGACGCATTTATCCCAAGCATGATTTTATTTACGATTGCCAGCTGTTTCTTCTTCTTTGCCTTCGCTAAGCGGCTGTTTGGGCTCTTCATCCCCGCCAGCATTCTGACTGGGCTGGCCGTGGGAATTCCCTTCGCCAACCTGACCAATGGTATGTCGGTGGTGTGGGGGTTGGCCTTGGGCTTCGGGGCAATTGGCTTGCTGGGTAAGCCAATGTTTGGCACAAACAGCTTTTGGGGCTTTATTCCAGCTTCAATTTTGTTTGTGGTCGGAACGATCATCGGAATTGCTAGCTTGCCAGGTCTGCTAAGTATTGGTATGGTATGGGTGCCGATAATGCTAATCGGGGCAGGTCTATACCTTGGGTGGGGCCGCAACCGGATCTAGTCAGACTCGGCAGTATTGAACAACCACGGAGCCAATTCCTCGGCTTCGTGGTTTTTTTGCGGCCTAGCTTGGCTCAGCCACTGGGTTGCGCCGAAATGCCGAGGGCGAGCTGCCAGCAATTTTTTGAAAAACATGGCTAAAATGAGCGCTATCGCTAAAACCTGTGGCCAAAGCAATCGCGGTAATGCTCGTATCGGTGGTTTGCAATAGCTCTTTGGCCCGCGTAACCCGATAGCGGTTAAGATAGGCCATCGGAGTTACGCCAACTTGCGTCCGAAAACAACGGGTCAAATGGCGCTCACTAACCCCAACATACCGTGCCAAATCTTCACGAGTCAATGGCTCAGCATAATTGGCATGAATCCAAGCCATAGCTTTGCGCACCATCCGCCGAGTTTCATAACTGCTTTGTGGATGTTGCGACAGTGCTTCTTCAACATAGGCCTGAATTTCGTGAGCGTTAAACATGCCCTTGACCAACACAGTTGTAACGCTCTGGCTCAGCCGAATCATGGCTGGTTCGGTCAACATCTGGGCCGAAAGCACGATCACTGGCAGTTGGCGCAACGATTCCTTAGAGCGCATCACGTCAAGCACTGCAAAGCCATCAAGTTCCGGCATCATCAAATCAAGAATCACGAGATCAAGCGCAAGCTGCTGCATTAAGACCAAGGCTTCTTGGCCACTCTGGGCCGGAATAATTCGATCAGCTGGCAAACGGCTTTGCAACATTCGCACATGCAAATCCAAAACTAAGGCTTCATCATCAACCACCAAAATCTGGCGCGGCAGATTGTTGGTTTCAGTTTCAGGCAAGCCAAAGGCTGCTAATTCACTTGATTGCGGTACATTTAGGTTGGCAGGTGCTAAAATTGGCAGGGTAAAAAAGAAATCCGAACCAACCCCCAATGTCGAATTCAGACCAATCGTGCCGCCATGGCCTTCAACCAGTCGCTTGGCGATTGCCAAACCTAAGCCTAAACCACCACTATGACCATGATCCAAGCGCCGAAATTCATCGAAAATCAAACCTTGGTCAGCCTCGGCAATCCCCAACCCAGTATCGCTGACCGTGGTGATAATCGTTGAATCAGCGACTTGTATCTGTAAGCGAACCGTGCCACGCAGGGTAAATTTCACGGCATTGCTAATTAAATTGAGGGCAATTTGAGCTAAACGAGTTTGATCACCCCACACTTGCGGGAGCTCTGTTGGGATGTCGGCCTGCCAATTCAGCCCTTTGGAATGGGCTAATTGCTCGCCAGAAAGCCGCACCACCTCAAACACTGCTTGTAAATCAACAGGTTTATGCTCCAAACGTAATTGACCATAATCGCTACTGGCAAGATCCAATACATCGCGCAGCAAACGCCCCAAGTGCTGCGAACTCAAGTGAATCCGCTCAAGATCGCTGAGCGATTGAACGGGATTAGGTTGTTCTTGGGCAAGCAACATCTCGCTTAACCCAACAATTAATGTCAATGGTGTACATAATTCATGGCTAACCATCGATAAAAAACGACTTTTAAGCCGATTAGCCTCTTGGGCCTGTTGATATAAACGAGCACTGCGCAAGGCCGAAGCCAATTGCATCACCACCGCAGCACAAGCCCCCAACGAGTTGGTTTCAAAGGCCACAAAGCCATTGCTGCTGTCGGGGATAATTAATGGCAAAAGGGTTAATTGGCGAGGCTCAGCGTTTAGCAACTGAGTTGGCGGAAATTGGCGACTAGCAAAGTGATAATTCAAGCTTAAACCGCCATTGGCTAGGCTACCACCGCGACACCATGCCACCGGATCGCCCGCCCTTGGCTCGTAAAAATTGATATGGGTAGCACTGATGCCCAAACGGGGCAGCCATTCAGCCAAAATTTGATAGATCTGCGCCTCAGTGGTGGCGGTCGTCAGTTGGGTCGTCATCATACCAAGCGTATCAGCAGCATGAATTTGTTGAACTAAACCGCGCACTCCATCACGCCGCAACCGTTCGCTCAACCGCAATTGACAGCGCCGCAAGATTGAGTGCGCCAAATCGCGTTGGGTTTGGCTGAAATCGGCAGATTGTTCGACGGCTACTTCAAGCTGATCAAGCGCAGTTTGCCACGCATCCCAATCATTCTCACGCTGGTCAAGCTCATGCAACAGTTCATCGAGTGCGAGCCAAAATGATTGTTCGTTGTGGGCAGTCAAACTTCCCCACAACGCCTCAATTAATTGCGCGGCATAACGCTGAATTTCGTTGGTTGTCAGCTGCATGGTCATGGTAAGGAGGGTTTGGCTAAATTGTCCAACTACTTGGGCTTGGGTTATTGATTCAAGCTCCGTTTGTTGCAAACGCTTAATCGAGCCACAACCACAGGAGTCACGCACCACCAACCGTGCCGGAAACAACTCAAGTTCATGCGCATCAGTTTGGCCATGAATCTGCTCAAGCAGCCATTCCAAAGCCCGATAGCCCATTTCAAAAATTGGCTGGCGAATCGTGGTCAAGGGTGGCATTTGTGCTCGCGCAATCAATTGATCATCAAAACCAATCAAGGCCACATCGTTAGGAACCTGCAAACCCGCCCGTTGCAACGCCGCCAAGGCTCCAATCGCCATAGCATCATTGCTAGCCAGCACTGCACTAAATGAAACTCCCGCTTGCAAAATGCGCTGCATCGCCAACTCACCACCCAATTGGGTAAAGTCGCCTTCGGCAATCAAACGTGGATCGAGCACCAAGCCATGCTGCTGATGATAGTGCTCGAAGGCCCGCAAACGTTCCTCGCCATCACTTGGCACATCAAGTTTGCCTTGCAACAAGGCAATTTGGCGATGACCATGTTCGAGCAAATGCTCAAGCGCCTGAATCACCCCGCTTGCGCCATCGATCGCCAAGGTACGCCCCAAGCCACCGCGCGAAACACAGACGGTTGGATGGCCACTAGCAGTCAAATCGGCCCAAAATTCGGGCTGCTCATTCAGCATCGTCCCCGGAAAAATAATCAAACCAGCGGTATTCCACGGCCCAACCGGAATAAAATCCATACTCGCAGCTAAGCCAGGCCAAGCCGGACGTGGCACATAGGGCATACGATTAATCCCACATGCCATCAGCAAATTGCAACGATAGTCGCGGGCAGCAGCGGCGATCCCTTGGTAGGCAGGCGCAAGATAACTATGCGGCAACGAGCCATCATACATCTGCCAGCCGGCCAAAACCCCAATTGTTGGATGGTGGGTACGCTGCATTGCCTGCCTCCACTGCGAGGATGTTCCAAATTGCCAAATCACTGTCTTTTTTACACAAGCCTAAATCGTTGATTTATTTAATAATAGATTAAGAATTTGCTGGTAATCAGGAAGTGGAAATCAGCAAATTGGCTCATTGATAGAGGCATTATAGCAAAGTCGCTTATTCCAGAAAGGAAATCAGCATGAGGCCCAATCATCTTCGCACCGTCGCTGCTGTTGTTGTCCTTTTGGCAATGATTGCCCTAAACCTGAACGTCTACCCCACCTATGCGGCGGTCGGTGGCCGCAATCTCCCCGCCAACGGCAAAATCTTGTTTTTTATGGGGCAAGATAGCACAACCCTAACCGATTATAAAAACCAAGTGATCAATGGCGGTTTTGGCGCACCCCAACCAGGCGGCGTGACGCTCTACACCAATTTGTTGCTTGGCGGCGATCCACCAGCCATGGCCGGAATGTATGGTTCGGCCAATTGGGGCGCAGGCGAGGTAAATTTCGATACCACCCTGAGCCAATATCCCAATGCAGCTTTGGCGATTGGCTTGTATCTCTCGGATAGCTCGACTGGCTGTAATAACCAACCATTGCGGGCAATTATGGGCCGCAACGATGCCGATGTAACCGCTGGCAATCCTAGCCTGATCAACCAATATCGTGCCAAAGTTGATGAGTTGATCAACAAACTCAAAAGCTACAATCGTCAAGTCTTTTTGCGCATCGGCTACGAATACGATGGCCCATGGAATTGCTATAGCGCCGACTTCTACAAAGAGGCTTTTCGTTATATCAAAGGCCGGATCGATGCCTTGGGCGCAACCCAAGTTGCTACGGTTTGGCAATCAGCAGCCTGGCCGCTGAACGAACATCCTGATCATCCTGAATGGAATTATATTGTGACCACCAACGATCACTTTGATGTCTGGTATCCAGGTGATGCCTATGTCGATTGGGTCGGGATGTCGGCCTTCTACAACAGCGGCTCGGTTGGCACCCAATGGTCATGTCAAGCCACGAGCATCGCTCCGGTCGAATTGCAAAATCGTATTTTGAACTTTGCCCGCGCCCGTAGCAAGCCCGTGATGATCGCCGAAGCTTCGCCCCAAGGCTATTCCACCAGCCTCTTGACCAAAAATTGTTTGTTTGCCAATGCGCCAACTGGCACGAACGCGAGCGAAATTTGGTCACAATGGTATGCGCCATTCTTTGCCTATATCCAAGCCAACAGCGATGTGATTCGCGCAGTTGCCTACATTAACACCAACTGGGAAAGCCAAACCCTGTGGAAATGTGTCGGCCAACCTGGCGGCACTGGCTGTCCCAACGGCTATTGGGGCGATTCACGAATCCAAGCCCAAGCCAGCATTCGCACCAATTTTATCAATGAACTCAAAAAATCGATCTATGTTAATGGCACTGGCTCGCCACAACCAACTGCCACGCCAAATCAACCACAACCAACTGCGACACCTAATCAACCACAACCAACCGCAACCCAACCAGCAGGCGGGCGTGATGCTTATGCCCGCATCGAAGCCGAAAGCTTCAATAGCCAAAGTGGCTTGCAAATCGTTAGCTCAGGAGTCGCCAGTGCTGGAGCCAAAGTTGGCTATTCCAACAATGGCGATTGGATTAAGCTCAGCGGCGTAAATTTTGGTAGCTCACGCCCGCAACTCGTCAGCTTGCGCTATAGCTCACCACGCAGCGTCGCCTATGTGCTTGAAGTGCGCCTCGATAGCCCAACTGGCCCATTATTAGCCAGCCCAGGCATGAACGGCACAGGCGGCTGGGATGCCTTCCAAACCATCAATTTCAATGTCAGCAACGGGCCAACTGGCACCCGCGATGTCTATGTGGTTTGGAAGGCCAATGACACTGGCTCTATCGCTGACCTCGACTGGATCACATTCACCCGCTAAAAAGCTTAATTCTTAGGGTGGTAGCCAACCTACCACCCTTTTTTGCAAAGGAGCAAATATGCTGCGCTGGTTGCACAATCGCTGGATCTGGAGTTTATTCCTGCTTGGATTACTCGTAGGGAGTGCCCATGCCACGGCCAATCAAGCGCCGTTAGCAGCAATTCCGGCTCAGCCACAGCTACTAATTGGTCAATCCAATCAACGAGCTTGGGAAAATTTTAGTCAACTTGGCGGCACGCCCGCAGGTGGCTCGATTTACTACGAGGTACGCGGAGCAAAATTCAATCAAGGCAAAAATGGCGTTGAAATTCATCGCCAATACGCCGATTTTCTAGCTGCCCGCAATCAATATATTCAAATC
The DNA here is from genome assembly GCA_020161265.1 of Chloroflexota bacterium. NCBI lineage: Bacteria > Bacillati > Chloroflexota > Chloroflexota bacterium. The sequence continues at coordinate 465,163 of JAIUOC010000005.1, read as the reverse complement.
GGCGTAAGTTGGAAGGATAACCCGCCAGGTTGGAGCGGCACAGGTGATAATGCACCAGCCTCGCGCCAAGCCACGCTCGATATCGCCACAGGTCGTTATAACAGCAATTTTCAACCATTAATCGACTATATCAATAGTCATCCAAATGGCAAATTTTTGCTGCGCATCGATTATGAAGTGAGTTCAGCCTTCCACTGTACAAGCAGCGATTGTAGCTCCTACAAAAATGCCTATAACTACGTAGCACAATTGATTCGCAGCCGAGCAACCGCTGGCAATGTAGAGTTCATCTATCACCCAGTGCGCGGCGAGTTTGCCCAGCTCTATCCAGGCGATACTAATGTCGATTGGATTGGCCTCTCAGTATTTAATCACGAAGTATGTCTACCAATTTACGACCAAGGGGCATATCAATACAACGGCACACCTGGAATTGGCTTTGACACCCAAACCAACCAGTGCAAAGGCTATGTGCTGCGTCGCGATAGCAATGGCAACTTGAATGCCACACCCCAGAATTTCGATTATGATTTCAATGTGTTGAGCATGCTTAAATTTGCCAAAGATCATGCTAAACCGATGATCTTAGCGGAATCGGCTCCCATGAATTTTGCGCCAGGCCAGAATAGCAATGGCACCGAAGCCGATGCCATGGTCACAACCTGGGTGCAACGCATGTTTGGCTTGATGAGTTATAACGGGCCATTGCCCAATCAAGAGGGCAGCCACAATTTAAGCGGCGTGGTCAAGGCAATTGTCTACATGAACATCGACATGCGCTATGGCTGGGATGGCTACTATGGCCAAAGTGGCTTTGAATTCCCCTACGATGCCAATTGGTTCAATAACGCCCAACTAACCGACTATAGCCAAGCTCGCCAAACATTTTGCACCAATTTGAGCAATCGCGGCTTTAGCACGCGCTGCGGTGGCACGCCACAGCCAAGTGCCACGCCGAATCAGCCGCAGCCAAGCGCCACCCCAACTCCACCAGCAAGCGGGCGCGATGCTTACAGCCGAATTGAAGCCGAAAGTTTTAATGGCCAAAATGGCTTGCAAATCGTTAATTCAGGAGTAGCCAGTGGCGGAGCCAAAGTCGGTTATTCTAACACTGGCGATTGGATTAAACTTAGTGGCGTGAATTTTGCAAATACTCGCCCGCAACAAGTTGTCTTGCGTTACAGTTCGCCACGTACCACAGCTTATGTGCTCGAAGTGCGGCTTGATAGCCCAACCGGCTCATTGCTGGCAAGCCCAGGCATGAATGGAACAGGCGGCTGGGACAATTTCCAAACGCTCAGTTTCAATCTCAGCAATGCCACAACTGGCACGCGTGATGTGTATGTGGTCTGGCGGGCAAATGACTCTGGTTCAATCGCCGATCTGGATTGGCTCTCGTTTACGCGCTAAACCACTGGTGCTAGCTTCAGCCGATGCAGCAATCAGCCAGTTGGGCCAATTGCTTAATCAATAATGGAGCTCCTGAAACCATGCAACAAGCACCAACCAAGCCACGTTGGCAACCCGATCTTTCCGAAACGACATTCAATGGTTTGCGGGCATTGCTCATTTCGAGTGCCGCCACCCTTGGATTAATTGCAATCTTTTGGTGGCTGACCAGCCTGATCAATCCTGAAATTAGCCAATTTGATCGGGCGGGCTTGGCTGGTGGTTTTTGGCTGCGCACTCAGTTGCCCTACCTCAACCCCATTTTTCACCTCGCGACATGGCTTGGCACGCTCTACGGTTTAGCATTGCAAACATTAATTGTCGGCTATTGGCTCTATCGACGCAAGCCAACAGCATGGCGCAGTCGCCTGAGCGTAATCGTTTTGGCCCTGCTTGGCGCGGCCATTTGGATGACCTTGCTCAAGCAGGGCTTTGCCCGGCCACGCCCTAGCATCTTCGAGCCAGCTTACCAGATTAGCACCTACAGCTTCCCCAGTGGCCATGCCATGGCTGCCGCAGCTTGGTATGGCAGTATGGCCATAGCTCTCAGTTATGGCCATACCCAATCACGGCGTTGGGGGATTATTATTGGGTTGGCAGCCATGGCAGTGTTGATCGGCACATCACGGGTTGTATTCGCGGTGCATTATCCGACCGATATTAGCGCAGGCTGGATTGGCGGAATCGCTTGGTTGGCCTGTTTACGGGCAGTTTGGCATGGCATTAGTTGGCAACGCCAGCGCCGCCAATTGAATTAGCCTAAAAGCTGCTTCGCCACGATATAGCCAGAACCGCCATTAATCCCATGGCCTGGCCATGTTGCTGCTCCCAGCATGAAGATATTCGGAACCAGCGTGCGATGGCTAGGTTGGGCGGGCAAAGGACTCAATAGATAGCTTTGGGCTAAATCGTGTGCCCCGCCGTAGGGATCGCCAGGCCCAAGATTGGGGCTGAATTGGGCTAAACTGGTTGGTGTAACTGCGTGTAAGCCGACAACGCTCGATGGAATATTGGGAATATGCCGCTCAACAATTGCCAAAATCCGCTCAACAAAACGTTTGGTCAAATCGCCCGTCCAAGAACCATCACCAACAGCGATCTGTCCGGCGGCATCGCCAACTGGGCGGCATGGCACTTCAAGCACTTGGAGTCGCATAATTGCTTTGCCTGCTGGCGCACGAGTTGGGTCAAGGTTGGTTGGGCAATCGACGGTAAAGGTTGGATTGATTGGCAATAAGCCCGCCATCGCTTGGGCCACGGCCAACGTGCATTGATTCAGGCCATCGGTTAAATGTGGTTGACCAATTCGATTGAAACGCGCATCAGGCCAACGTGGCGGCTCATTCAACGCCAAATGAATTTGAACACAACCACGGCCATAGCGAAACTCTTTGGCTTGTTGCAGCACATGCTCAGGCTGCGGCGAATCGGCCAACAAACGCAAATACAATTGATCAGGATTGACTGAAGCGATTACATGTTCGCGCACGCCAAAAGCCTCGCCAGTATTGGTATGCACCTCGCTAGCCTTGCCATTACTCAGCACAATCCGCGTTGCTGCCGTCTGAGTACGAATTACCCCGCCATGGTCGCTGATCAAACTGCCCAAAGCGCGGGCTAATTGTTCGCTGCCACCTTCGGGCGTTGCCATGCCTGCGCCCATCGTCGCCAGCACAATCAAATAGACCCATAAGCCGCTGCCAATTTCATCGGGAGTGCGGCCAAGATGCATCACCCACGGCGCAAGCATGGCCTGCATCACTGGTGATTGAAATGGGCTGACGACATTTCGCGCCGTTTCGAATAGCAATTTGCTAAATGGCGAATAGCCAGTTTCGCTCCGCAGCAACCGTTGAATCATCGTTTGCGCCGTTGGCGATTGCAAATCCATCGAAAACAAGCCAAAAATGTCTTCAACATAGGGGTTGAGTGAGGCCAACATTTGACCAAGCACTGCACCATCGCCTGTAGCTAAGCGCTCAGCTTCGGCCAGCGCCGCCTCGAAGGCTTGGGGCAAAATCGCCGTGCGCCCATCGCTAAACGAAACTCCAGTTGGAATATCGGTGTTGATATAGCGCAAACCACGGGCCGTCAAATCTGCGCCAAGGTCGGCATAGGCTTGGCTGGTGGTAAATAATGGGTGAGCCGAGGAATAAACATCATGTTTGAAGCCAGGTAAGGTCAGTTCTTCCGTCCGCACCAAGCCGCCAATCCGATCGTTGTTTTCGAGCACCAACACCGATTTGCCTGCCCGTGCCAAGTAAGCCGCCGCGATCAGGGCATTGTGTCCGCTGCCAATCACCACAACATCATAGCTATCCATAACGTTCCTTTCACACCACACATACACGGCAAAAAGGTCTTTGTATATAGCTATTCAAACAGCAGTGTCAAGTAGCAGACAAATTTTGTAGCTGTTTTTGTAGCACCTGTGGCATTGCAGCAGCAACTATTAATATGTTTTAATACTCTCACTGGAATAAGTCCGGTCTTTTCACCAAAGGAGCGACAACGATGTTCTCGAATGTACGGTTTTCTTCCCGTGGAGCATCACGCCTAGCTTTATTAGCATGTTTGGTGCTCAGCCCACTGCTCTTGTTGGGCCAGCCTCAAAGCACATTTGCCGCCACCAACCTCGCGCTCGGCAAAACTGCCGTCGCCTCGACCAGTGAAAACGCCGATTTTGGCGCAGCCCTGGCGCTCGACGGCAACGTTAATACCCGTTGGAGCAGCACGTTTGCCGATGGTCAATGGCTGCGCGTCGATCTTGGCAGCGTCCAAAGCTTCAATAATGTGGTGCTGCGCTGGGAAGCTGCTTACGCCAGCAGCTATCGCATTCAAACCTCAAACGATGCCAACACATGGACAACCATCCAAACCATCACCAATAGCGATGGTAATGTTGACGATTTGAATATCAGCGGCACTGGTCGCTATGTTCGCGTCGAAAGCATCACCCGCGCCACCCCCTATGGCATCTCACTATTTGAATTTGAAGTTTATGGCAATGCTGGCAGCAGCAATATTGCCTTGAACAAAACGACTAGCGCCTCAAGCAGCGAAAATGCCGCAACCACGGCCAATTTTGCGGTTGATGGCAATGTTAATACTCGCTGGAGCAGCACATTTGCTGATGGTCAATGGATTCGAGTTGATCTTGGCAGTGTGCAAAGTTTCAATCGGGTAGTCTTGCGCTGGGAAGCAGCCTACGCCAGCAGCTATCGCGTGCAAACCTCGAACGATGCCAACACTTGGACAACCATCCAAACCGTTACCAATAGGGATGGCAATGTTGACGATTTGAGCATCAACGGCACAGGTCGGTATGTCCGAATCGAAAGTGTTACTCGCGCCACCCAATATGGCATTTCATTATTCGAGTTGGAAGTTTATAGCGGCAGCATCCAACCAACGGTACAACCAACGGCGCAGCCAACTGCCCAACCGACGGCGCAGCCAACTGCCCAACCAACCAACGTTCCAGGCAACTGCACCACCTCAACCAATATTGCCTTGAACAAACCCGCTTACGCTTGGTTCTATGAATCGAAAACCTCGACCCCAGCCCAAGCCGTTGATGGCAACGCCACAACCACCCGCTGGAGCCATCTCTGGTATCCAAGCGGCCCAGCCAATGCTTGGTTGTATGTTGATTTAGGCTCAACCAGCGCCACGATCAACCGTGTGCGAATTCTGTGGGAATCAGCCTACGCCGCCGATTACCAAATTCAAGTTTCGAATGATCGCAGCAACTGGTCAAATATTCGCAGCGTGGTTGGCAACACCCAAACCACCAACGACTACAACCTCACTCCAGTCACAGGCCGCTACTTGCGGATCAACATGACCAAAAAGGGTACCGAATATGGCTACTCAATGTGGGAACTCGAAGTCTATGGCTGTAATGCAGGCAATCCCAGCTATGATCCAGCGCCAACCCCATTGACTGGTAGTTTCAGCCGCGTTTGGGTCGAAAACTTCGATGGCAACAGCCTGAACATGAACAATTGGGCCTATGATAACGATGTTCATGTCAATGGTGAACAACAACAATACACCAGCAACAACGTCGCTGTCAGCGGTGGCACCTTGAAAATCACCGCCCGCAAAGAAACCGCCAACGGTTATCCTTTCACCTCAGGCCGGATTTTCGGCTTAGGCCGCCAAAGTTTCTTGTATGGCAAAATGGTTGCCCGCATGAAAATGCCAGTTGGCGAAGGCTACTGGCCAGCCTTCTGGATGATGGGTGCAAATATCAATGAAGTTGGTTGGCCTGGCAACGGCGAGCTAGATATTATGGAAAATATCGGCTATGGCAACTGGACTTCAGGGGCACTGCATGGCCCAGGCTACTGGGGAGCAGGCTCGGCAGGCGGCTTAGTCAATTTGCCAGCAGGCCAAACCACTGGCGCTTGGCATACCTACGCCGTCGAATGGGACCCAACCTATATCAAATGGTTCGTCGATGATCGTGAAATTCTGAGCTTCACCCGTGCCCAAATCATCGCCGATTATGGTCAATGGACTTATAACAATCCTAAGTTCTTTATCTTGAATTTGGCCTTGGGTGGCGAATATCCCGCTGGCTACAACGGCTGTACTGGCAATCCATTGCCAGCAGGCTGTGCCTACTTCGGTATCAAACAATCAACCGTCGATAGCATCGTGGCGGGCAATGGCCTGCTCGAAGTTGATTACGTTGAAGTATGGCAAAAACCAGGTGCAACAACCCAAGGTGCTCAATATTTGCCTTTGGCACAACAAGAAAACTAACCAACTGTTAGTTCGATCAGCAACCCGACGGATGCATTAGTGCATTCGTCGGGTTATAGTTTAAGTGGCAAATCCTATCAAGGAGCGAATTCATGTCCACAGTTATCAATCTCGTCGAGAAATTTGGCCATTTCAACGATTATTGTAACCCCCGAGTCGTCGGCGAACTCAACGATCAGCAGGTCAAGCTAGTCAAACTTCAAGGGGCTTTCGAGTGGCATCATCATGAGCATGAGGATGAATTATTTTTCGTGGTACAAGGCCGTTTGCGCATGCAGTTACGTGATGGAGACCAAGTGCTCAACCCAGGCGAAATGATCATTGTTCCGCGTTGCGTAGAGCATTGTCCGGTTGCCGAAACCGAGGAAGTTTGGTTGATGTTGTTTGAGCCAGCCACCACCCTTAACACTGGCAACCTACAAAATGAGCGCACTCGCACAGAGCTAGAACACATTTAATAGCATCAGCCGCTCAGAATAGTAAATACTGAGCGGCTGATCACTTCGATTAAATCGAGCCGCTCACATAGGCTTGGCCGATCGTGAAAGTCATCAACACAAACAAAAATGAGCCAACCGTGACTAGTGCGGCAAAACGGGTTTTGATCTGTGGCCGCGCAATTGGAATCCAGTAGAACAACGAGCAAAAGAAGAGTGGAGCCAGCCCGCCCACATAATGGATATACAACTGCACAACACCCAAGCCCTGATCAAGCAGCTTAATGCCTAATAGTGCTTGCAGCATAATCACCAGTTGCATGCTAATAATTGCCAAATTTGCCCAACGATTAAGCTGTTTGCCCTTCCAAGCCAACCAACAGACATAGCCCATCGTCAAAATACTGACCGTTACCACCAGCATCCCCATGTTCAGGTGGACAGTCGGCGAAAGGAACAAGCGATCGATCACGAAGACCTCCTAAATAGATTCTGAGAACCATTCTCACCACAATCCGAACTGTATCATAAAAAGCCAGCTTAATAAAAAAACTGCCCTGTTCGTTGAATGAACAGGGCAGTCGCGATTTAGGAGATTTATTCGCCTTTCATTGCCATTGGCAAATAAATCAGGTTCGGAGTTGGCTGCGTTATATTGGTCGCCGTTGGCACTGGCGTATTGGTTGCCGTTGGCACTGGCGTATTCGTCATCGTCGGCACTGGTGTATTGGTTGCCGTTGGCACTGGTGTATTGGTTGCCGTTGGCACTGGTGTATTGGTTGCCGTTGCAATCGCGGTTGCAGTTGCGGTTGCAATTGCCGTCGCCGTCGCCGTTGGCACTGGTGTATTCGTTACGGTTGCAATTGCAGTTGCGGTCGCGGTTGCAATTGCGGTTGCCGTTGCCGTTGGGACATCGGTTGCCGTTGCCGTTGGGACATCAGTTGCCGTCGCCGTCGGGACATCGGTCGCTGTTGCAGTCGGAACATCGGTTGCCGTCGCCGTTGGCACATCGGTCGCTGTTGCTGTTGGCACATCGGTCGCCGTTGCTGTTGGCACATCGGTCGCCGTTGCAGTCGGGACATCGGTTGCCGTCGCCGTCGGGACATCAGTTGCCGTTGCCGTCGGGACATCGGTCGCCGTTGCCGTCGGGACATCGGTCGCCGTTGCAGTCGGGACATCGGTCGCCGTTGCCGTTGGCACATCAGTCGCCGTCGGTTCTGGTGTGTTGGTTGCCGTCGCGGTTGGCACATCGGTTGCTGTCGCGGTTGGCACATCGGTTGCTGTCGCCGTTGGTATATCGGTCGCCGTTGGTTCTGGCGTGTTAGTTGCCGTTGGTTCTGGCGTGTTGGTGGCCGCAGGAGCATCAAACACGATCGGGCTAGTACCGTTAGCAAACTCAGTTGCGTTATCGTAGCTATCACCATCAGGATTGCCACTAGCACCATCATCACCAACTGAACTCAATGGATCTAAGCCATAATTTACTTCCCAGCCATCAGGCAAGGTGTCGTTATCACTATCGCTATCATTTGGATTGGTATTGTTGGTAAATTCGCCAGCATTACTCAAACCATCGTTATCAGGGTCGCCAGCGGCACCATCATCACCAACACTGCTCAATGGATCAAGGCTATTTCCAACTTCCCATCCATCGGGCAAGCCATCATTATCACTATCACTGTCATTTGGATCAGTTCCAGCAGCGGCTTCTTGACCATCGTTCAAGCCGTCATTATCACTATCAGCATCTTGAGGATCGGTGTTATTGGCAAATTCAGCAGCGTTGGTTGAACCATCGCCATCGGGATCACCAGCGGCACCATCATCACCAACACTGCTCAATGGATTGAGGCTATTTCCAACTTCCCATCCATCGGGCAAGCCATCATTATCACTATCACTATCATTTGGATCAGTTCCAGCCGCAGCTTCCTGGCCATCGTTCAAGCCGTCATTATCGCTGTCAGCATCTTGAGGATCGGTGTTGTTGGCAAATTCAGCAGCGTTGGTCGAACCATCGCCATCGGGATCACCAGCGGCTCCATCATCACCAACACTGCTCAATGGATCAAGGCTATTCGCCACTTCCCAACCATCGGGCAATCCATCATTATCGCTATCACTGGCATTTGGATTCGTGCCAGCAGCGGCTTCCTGTCCATCATTCAAACCGTCGTTATCGCTATCAGCATCTTGGGGATTCGTGCCATTTTGATATTCTTGTAAGTTGGTCGAGCCATCGCCATCAGGATCGCCAGCGGCTCCATTACCTTCGGTTGTACTGGTTGGATTAAGATTATTGCTGATTTCCCAGCCATCAGGTAAGCCATCACCATCGGTATCAGCATTATTGGGGTTGGTTCCCAAACCAGCCTCTTGACCATCAGTCAGGCCATCGTTATCGCTATCAGCATCGTTGGGATTAGTGCCATTTTGAAATTCTTGCAAGTTGGTCGAGCCATCGCCATCGGGATCACCAGCGGCTCCATCATCACCAACACTACTCAATGGATCGAGGCTGTTGGAGACTTCCCAACCATCGGGCAAGCCATCGTTATCGCTATCACTATCATTTGGATTTGTGCCAGCGCTAATTTCAGCACCATCATTCAAGCCATCATTATCGCTGTCAGCATCCTGGGGATTGGTATTGTTGGCAAATTCAGCGCTATTATCCAAACCATCATTATCTGGGTCACCAGCAGCATCGTTTGGATTTAGCGGATCAAGCCCGTTGCTCACTTCCCAACCATCGGGCAAGCCATCATTATCAGTATCGCTGTCGTTTGGATTTGTACCAGCAGCAGCTTCTTGACCATCATTCAAACCGTCATTATCGCTGTCGGCATCGTTCGGATTAGTGCTGTTAGCAAATTCAGCGGCGTTGTTTGAACCATCGTTATCAGGATCGCCTGCGGCCCCATCATCACCAACATTGCTCAATGGATCGAGGCCATTGGCCACTTCCCATGCATCAGGCAAGCCATCGTTATCAGTATCACTGTCATTTGGATCAGTTCCGGCAGCGGCTTCTTGACCATCATTCAAGCCGTCATTATCGCTGTCGGCATCGTTTGGATCGGTATTATTAGCAAATTCAGCGGCATTGTTTGAACCGTCATTATCAGGATCACCAGCGGCTCCATCATCGCCAACACTGCTCAATGGATCGAGGCTGTTGGAGACTTCCCAACCATCGGGCAAACCATCGTTATCGCTGTCACTGTCATTTGGATCAGTTCCAGCAGCGGCTTCTTGACCATCATTTAAGCCATCGTTATCGCTGTCAGCGTCATTTGGATTGGTACCTGCGGCAAATTCAGCGGCGTTGTTTGAACCATCATTATCTGGGTCGCCCGCAGCACCATTGTTACCAGCATTGCTCAATGGATCAAGGCTATTGGCAACTTCCCAACCATCTGGCAAGTCATCGTTATCAGTATCAGTATCATTGGGATTCGTACCAGCAGTAGCTTCAGCACCATCGTTCAAGCCGTCATTATCACTGTCGGCATCATGAGGATTGGTACTATTTTGATATTCTTGCAAGTTGGTCGAGCCATCATTATCGGGGTCACCAGTAGCACCCTGGTTGCCGGTAGCATTCAATGGATTGAGACTATTCGAGACTTCCCAGCCATCGGGCAAGCCATCACCATCACTATCAGCATTATTGGGATTCGTGCCCAAAGCGGCTTCAGCGCCATCATTCAAACCGTCATTATCACTATCAGCATCGTTTGGATGCGTGCCAGCGGCAAATTCAGCAGCATTGCTTGAACCATCGTTATCAGGATCACCAGCCGCGCCGTTGTTCCCTGTTGCATCCAATGGATTCAGGCCATGATTGACTTCCCAGCCATCAGGTAGTCCATCATTATCGCTATCGTTATCCAATGGGTTTGTGCCCGCACTATCTTCGGCACCATCATTCAAACCATCGTTATCGCTATCGGGATCATTGGGATCGGTGCCATTCTGATATTCATCCAAATTACTGGAGCCATCATTATCGGGATCACCAGATGCACCATTACCACCAGTACCATTATTTGGATTCAGGCCGTTATCAACTTCCCAACCATCGGGCAAGCCATCATTATCGCTATCTGAATCATTGGGGTTGGTGCCATTGGTAATTTCTTCGCCATCGGTCAAGCCATCATCATCACTATCTGGATCGAGAGGGTTAGTGCCGTTGGTAATTTCATCAACATCATTCACCCCATCATTATCGCTATCAGGGCGAAACGTTGTTGCTGAAACTGCATCAATTTGATATGCAGTCAATAAGGAAACAAAGCGCACGTACCGATAGGGAGTAGGACTTTGGGGATAATCAACTGTAGTCGTATAGATAGTACCAAGTGATAAACCAACGATATCTAATGATGACGAGGCGATCACTTGGCGGCTAGCATTCAGAAACTGAACAGTCGCTGCCAGCTGCACGCCAATCCCGCCATAATGTACCACTAGATCGCCAGTACCTTCTTCATTAGCACCCATATCGAGAGTCAGGTTTTGTCCGAGCAAACCAATAACTGTTGCTACAGTACCATTTGGTGCTCCAACAGAATTAGCAGCATTAACAATTAGACCACTAGTACTCGAATCAACCGCATTAGCGTAGGGAGTCTCTCCAGCAGCAGCGGCAGAGCGCACCATACCAAGGTGAAGAACCACGATGAAGGCGAGTAAAAGTCGCCCATAATTACGCCGAGACCGATCGAAATTCATACGATTGCTCCTCTGAAATGGCTACATGTCGCGTTCAATGATGATGAAATCTGAGTATAGTAGGTCTGCTAGCCGCATCACATTCGTTAATCGCTGCATTTGATAGTGATCAATCGCTCCGATTAGGTGATGCAGCCTAAACGCTGGCTCACTCAAACTTCAAAGCTACGAATATCAATCACATAGACCACAAGACACTACATCAAATCATGGATGTATGCATATCAATCACAAGCTTGTTATCGATCAACGTTGATCGCCAATTGGCTGAAAATGCAGCTACATCCTATACCATACCGATTCAAATCTCGGTAATCTTTAGTCCTATCTCACCCAATAACCATGGTAATAGAGGGGATGGGCTAGTCCCACAAATTACTTGGGAATACTCCCCCAAAGTGGGATATTCTAGCTCTAGGTGGTTAGTTAGTTTTGCTATCAAATCTGGCTAAAACAGGGCTTCACAAATCAAAAATATTAAGGTATTTTTAGAATTGAATTGATTTGGGATGACCTTTCTTAGGGATCGGTCTCAATCAAGCTTGCTCTAATCGGTTCTGCTATCATTTCAAATACAAGGGAGTATCTATGTCGCAGAAACAACGTTCGTTTCGCACCCGCCTAGCCATAATCGGCGGGCTAGTTACCCTACTCTTGGCTGGTCAGCCTGCTACTACCAAGCCAACCGCTGCCGCCGCTGTTTGCGAGGTCACTTACACAATCTCGAATCAGTGGGATACTGGATTCACCGCTAATGTGAGTGTTAAGAATCTTGGAATCGGTCTCAATAATTGGCAGGTTGGCTGGAAATTTGCGGGCAATCAGGCAATTACCAATCTTTGGAATGGGGTGCTAACGCAAACTGGCGCTCAGGTCAGTGTGGCAAATCCGGCATGGGCCGCCAGTTTACCCAGCAATGGTACTGCGAGCTTTGGCTTCCAAGCTTCGTACAGTGGTAGTAATGCGATTCCAGGCGCGTTTACTCTAAATGGCGTTAGTTGTAACGGCGATCAGCCAAGCCCAACGCCTACCAACACTGCTATTCCTAGCATTCCACCTGCCACCAACACCCCTAATCCGCCAACCAATACGCCAATTGCTACCACAACCGGAACTCCCCGCCCAACTAATACGCCAACCAGCGTCATTCCAACAGTCACAAATACCCCCCGCCCAACCAATACGCCGATTCCAACCACGGTCAATCCAACGGCTACCAGTACCCCAACTGGCAATAACAATAATGACGATTGGCTGCACACCAACGGCAATCAAATTGTTGATAGCGCAGGTCGCCCAGTTTGGTTAACCGGAGTCAATTGGTTTGGATTTAATGCAACTGAACGAGTGTTTCATGGCTTGTGGTCGGCCAATTTGACCACCATGATGCAAAGCATTTCGCAACGCGGCTTGAACATTATTCGCGTACCAATCTCAACTGAATTGATTTTGGAGTGGAAAGCCGGGGTTTTCAAAACACCAAATGTCAACACTTACGCCAATCCTGAGTTGGAAGGCTTAACCTCGTTGCAAATCTTTGATCGCTTCGTGATGCTTTCAAAGCAATTTGGCATCAAGGTGATGATCGATGTGCACAGCGCCGAAGCCGATAATTCGGGCCATTATGCTCCACTCTGGTACAAAGGTTCATTTACCAGCGAGCAGTTTTATCAGGCTTGGGAGTGGATTACTGATCGTTACAAAAATGACGATACGGTAATCGCAATGGATATTAAGAACGAGCCACACGGCACAGCCCACGATAATCAAACCAGTGGTCAATTTGCCAAATGGGATAACTCGACCGATATCAACAATTGGAAATACGTTTGTGAAACTGCTAGCAAACGAATTTTGGCGATTAACCCTAATGTCTTGGTGTTGTGCGAAGGCAACGAGGTTTATCCAAAGGCAGGCGCAAGCTATACCTCAAGCAATAAAAACGATTATCACTTTACCTGGTGGGGTGGCAATTTACGTGGCGTGCGCGATTATCCAGTCAATCTTGGCAGCAACCAAGATCAATTGGTCTACTCGCCACACGATTACGGCCCGTTGGTCTTCAATCAATCGTGGTTCTACCCTGGTTTCACCAAAGAAACGCTTTACAACGATGTTTGGTATCCTAACTGGTTCTTTATCCATGAAGAAAATATTGCGCCATTGTTTATTGGCGAATGGGGTGGATTTTTGGATGGTGGTGCAAACGAGCAATGGATGAAGGCGCTGCGCGATTTGATCAAAGAGCACTATCTGCACCATACCTTCTGGGTACTCAACCCCAATTCGGGTGACACTGGCGGTTTGCTCGGCTACGATTGGGCCACCTGGGATGAGGCTAAATATGCCTTGCTCAAGCCAGCCTTGTGGGCCGATCGCAATGGTAAATTCGTCAGCCTTGATCATCAGATTCCGCTCGGTGGCGCAGCTACTGGCACAACCATCACCCAATATTATCAACAGGGCAACCCGGCTCCAAGCAATCCCTAATTGATCGATGAGCAACAAGACAAAAGCCTTGACAACTTAGGTTGTCAAGGCTTTTGCGACGTATGTCAATAAAATCTAGCGACAACCACAGCTGCTCGCTTGGCTTGAACCACAACAGTTGGTTTTTTCATCGGCTGAGCAGCAGGTTGCTTGTTCTTCGGCTGAGCAGCAATCGTTGTTCGATTTGGTGGTTTCGGTCGTTGGCATAATCGTTCTCCTTAGCATAAATTCAGTTGAAGCAGTATTCAAACGCTTCTACTATTAAAGACGGCCAATTTGCCAAAGGACGCAGCTTATTCGAATTGAATTAATTGGCGATGGGGATGACAACCCAAAACATGGCCAGCAGGATCACGCTCCACCGCACAACATTGATCGAACAATATCCGCAACTTTTGACGCGCCCGCTGAACCCGCGATTTTGTACCTGAAAACGATAAGCCCAACTCGCTACTCAAGGCTTGTTGGCTGATGCCCTCGAAGGCCGTGCGCTGCAAAACCCAACGATCTTGGCTTGGCAAACGATCCAACATTTGCTGAACACAAGCATCAAAGCCTGCTAAGATTGGCGGTTGCTGGTTGTTTTCGGCTACCTGCATTTCATCAAGCGTGCTAGTTTCACGCCGCACACGATAATGATCAATTAATTTGCGTCGGGCAATTTGCCAAAGCCAAGCCTCGCTACGCTCAGAATCCTGCAATTGCTCAGATTTGAGATAGGCCGCTAGAAAAATATCTTGCAACAAATCTTCGATTGCCGCTTGATCGGCTAAACGAGACTGCAAAAATCGCCGAATTGGTTGCGCTAGGTTTTGCCAAAGGTTGGTCAGATCAAGCTGATTCATCGCCCCACCGCCCAGCGACAACAACCTGCTGGTTGCTGCATGCGAGCTTGAACTTGGCGTACCACCCGCGCCGCATCTGGCCCAACTCCACGCAACGTAGCCGAGGCAAAATTGGTTTGTTGCTCCAAGCCAACGTAATACAAGCCCTCAACCGTGGTACTAACACCTGCCCGATGCAAGGGCAAACCAGCCTGATCAAGCGCATTGAGGCCTTGCAAATAGCTCAAATGAGGCCGATAGCCTGTCGCAAACAATACTATGTCAACTGCTTCGTGCTGTCCATCAGCCCAAACTACACCCGTTTCGCTAAAATATTCGAACATGGCTCGGCGTTGGGGTTGGTTTTGATTGATTTTTCTGCTGTACAGACCAGTATCGAGGACAATTCCTTGGGTTCGTTGCTGAATCCAACGGCCAACTCGCGTGTTAAGTGCCAGCCGATCAAAACCTGTCAGCCACCACCACCAATGGATATCACGGCCTGCAATCCGTTGGGCTTGAAAGCGAATTGGCTGGCGCGTAGCTAGGGTCACATCGGCAACTTGAGCCAATTCGATCGCAATTTGAATCGCCGAATTGCCCGCACCAACCACCACAACCCGTTTGCCAACGAAATCTGCTGCATCGCGATAGCGAGCACTATGTAAAATCTTGCCTTGAAATGCAGCTTGGTTGGGCAATTTGGGCATAAATGGCCGCGCAAACGCTCCACTGGCGGCAATAATTTGGCTAGCATGAAATACGTGTCCAGTAGTGCTCACTAGGCGAAAGCCACCATTCTGAGCTTCGATTGTGCTAATTGTCGTATTCGTCTGAATCGGCAAATCGAAATGTTCAGCATAGCGCTGCAAATAGGCCACAACAGCATCGCGCTGCGGGTAGCTATCGGCAGGCGCAGGGAAAGCCATGCCTGGCAAACTTGAAAATCGCGCAGGCGAAAACAAGCTCAAACTATCGTAATAGGCGGGCCACGAGCCACCAACGCTGGCTTGGGCCTCGATAATTTGAAATGGAATTTTAGCTTGTTGCAGCCAATAACCAGCCGCTAAGCCAGCCTGACCAGCCCCAATCACAATCGTTTGATTAGCCATTACTTGCACCTCGAATCAAATAAATTGCCGCTGCACTGATCAAACACATCAGCAACAACAAGCCAAACAGCGGTTGATAGCTATGCCACAATCCCACCAACAAGCTAGCCAAAACCGGAGCCAAGGCCCGAGCTGTTGTGGTCAACAATGCCAACGCCCCGCTAATGCTGGCATATTGGGCTGTGCCAAAAACATCGGCAACCAATGCTGCTCGCGTCGGGGTCAATGCACCTGATCCCGCCCCAAACAAGCAAGCAAACAGCAGCAGCCCTGTCACATTGGGCACAAACAGAAAGATGGCAAACGCAGCACTTTGCAGCAAACACAACATCCATGCCAATTGAACTTGGGGCCAACGTCGCCCAACACTGCCAATAACAATTCGACTGGGGATTTGCGAACCACCCAGCAACGCCACGGCCAAGGCTTGAATCTCTGGGGCATAGCCTTGGGCCTGAATCGCTGAAATCAAATGCACGCCCAAGGTGAATGTTGCCATTGTGGTCAGGCCAAAAGCCAGCGCCAACCACCAAAATGCGCCCGCTCGAACTGCTGTACCCAACGACATCGAAGGCTGAATCGTGGGATTTGGTGTAACGGTTGCCACTGCCAGCGATCCACCATCAGGCAATAAGCCCAAATCGGCGGGCTTACCACGCAACACCAAGCCATGCAACGGAATCGTTAGCACTGCCAAAATCGCTGCCAGCCACAGCAACACTTCACGCCAATTCAGCGTGCCGAGCAACCGTGTGATCAAGGGCACATACACGACGCTGGCCAAGCCCCCACCAACCGTCAAAATTGTCAGGGCATGTTGGCGTTTTTGCTGAAACCAGGCTGCCACCACGGCAAACGCTGGCTCATACAAAATTGCCGCCATCACCAAGCCTAAGCCAGCCCAAATCAGATACCAAGCCAAGAGCGATTGAACATTGGCCCATGCCACCACCAAAATCGTCGCCAAACATGAGCCAAGCGTCATCAAACCGCGTGCACCATACTGATCGAGCCAACGGCCAACTGGCAAAGCCACAATGCCTGAAATAAACACTGCTAGCGAAAATCCGCCAGTAAAATGAGCTTGCGACCAACCCAACTCACGCTGCATCGGGGTTAAGAGCACGCTAAATGCGTAGTAAATCACGCCCCATGAAGTCATCTCGGTAAATCCCAGCGTGCTCACAATCCACCAGCCATAAAACGGGCTTCGCCGCATAACCAAAATCCTTCAGCATTGCAAAAACGATGTTAAGCGACCATGCTACAACTGCAAAAGAATCTCGCTGCGGGTTGGAGTTGTACCACAGCAGGCTTCACCGCCGAATTGGGTTTTGCAAACGCCAGTTTCTGGTAGCACCAATTGCACCTCACGCGCCGCTTGCCAATCGCCAGCAATCGCCGCTACCACCGAGCGCACTTGCTCATAGCCTGTGCGCATAAGGAAGGTCGGGGCGCGGCCATAGCTTTTCATGCCCACAATATAGAAATTTGGCTCGGGCTGTTGCAATTCTTCTGCACCATGCGGGCGTACCGTGCCGCAACTATGCTCATTTGGATCAATCAAGGGAGCCAAAACGCGTGGACTTTCAACCGCCGCATCAAGATCTAAACGAATTTCACTGAGCATGCTTAAATCTGGGCGAAAACCGGTGGTTGAAATTAATTGATTAAAGCCAGTTAATTGCCGTTCGCCTGCCTGCAAATCAAGTTTGCCATTCAGTTGAGTAATGCGCTCAATACCAAAGCCTGTAACCAGTTTAAAGCGCCCGCTTGCCACTAATTGCTCAACCCGACCACCTAAAAGGCCACGTTGGACTAATTGATCGTTAGCTCCGCCACCATATAAGGTTGCATCAACCTGCCCACGCCGCATAATCCAAGTAACGCTGGTTTCAGGTGCTTGCTCAGCCAATTCAGCTAGATCGAGCAAGGCATTGAAGGCTGAATGGCCGCTACCAACGACCGCCACCGAGCGATTGGCATAACGAGCGCGATCGTTGCCCAAAATGTCGGGGATTCCATAGTAAATTTGGTTGTTAGCCGCTGTTTCGCCCAAAGCTGGCACGCCCGCCGCACCCAATGGATTGGGGCTGCGATAGGTTCCCGAAGCATCGATCACAGCTTTGGCAGATACTTGGTGGGTTGCACCAGCGGTTTCAATCGTCAACACAAATGGCGTGGTGGCGCGTCCAGCATTCTTTAATTTATCCAAGCCCAAACGGGTAATTGCCACAACCTTGCTATTGAGCTGTAAATGGGGTTGAATTTGGGGCAATTGGGCTAAAGGCTGCAAATAATTGCGCACCAATTCTGCGCCAGTTGGAAATTCGGCTAAATTGGGAGTTTGCCAACCTGCACCAATCAAAAGCTGCTCCGCCACAGGATCGATATTAAATTCCCAAGCCGAGAATAAACGCACATGGCCCCAACGTTGCACCGAATCGGCGACCCGTAGACCTGCTTCAAAAATAATCGGCGTTTCGTTACGGGCCAACAAATGGGCTGCCGCCGCCAAACCAACTGGCCCCGACCCGATCACCGCCACTGGTAATTGTGCAAAATCCATTCGAAACCCCCTATAAATAATATATTGAAAATTTTCAATATAAAACCTGAAAGAAAATCCATCAGGTAGATGGATAGATTGAAAAATTTCAATTGATTTGTGGTAAAAATACGCTAGCCCGATTGGGGCTAACGTGCACGAATTGACTGTTGCAGAGCATAGCATAGAGATTGAAAAAAATCAATATCGAAAATTGAGTCAATTTCAATCACATTGCGATTGCCAGCGAGCAACGCATTGGATATACTAACAGCACCACAATTTTAAGGAGAGAACCGATGAACATCTATTTATCAATGGACTCAATTCCAGAGCTACGCGGCTACCCCAAAGCTCAACAAAAGATATTATGGCGGCGGGCACTCAAGGAAAATGCTAAAAACAAATTAGTTTGGCTGGGCTATGGTTTGTTATTTCTGACCATATTTGGTGCAAGTATGCTGATTCCAGCGGCTTCGAGTATGCTGGTTGGAATCCTGATTGGTGGAGCAATTGGCGGGATTGCCGGATTAATCAGCAGCCAATTGATTATTGCGGCCATCCGCCCAACTTTAGCTAAATATCGCCATGAGTCAGATCAAGCTTCGTAATTGGGCCAATCCGTCGTAGCATTACCAAGCTACGGCTACAGACGATCACCAAACGAACAGGTGATCGGCATCACCTTCCGCTTACTGCTCACAGCCGTTATAATGAACCACGCTGTGTTTAGCGGAAAAGGATGGATTATGCAAACCAAACGTTCGTTGATCGCCATCGGGTTAGCACTTGCTATCGCCTTGTTGAGTGTGTTTGCGGCCAGTAGCCTCACACCATCCAGCGCGGCCTCGTCATCAGATGGGTTGTGGCAAGATGTTGCTGAACAACGAATTCAGCAAAAAGGTCAGCGCGAGATTGTGCCGTTGGTCTATCGCACGGTCAGCCTCGACCTCGCAGGTTTGAGCAAGCGGTTAGATCAAGCACCTTTGGAAAGCGCGGTGCAGGTGCAACAATCAGCATTTTTGCTGAGCTTACCGCTACCGAGTGGCCAATTTCGCCAATTTCGGGTGGTCGAGTCGCCAATCATGGAGCCTGCACTGGCGGCAAAGTTCCCTGAATTGCGCACCTACTTGGCTCAAGGCTACGACGACCCCGAAATGGTTGCGCGGCTTGATCTTACGCCAAGTGGCTTTCATGGCTTGATCTTGGCTCCAGAAGGCCGTTATTTTATCGACCCCTACAGCCGCAACGATACTGGCAATTATATTGTGTATGATAGCCGTAATTTTGTGGCCGACCCCACCAAACTCGCCAGCAAAGGCAAGACCGATTATGTTGGCGAAACTCCCATCACCAATCCATTCCCTGAGCGTTATAGCATTGGCGAAACCTTGCGCACCTATCGCCTGGCCATGGCTGCCACTGGCGAGTACACCAGTTTTCATGGTGGCACGGTCAATGGAGCAATGGCAGCCATCGTCACCAGCGTCAATCGCGTTAACACGGTTTACGAACGCGATATCTCGGTACGCATGGTTTTGGTTGCCAACAATAACTTAATTGTCTATACCAATGGCGGCACTGACCCTTACACCAACGACGATGGCTTTGAGATGTTGGGCGAAAATCAAACCAACCTCACCAGCGTAATTGGCAACGCCAATTATGATATTGGCCATGTCTTCAGCACTGGCGGCGGCGGGGTGGCGGCACTTGGCTCAGTCTGTGTCTCAGGCTCAAAAGGCGAAGGTGTCACTGGTTCACCAGCCCCCGTTGGCGATCCTTTTGACATTGATTATGTCGCCCACGAAGTTGGCCACCAATTTGCAGGTAACCACACCTTCAATGGTACAACTAATGCCTGTGGCGGTGACAATCGCGAAGGCCCAGCCGCCTACGAACCAGGCAGCGGATCGACAATTATGGCCTATGCTGGGATTTGTGGCTCGGAAAATCTGCAACCCAACAGCGATCCTTATTTCCATGTGAAAAGCTTGGAAGAAATGAGCGCCTTTGTTACAACAGGTGCTGGCGCAAGCTGTGGCACCACGGCGGCCACTGGCAATACACCACCAACCGCCAATGCTGGCGCAGATTACATGATTCCAGCCAATACGCCGTTTGAATTAACTGGCAGCGGCAACGATGTGAACGGCGATAGCCTGACCTACAATTGGGAACAATATGATTTAGGCTCAGCTTCGCCACCGAATACTGATAACGGCAATCGCCCAATTTTCCGTAGTTTCGATTCAACCACTTCGACCAGTCGTAGTTTCCCACGCTTGACCAATATTTTGAACAACTCGACGACGATTGGTGAATCGATGGCAACGACCAATCGCACCATGAATTTCCGCCTAACTGTGCGTGATAATCGGGCTGGTGGTGGTGGTTATGGCTTGGATACAGCACGAGTTACGACCGTCAATACTGCTGGCCCCTTCCAAGTAACCGCACCAAACACTGCCGTCACTTGGGCTGGCTTCAGCAGCCAAAGCGTTACTTGGAATGTGGCAAACACGACTGCTGCACCAGTCAATTGTAGCAATGTGAATATTTTGTTCTCAAGCAATGGTGGTACGGTCTTTAGCCCAGTGCTGAGCAACACGCCCAATGATGGCAGCGAAAGCATCACCGTACCAAACGTTGCTACCACAACTGGCCGGATCAAAGTGCAATGTGCTGGCAATGTCTTCTTTGATATTGGCAACGCCAACTTCACGGTAACCGCCAGCAATGCAACGGTTACGCCAACCAGCGATGCTACGGCAACCCCAACCCTTACGCCAACGGCAACCGCAACGGCTACTCCAAGCGTAACGGTTACCCCAAGTACATCAATGGTCTACTTGCCAGTAGCCATGAAACAACCCTAAAAATCCGAACACGGCCTACTTGAAATTTCAGGTAGGCCGTGTCCTCCACACAGGATTATAGAGCGTTGAGCTAGCTAAACCGCCATTTAGGCGTGATTAACCACCGAGACATCAAGCAACTTCTCAGAAACTTTGTCAATTAGTTGATCAATAAAAAAGGGCTTGGCAATCAATTCAGTTGCCCCAGCCTCACGGGCTTCACGTTGCAATTTTACGCTATCGTAAGCAGTAATCATCAGCATGGGTTGGGTTGCACCTTGCGAACGCAGTGCTCGAATCAGATCCAAACCAGACATTTCACGCATATGATGATCAGTCAAAAGAATATCGCATGGCTCGTGCAGCCATATATTCAAAGCTTCTTCACCATGATAGGCCCGAACTACTTCAACATCAGGGATACTTCGCAGACCAATCATTAGGGTCATTGCAATCGCTGTATCATCTTCGGCAATTAAAATGCGTTTGGTCACGGTCGGCCTCCTACTGTTCTGCTAGCATCCCCACACACTGATACAAGTACTTTGGTATCATATAGGTACTATTGTATAGTGCAGCAGGTACCGGCACAACACCCATATAGGTGAATAAATTGTGATCCTATGTCTAGTTAATGCCGTGGTAGCTCACCCCCGCGAGTGATCTACCACGGCTACGGGTTGTGCCAAAACTAAGTAAAGCAAGATTTGGGCCAGCTAGCGTCGCCAGCGCGGGCGCAAGATTTGTTGCAAAATCGAGCGCCAACCACGGCTGATCGAGCGCGGCCAAAGCGTGCGGCTGACCATAGCCCGATCATTTTCAATTTCCTCAGGGTCAAGCCGCACTTGGCTGCCATATTGCTCGGCGCTATAGGCATCGGCCAACCGCCGCAACGTTCGGCGCTGACCTGGCATTTCTTTGGCCAAATCGCTGGCAAACTCTTGGGGTGTGCGTTCGGGTCGTTGCTCTAAACCAGCCCAACGCGCCAATAAGCCAATAAAACCATAGGCCCGCGCCGCAGGTCGCAAACCACGAAATTCTCGCTGAAACAGTAACCACAGCAACAGAATAATTAAGCCAATCACTCCACAAATAATGGCCAGCCAACGCCAGAATGGGCTGCTTTCGACAACCTGCGCCGCTACATCTTCAGCTGGCAAAGCTTGCGGTTCGACTGTTGGAATTGGCGTGGTTTGGAAGTTTTCGCGTAAATCTTGTAATGCATCAAAATTGGTAGTTGGTGGCTCGACAATTCCCGCATTTGGCCCAATATCATCAGGGTTTTCGCTGTTATCTTCGGCTTGGGGCGGGCCATCAGGCCGAATTGGCACGGTTACATAGCCTGCTGGGGTTGGCTCGAAACGAATCCAGCCATAGCCCATAAAATAGACTTCGGGCCAGCTATGGGCAATCGTATCACGCACGACATAGACTTGGCGATCAGCATCATAATCGCCAGTGGCATAGCCCTGTACCCAACGCGCTGGAATCCCTTGCGCCCGCAACATCAGCACCATCGAGCCAGCAAAATAATCGCAGTAGCCCCGCCGTAGATTGAACAAGAAATTTTCGATCGGGTCGGCATCAGCTGGCGGCGCAGGAATTTGATCATCATAGGGGAATTCGCGCAAATAGCGTTCGATTGCCACCGCTTTATCATAGACGGTTTCGGCTCCTGCCGCAGTCGTTAATTGGCGCGATAAACCAGCAATATTGCGCATCGATTGACTATCGGGCAACTGAACATAGCGCTGCAACCAAGCCGGATAATCGGTCGCTGCTCCACGCAAACTTTGCTTATCAACATTGCTGATCAACGAAACTACACTGTATTCAAAGCCTTCGTTGGCTGGGCCTTGATTGAAATAGATCGCGCTATCGGCAAAGTTAGGCAAAGTGTTCTCGGTATCCGAAACGATAAATGAGTGCTGCACCAAAACTGGAACGCTCCAAGTTAGCGGTGAGGTTGCCGCAGGCAATTGTTGATCGCCACGGGTTTGCATCAATTTGATCGTTTGGGTGAATGGCACACGACCAGTTGTATCAAGCTGGGTTAGGGTATCTTCGGGGTTGATCGGGGTCAAGGCTTCGCGGCGGGTCGGGGTTCGCCTCACTTGCCAAGCCAACTCGCCAGTAGTGTTTTGCCAACCTTTGCCTGTGTATAAATCCCAAGCATTCGAGCGCCAATATTCAGCTGATGGCGCTTTGACTTCGAGCACGACTTCGTTGGTGGCTGAGCGTGCCCCGCCAAGGTTTACGGTATTATTGGAAAAACTAGCCCCACTACCATTGGGCACAACCACATTGCCCACACCTTGTGGCCCACGATCGGCGCGTTCAGCCCCATTATCGGGCAGAAAGAAATCGATCGGGCGGCTCAGATTTTCGCCAAAAATCCGCAATTGGGCATTAGTAATATTGGCAGGCATCAAGGCCGCCATAAACACCAAACTAAAACAGGCTAAAACTCCCGCCCACAGATAGCGCAATGAAAGCCATTCTTGTTGCTCAAGCAAGCCAGCATCCCAGCCGTTTTGGCGTTGGGCATAGGTCTGCGTTACCAAAAAGAGCAGCGCCATCAGCAAAAAGAGCCAGAACGAGGCAATTGGCTTGGGAATTGCATAGGTCAAATTGGCCATCAACAGGCTACCATTCAGCAGCACCAAACGCCAATTCCAGTTCCAACGAAACAGCAGCCAAATCGTGCTATAAGCAAAAATCCAAGCTAACAGTAAGCCTGCCAACGAAAAGAGATAATAATCTTCAATTTGCTCACCAGTTTTAACCGCCCGAATTGCTGCAATCCCCCGAATCAGCATATCCGTCCAGCGATCAACTTGGCTATCAAGCCGTTCATCAAGCGGTAAAAAGCGAATTGACCATGCCAAGCCCATGAAAAAACTAAACACATGGGCCAAAAACGAGGGCAAGGCTTGCCAACGCGCAAACAAGGCTGCCACAATCAAACCGCCGAGTGCCACAATCCGCATGCGTTCAAAACCCTCAACCCATTCCGATTCGACCACATTGGTCACAACCAACAAGGCCATCAGGCTGGCAAGCGTCCAGGTTAATAACCCATAGCCTGGTTGAACAAAAGCGCGAATTCGTTGCAGCATAGGGGATTCCTCAATCTAGCAGGCAGGCTACTTCTATTTTAAAATGGCTCTCGGCACTGCTGGGTTAGCAGTTGATGAGCATTGGTTTAGGCGAGCAAGCGCTGAAATAAGCGTTCAGCATTGGCCGTGGTGATCGTCGCAACTTGATCAAGGCTTAAATCGCGCAAACGAGCGATCGCTTCCGCCACATAAGCCACATAGCTTGGCTCATTGCGTTTACCACGATATGGATGCGGCGTAAGATACGGGGCATCAGTTTCAATTAATATGCGATCAAGCGGCACACGCTGAACCACATCCTGCAACTCAACAGCTTTTTTGAAAGTTACTGGACCAGAGAACGAAAGATAAAACCCCACATCCAAACAAGCTTCGGCATAAGCCCAATCGCCACTAAACGAGTGCATTACTCCAGCCTGGCCGCGTGCCGCCGAATCCAAAATCCGTACTGTATCGGCCATTGCATCGCGGCTGTGGATGACGACCGGAAAATCCAGTTCGCGGGCCATTGCCAGTTGTTGGCGAAAGAGTTGCTCTTGAATATCGTGGGGCGCACGATCATGGTAATAATCAAGCCCAATTTCACCCAAAGCAACCACCCGTGGTTGTGCCAATAACTCGCGAATTTGGGCTAATTCAGCCTCACCAGTGTTTAAGGCATAAAGTGGTTGAATACCAGCACTAGCCCAGACCATTGGCTGGCTTTGAGCTAAGGCAACGCTGGCACGTGACGAGGGCAAATCGTAGCCAATATTGATCATGCGAGTTACGCCAACGGCTTGGGCACGCTCAAATACTGCCGCTCGGTCATCATTAAATTGATCGCTATGAACATGAGTGTGGGTATCAATTAACATGGATTTTCCTACGGTGCTAAGGCTCTCTCAAAAGCAATAGTTGGCACAACACAGCCAAACACGATTATACCCAAACATCGCACACAATAGCAAAATTCTGTTACCATAGAACCACGATTAAGTTATGGAGGATGATTCCTATGGCAGTACGTTCGGCTGAAGCAACATGGACTGGCTCTTTACGCGAAGGCGCAGGCTCGGTCAAAACTGGCAGTGGCGCAGTGGAAGGTAGCTACTCATTTCCTTCACGCTTTGAAGATGGCACTGGCACCAACCCCGAAGAATTGATTGCAGCCGCTCACGCTGGTTGTTTTTCAATGGCATTGACTGCCGATCTCGGTCGCGGCGGCTTCGAGCCAAAGAGCGTTCACACGGTTGCCAAGGTTCATATCGAACGTGGCGATGCTGGCTTTAGCATCACCAAAATCGAATTACACACCGAAGCCGATGTGCCAAACATCGATGCTGCGGCATTTGCTGAATTTGCTGAAAAGGCCAAAGTAAATTGCCCAATCTCAAAGGCCTTGGCAGCAGTTCCAACCATTGAATTACACGCAACCTTGAAATAACATCAAGCGACTTGGTTAAGGTTCATTCCCCTTGGGCAGCCATTGCTCAGGGGGTTATTATTTTAAATTCTTCAGATTTTAGCCCTTGCCAAGCCTCAGGCCTTGTGAAATTTGGTGCAACATTGCAGCATTGTTAAAACCTCGCTATAATCATGACGCAGTATGTCATAAACTAATGATATACTTCAAATCAAGCAAACAAAAACCTCTCAAATTCATCTGCGTCAATTGCAAAGGAGCACCTTCGATGGCAGACCTCAGCACGATAACCGTTAGTGATTACATTGCGACCGCCCTGCCGGAACAATTGGCAAGCCAAAGTGGTGGCTTGGAAGATGCGACCTATGCAATTCAGTATTTGGTTGATGGAACGGCCTACGCGGTGAGCTATAGCGCTGGTCGCGGCGAAGTAGTCAATGGCACGGTAGAAAATCCATTATTAACCGTGATCCTCGACGAGCCAACATGGCGCGGGGTGATTACCGAAGAAACCGCCTCGGCAGATGCCTTGGTTAGCCCAGCCAAAATGAGCGCTAGCCGCATGGAAAAATTGCAAAATCTCAAGGGCAAATTCAACCTTGAATTGACCAAAGCCGATGGCAGCGTGGCCTATTCAACTACCACCTTCAACGGCGTTGATACCCCTGAAGTCACCCTCATGATGAAGGCCGAAGATTACGCCAAAATCCTCAAGGGCGAACTCAATAGCCAAATGGCCTTTATGACTGGGAAACTCAAATTCAAAGGCGACATGAATTTCCTCATGAAGCTCGGCACACTCATGTAATTGATGAAGGATGAAGGATGAAGGATGAAGGATGAAATAAGTAGCTGTTTCATCCCTCATCCCTTATCCCTCATCCTTCTTTTGAGGGAGCAACGATGATTTCCTTCTCTCCATCTGAAGAACAAGCCCTGATTGTTGATACGCTTAAACGTTTTGCCAAGGATCGTCTGCGCTCGATTTTTCGCGAGGCTGACGAAAATGGTGAATTGCCTGCCGATATTCTGAGCAAAGGCTGGGAATTGGGCTTGGTTGGTTCGTCGATTCCTGAGCAATACGGCGGTTTTGGTGAATTTTCGGCGGTAACTGGTGCGTTGGCACTCGAAGAGTTGGCTTGGGGCGATTTGGCTAGTGCTTTGGCTTTGAGCGCTCCTGCTAGCTTTGCATTCGCAATTTTGGCGGCTGGCACTGAAGCCCAACGCGAAGCGCTGTTGCCTCAATTTAGCGAAGAAAGCTTCGTCAACGCCACCTCAGCCTTGATCGAACCCCGCCTACAATTCAACCCACGCAAATTGCAAACCACGGCCACCCGCGATGGCGATGGCTATGTGTTGAATGGGGTCAAAAGCTATGTGCCACTGGCCAACAGCGCCGAACATTTCTTGATCTACGCTGCTGAAGATGGCCAAACCCAAGCTTTTATCGTGCCCGCGAAAACCACTGGCCTAACTGTTGGTGAGCGTGAAAAATTGATGGGTGTACGGGCGCTTGAAGTCGCTCGCATCACCCTCGATAAGGTAAAAATTGCCGCCGATGCCAAACTTGGTGGCGAAGCAGGCATTGATTTCGGGCGGTTGTATGCGCGTTCGCAGGTTGGCTTGGCTGCTTTGGCGGTTGGAGTTGCCCGTGGAGCCTACGAATACGCCCTCGATTATGCCCGTAATCGCCAAACGTTTGGCGAAGCGATCGGTCAACGCCAATCAATCGCCTTTATGCTGGCCGAAATGCTGGTCGAAATTGATGGCGCACGCTTGATGGTTTGGGAAGCTGCTTGGAAGCTCGATAACAACCAAGAAGTCACTCGCGATGCGCTGATGGCCAAACACAACGCCGACAAAACAGTGTTGATGGTTTGCGACCGCGCCTTGCAAATTCTTGGCGGTCACGGCTATATCCGCGAGTTTCCGGTCGAATTATGGCTGCGCAACGCTCGTGGCTTCAGCACCTTCGACGGCTTGGCAATGGTCTAGTAATAAGGATGAGGGATGAAGGATGAGGGATGAATAATCCAAAGGATGAAATCTAAATTCAGTGTTGCTGAATGTGTGTTCTCATTGAATATCACCCAGATTCATCCCTCTTCCCTCATATTTATTCATCCTTCATCCCTCATCCTTCATCCTTACAAACGGGGGTTCTCATGGCGATTGATTTTAAATTATCCGAAAGCATTGATACCCAACGCCAAATGGCGCAGATGGTTGCTGAACAAATGATGCGGCCTGTTTCACGCCATTTCGATGAGCACGAACACGATATTCCATGGGATTATATCAATGCGATGTGGCCAATTATGCGCCAAAATCCAATGTTTGGTGCTGTTGATAAACCCGAAACTGCAACCGACCCCAGCAAACCCAAAAAGCCCAAAACTGGCAATGTGCGCATGGTGCACTTGATCGAGGCGCTTTCGTGGGGCGATGCAGGTATGTATCTGACCACTCCAGGCGGCGCGTTGGGCGGAGCTGCCGTCGCCGCCGCTGGCACCAGCGACCAAAAAAATCGCTTCTTGGCACGCTTCGGCGAGAGCGAAACTCCGGTTTGGGGTTCGATGGCGATGACCGAGCCACAAGCTGGCTCGGATACCTCGGCAATTCGCACCACTGCCGTGCGCGATGGCGATTCGTGGATCTTAAACGGCGAAAAGATTTATTGTACTGGCGGACGTTTGTCGCTCGAAGAATCACAAGGTTTGGTCGTGGTTTGGGCGACGGTCGATCCCAAATTGGGTCGCGCTGGCATGAAGGCCTTTGTGGTCGAAGCTGGCACACCAGGCATGCAAGTAACCAAGCTTGAGCACAAAATGGGGATTCGCGCCAGCGATACCGCCGCAGTTGTATTCACCGATTGCCGCATTCCATTTGATAACGTGCTCGGCAACCCCGAAATTCCGAAGGCCGAGGCAACCGCTGCCAGCGCTGACGCGCCCAAGGGCTTCAAAGGTGCAATGAAAACCTTTGATGCTACTCGTCCAGCTGTAGCTGCTTCGGCTTTGGGAATTGCCCGCGCCGCCTTGGAATTGTTGCGCGAACAACTTAGCCTTGCTGGCATCCCAATCCGCGATGATGTGCCAGTTAATGAGATGAGCGCCATCGAACGTGATGTGTTGGAATTAGAAGCCCAACACAAAGCTGCTTGGTTACTCACCCTCAAAGCGGCTTGGATGATGGATTCAGGCGAAGCCAACACGGTCGAAGCCTCAGCCTGCAAAGTCAAAGCTGGCGAAGCTGCAACCGTCATCACCCAAAAAGCGGTCGAACTCTTGGGGCCATTAGGCTACACGCGCGAACTGCTAGCTGAAAAGTGGATGCGCGATGCCAAGATCAACGACATTTTTGAAGGCACTGGCCAAATTAACCGCTTGATCATTGCCCGACGGATTTTGGGCTTCTCGTCACGCGAATTGAAATAGGCTTTACTATTGAGCACGTGCTGGTTTGCCAGTACGTGCTTTTTGATTTTTAGCCAAGAGGTCGTTCATGCAAGCCCCTGCGAGTGTTATCAACCATTCCAAACTTCAAGCAACCTTTGGTCAAGCCAGCTTCGAACAACTCGTCCATGCCACCTATCAGGGTGATCCATTAGCCGATGCAGTGATTGCTGAATTTGCTCAATATGGGCGGCCTGCCCGCCAAGCGCTACAAACGGGCTTGGTTGAAGGGCTGGCTCAGATTGAGGGTGATTTTCCGGCAATTCGCGCCTTTGTTGCCGCTGCCGAAACGTTGCCCACTTGGGTTGAGCCTGCACGACTTGAACGCGGAGCACAAGCCTATTGCTCGATCGGCGTGCTTTGGCTAACCTTGGCGCTTGGCCCAGGTTCGTTGGTGCATACCTACAGTGCTCCGACAATTGCCGATCTTTTGGTGCAAACTGGCGATCTTGAGCATATGGCAACCAAACGCATCATCGAAACTGGCACATGGGGCATGGCGATTGCCATTCCACAACAGCTGCAACGCGGCGGCTTGGGCTATGTGCATAGTTTGCAAGTGCGCTTGTTGCATGCCCAAATTCGTAGCGTCATGCTCAAACGCGGCTGGGATCAAACCAAAACTGGCTTGCCGATCAATCAATTGGAGATGGTTCGGACGTGGCTCGATTTTACCTACGTACCGTTTACCGCGCTGGCGCGTTTTGGTATCGATTTCACTGCTGCTGAATTGAGCGATTTGTATCATCTTTGGCGATATATTGGCTATTTGCTGGGAATCGACCCCAGTATTTACCAGCATGTGGTCGATCAAGCTTCGGCAGCCCGCTTGTTGGAATGGGTTGATGGTAGTATGCAGCCGCCTAATGCCAACTCTCGCCGCTTGACCGCCGCTATGATCCAAGCCGTCAGCGAATTGGTTCAGCCGTTGATTAAGCGTTCGTTCAAATTTTCGTTTGCTTTGGTAACCGCGCTAACTCACCATTTTCATGGCCGCCAACTTTCGCAGCAACTGGGGATCAAACGCTCATGGATTAGCCTACTAGTTCCGTTGGTTGTTTTGGCAAATCGTTGGCAACGCCGCAAATTGCGCCGCAATCCCAACGCTTGGCAAACCCAAATTCAGGCTACTGCTGCCGATTTTCGCGAACGGGTGGTCAACGCCAATCCAACTGCTTATCAATCCAAAAAAGATGGCTAAAATCGAATAGCTTGCATGTCACATTACAGCCAACTCAATCGTCATAGCTCTAGAATGTTTTTTACAAACTGGAGTTAACGATGAACACTCAAAACCCTGTAGTGGTGATTGGCGGCGGGTTGGCAGGCTTGACAGCAGCAAATTATCTGGCGCGGGCTGGCAAGCAGGTGATCGTTTTGGAGCGGGCGAAGCACTTGGGCGGGCGTGCTCGTACCAATCGCGAACATGGTTTTGAGATTAATTTTGGCCCACACGCCTTATATTTGAAGGGCGCTGGGGCACGCGTGCTGCGTGAATTGAATTTGTTACCAGCAGGCTCAAAGCCAATCGCGCCCGACGTGCTGTTGGCTGAGCAACAGCTTTATCCAACTAAATCGATTAAAGCAGCACTCACAATACCGTTGCTCAATCACCGCGCCAAATGGCAATTTTTGCGTACCTTTGCCAAAATTCCATTCATCAACCCAGCCAATTATGCCGATCGTAGCTTTGCCCAATGGATCGAGCAGCAAGCCGATGAGCCACACGCTCGCCAATTGTTGGCAATGTTTGGGCGTTTGACCACCTACGGCGCGGCCAACGACCTGCAAAGCGCCGCCGCCACGCTCGAAAATATCAAAACTGGTTTGGCTGGAGTGTTGTATGTTGATCATGGCTGGCAAGTGATCGTTGAATCGTTGATCAACAAAGCGCGTCAAGCGGGCGTTGAACTACGTACCAGCCAACGGGTTCAAGCAATCCAACCAAGCCATGCAGGGGTAACGATTCAATTAGCTGATGGCACAACTATGCAAGCTGAGGCAGTAGTTTTAGCGGTTACGCCGCAGGCAGCCAACGAATTAGTCGGCACAAGCCAGCACTTTCAGCGCCACTATCAACGGTTGTTGCCGATTACTGCTGCTTGTTTGGATGTTGGCTTGCGTCAATTGCCTCAACCACAGCGACGCTTTTTATTGGGCGTTGATCAGCCTTATTATGCGGTTGCCCATTCTAGCTATGCCAAACTTGCAACGCCAGGTCAAGCATTAATTCATGTGATGAAATATCTCGACCCGCGCCAAACCTATGATCCCAAGCAAACCCGCGCCGAATTAGAACAATTATTGGATCAATATCAGGCTGGCTGGCGCGACCAATTGATTACTAGCCAATTTTTGCCATCAATTACTGTCAGTTATGATACGCCGCAGGTGCAATTTGGCGGCTTGGCGGGCCGCACCCCCGTGGTTTTGGATGATTGCCCGAACGTTTATTTGGCGGGTGATTGGGTTGGAACCGAGGGTCAATTGGCCGATGCCAGCTTTGCTAGCGGCTACACTGCGGCCAAACAGCTGCTACAACCAGCCACTCAAAGCCAGATGCGCAGCATAGGAGCCTTGGCATGAACCATGTTGAGCTATTTGAAAGCTATCGGGGCTACGTGTTTGGCATTGCCTATCGCATGCTTGGCAGCGTGATGGATGCCGAAGATTGTTTGCAAGAAACCTTTTTGCGTTGGCAAAGCCATGCCGAGCAAGTTGAAAACCCACGGGCTTGGTTGGCAACCGTGGCAACTCGCTGGTGCCTTGATCAGCTCAACACGGCGCGACATCAACGTGAGCAATACATCGGCGAATGGCTGCCAGAGCCATTAATTATTGCCGCGCCTAGCAGCAATCTAGAACAACTCGAATCGTTATCAACGGCATTTTTGGTGCTGCTCGAACGGCTTTCGCCTGCTGAACGCGCAGTTTTCTTACTGCACAAAGTTTTTGGCTACGAATATAGCGAAATTGCCGAGATTGTCGGCAAAACTCCAGCGGCCTGTCGTCAACTTGGCCATCGGGCTGCCGAACATGTGGCCCAAGCTCGTCCACGCTTCAAGGTTGAGCCAAGCGTGCAGCAACGGCTGAGCGAACAATTTTTGCAAAGTTGTGCAACTGGCGATTTAAATGGCTTGATGAGTTTGCTTACAGAAGATGTTGTATTGCGCAGCGACGGCGGTGGCGTGGTCCAAGCAGCACGAAATCCAATTTATGGGCCGACGGCGGTTGGGCGCTTCTTGCTCGGCGTATTGCCCAAATTGCCTGCCAATAGCATTTTTGAACCACGTCTGATCAATGGACAAGCTGGATTTGTGGCGCTGGTCGATGGGCATGCCAGCGGCACATTGATTTTAGATATGTTCGATCAACAGATTGCTGGGATTTATATTATGCTCAACCCGCAAAAATTGCAGCATCTAACGCAACCGTTGGGCTAATCTGAGTACTGGCGACACCACGATTAACAACAGCAGTCACAATTTGTTGAATCGGCACGCTTGGCCTATACTGCATCACGGGATCGATTTGGAGCACACTTGGTTGTGCTCCTCAGTGTGAGGTCTATCAGATGACGGTTGATGCTGCCTTGGCATGGGTCAACGATCGCCATGACGATCTATTGGCTCGATTTAGTGAACTGCTACGCATTCCCTCAGTGAGTACCGACCCCGCTTATGCTGCCGATGTCCAACTCTGTGCCGATTGGTTAGTTGGCGATCTGCAACGGATTGGATTTGCCAATTGCCAAGCGATCGCCACCAGTGGTCATCCTGTCGTTTATGGCGAGTGGCTCAAGGCTGGCGCGGCAGCCCCAACCATCTTGGTCTATGCCCATTATGATGTCCAGCCAGTTGAACCATTAGAATTGTGGGAAACCCCGCCGTTCGAGCCAGTCCTGCGCGATGGCAAATTGTATGCGCGTGGCTCGATCGACGATAAATGTGGCGCATTTGCCAATTTGATCGCCTTTGAGGCGCTGCTTGAGACCACTGGCACACTTCCGGTCAATATTAAAGTCATCTTCGAGGGCGAAGAAGAAACTGGCTCGCCTGCGATGGAGCCATTTGTGCGCGAGTATAAAGAGTTGCTCGCCGCAGATTTGATGTTAATTTGTGATGGCGGCTCAATGCCCGACCAACCGCTCATGTTCTACACTGCGCGGGGCATCATCGGAGCCGAAGTTAAGGTAACTGGGCCAAGCCATGATCTGCATTCGGGCTTAGTTGGGGGAGCAGTTCAAAACCCCATTCATGTCGTTGGCAAGATTATCGCCGCCTTGCACGACCAAACTGGACGCATCCAAATTCCTGGCTTTTACGCCGATGTGCAAACACCATCGGCCAAAGAGCAAGCACTCATGGATACTCAAGAACCAGATTTCTTCGAGATGTTGAAAAACGAAAGTGGCCGCAAAACGTTTTGGGCCAACGAACTTGGTTCGTTGGTTGCTCGTACCACCGCCTTGCCAACTTGCGATGTAAACGGTATTTGGGGCGGCTACCAAGGCGCAGGCACCAAAACAATCATTCCAGCTGAAGCGGGCTTTAAAGTCACGATGCGCTTGGTTGCCAACCAAGATCCTCATGGTGTTCTCGAAGCATTTTGCCAGTTTGCGCAAAGCTTTGCCAGCCCTACTGCCGATGTGAGCGTCACCAAAGGTCCAACCAGCCACCCTGTCAATTTGCTCTACGATGGGCCAGTCATCGAAGCCTTACAAGCCGCCTTTGAAGCAACGTGGGGCAAGCCCGCCATGCTCTATCGTCAAGGTGGCTCAGTGCCAATTATGGGCATGTTTCAGCGCGAATTGGGCATTGACTTGGCAACCTTGGGCTTTGGCACCGGTGATAACGGCCATGCACCCAACGAATATCTGTTCGTTGATGCATTCTTCCGTGGAGTTGCGACCGCCATTCATTTCTATACCCGCATGGGTCAGCAATAAACTAAACCAGCGCAGAGGGATTAGGTTCCCTCTGCGCCACAAGCCTATAGTAATTAACTAGTTAGGCTTGTAAGTTTAACACTGCAAATGGCTCGCCAAATGGCTGTTCGGTCGTTTCAACAAAACCACATGCCTGATACAAACGCCGTGCAACCTCATTCTCAGCTTCGTAACTAACCCCAACCGACCTGCCACCAGCCGCTCGAATCGCCAGGATCACCTGATCAATCGCCTGCCGCCCATACCCACGCCCTTGAAATCGAACATCAACTAAGAGGCGGAGAATCCCCCAGCCATATTCGGGATCATGGCCATACATCACAAATCCAACCATCACATCATCAAGATAGATGGCTTGGGTGATCCAGTGAGGCTCAAACCTAGATTGGACAAGCGAGGCTGCTGTACTGGCGACAAATCGCGTTTGATGGGGAGCAACGGTTAATGCCAAACAAGCACGCGCATTGGCAAGCGTAATCGGCTGAAGTTGAATGATGCTATCAGGGTAAATCCGTGGTGAAATTGATAATCCAACCGTTGGCTCCTCGGCTGCATCCGTCGGGATCGGCGACCATCCAAGCGCAGCCAAAAACGCTTGGGCAATAAGCTTTGATGGATAGGTAGCGTAGAGACAGTCCACCGCTGGGTAGAGTTCAAGCTCTGCTACCAACGAAGCAATTGCCGCCCGTCCATAGCCACGCCGAACATAACGCGAATCAATCACGAGATCATACAACCACCAGCGTCCATCATCGATCGAGCAACCAGAAACGAGAAGGCCAACAATATTGCCAGTTTCATGATCAACAATGGCGCGGATCTGAGTATTCGGAATCAGCGCGGCACGGGCATAGGCCATTGTTAAAGCAGATGGATCAGCATAAGCAGCACTTGAGCTAAGCGATTGAGCCATGACCAATGTCAATGGTTGTAACACCACATCCATACAATACTCCTTCCAAGATCAATCCCAACCAATAACAAAAGGGACGGCATCAATAGACCTTGCAGGTCTACTAGATGGCCGTCCCCAATGATGGTGGTCGGAATTCAATTAATACGAATAGATATTCGCTTAACGATCCTACATCAACATGCTAAGCATTGTCAATACGGCTGAAAAGACTAGGATGAACGGTGCAAACACAAATTTCTCAATCACAATCAGACATATTTAGCCTCATTGGTGACCATTGAGCATATCACCGCTAATCGTAAACTAATCCAACAATTGTGGTTTTGAGTTTAAGCTAGGAGCGCTGTCTATGCTGATTCGTCAAGGCGTTACGATTCATAATCCGCTAACCCAATCGCAAACCGTTGTCCTCGAAAGTGATCAAGAAACCCAAGGCATGGGTTGGTTGCTTGAGGTAACTTGCCAACCCAACACCAAACCCGATATCGCCGAACATCGCCATTTAACTTGGACAGAGACCTTTGAAATTATGAGCGGCATCGCTCACTATAGCCTCGATGGCAAACAACAAACGCTCAAAGCTGGCGAGTCATTTCAAGTTAAACCAAACCAAGCGCATATTCACCCCTGGAATGCTGGCGATCAGCCGATGGTTTATCGCCAACGCAATCTGTTTGCTCAAGCCAACCCCGCCGCTGTCCAAGATGTATTGGGCGTGTTCGCTACAGTCGCCGATTTGGCTCGCCAAGGCAAGGTCAATGCCGAAGGATTACCCAAAAATCCCCTGCAACTCGCTGCGACTGCAAGAACTTTAGGTCGGTATGGCGGTTATGATACGCGCATGCCGATCCCGGTGCAGAAAGTATTATCTGCAACCCTTGGTCGGCTAGCCGAATTGCTGGGGTATCGCGGGGTCTACCCCGCTTAAATCTCGTGGCGATGGAGCAAGTGTGTAGCTGCATTGCCAGGCTTTTAATTTGGAGGAAGGTTGTGTATGCGCTTTTCATGGCGAATGCTGGGGACGATTGTCGGCTGGTTAATCTTTGGGGCATGGGTTGGATTTGGCTATAGTATCGTTCAACAAAATGGCCAGCGCGGAATCCAAACTGTCGATTTTCAAAGCTATGCTTTGGCTGCTGAACGGATGCAACAACAGGCTAGCCCCTATCCTACCATTGCTGAGGCTCAGGCGATGTGGCGCAGCGTGCATCAGTGGGAGCAACGCATGCTCAACGCGCCGGATCCCGCCGCCAAACTTGCAGTCAAAGCCGAATATGATCAAGTTGGGCAAATCGTTGGGCCATATTTGTACCCGCCGAC
This sequence comes from Chloroflexota bacterium, assembly GCA_020161265.1. Lineage (NCBI taxonomy): Bacteria > Bacillati > Chloroflexota > Chloroflexota bacterium. Next base: position 428,769 of record JAIUOC010000005.1, on the reverse strand, counting down.
GTTGGCCACTATCGTAACTCGTTTGCAAATTAGCAGCCTCGGGATGGCCGCAAGCTTGAGCATTGCAACGATCATATTTGTGGCATTTTGGCTCTATCTAACCAAACAAAGCAGTGGCTGGACAATTTGGGTTATGTTGAGCATGGAGTGTTTGATCGGCATTGTAGCAGGCAATATTGAGTTTCTGCTCTTACTTGGCAGTTTGGTTGGCGGTTATTGGGCGCTCCATCACTCGCGTATAGCTGCCGCCCTGATTATTGCCCTCATGCTATTGATCAAACCATTTTATGCAATGTTTTTTGGAGCACTAGCGCTGCTGGCCTATTGTAGCCTCGCCGATCAGGCCGCTCGTCAGGCCTTGCTCAAACGAATTGCCAGCATCGCTGGGTTAGCTTTAGGCTTGATTGGGCTTGAAATTTGGCGCTGGGATCAGGCGCTGCGCAACGAAACTTTCAGTTATTTAACCCATACCTTAGAATATCAATGGTTTAACTTTTCGGCTGCTGAGCAAAGCCCAATGAGCATGTGGAATCGTACACCCTTACAAGGTTTGATCAACCTTGGCATCAGCGCCAATAGTGCTCAAATCTTAGCGCTTGGCTTATGGCTAGTGAGTTTAGGGTTGATCGGTTGGTTGGTTTGGCACAAAAATCTTGGTTTTCCAATGCTCTATGGTTTGAGTTTTATCTTGTTGTATTGGGGGAGGCCTGTTGGTTGGTCGTTCTCGTTTATCGAATTGATTGTGCTAAGTTTGGCTTGGCCTTGGCTCAAACTATGGGGCAAAATTGGTCTCAGCACCGCAATGCTAGGCCTGATTGGCTCACGTTGGGTTGCCCTCATGCTCACAGCCCAAGCCCAAGGAATGCCACTGAATACACTGCAAACCAATACCTTCGCTTGGGAATCGTGGTTGGTATTGCCATGTTGTCTGGCCTGTTTGGGCTATGCCATTCGCCAACAATCGCAGCATAATGTTTCGATAGCCATAAGCCAACAGCCGGTCGCGCACTCTGCCCCTCTAGGTTAAATTTGCTCTAGACAGGAAGGATTAGGGATCAAAAATTTTAACTACAAAGAACACGCAACGCACAACGGTTGCACAATCCTACGCTTAAAATCAAAATCCGATCCCTAATCTCTTGGTCTTAATTAAACAAAGGTTTGGGCAGCCAATGCCAAATGACCCACATCGCCATGACGAATTAAACAGCGCCAGCCTTGATCAGTAATACTTACCTCGGTTAAACCACAATGTTGAATATCGGCGTTGATCCAATGGGTATTGGCTGCTCCAAAAATCGCTGCAACTACCGCACTAATCAAATTGCCATGGCTCACCAAGAGAATCTGCCCGTCGGCTTGAGCTGGGCCAAAATACTTTTGCCAGAGGTCAGCAAATTGTGCTACCCCTGCATCAACAATCGCAGGCTCAATTTTAGCAAAAAAGGCTTGGGTCGATTGAGGCAAAGCTGGATCATTGGGAATCGAAGGAATTAATTCGAGCAACAATGGCTCAACTTGTAACGGAATATGAGGATGCTGTTGCTGAAGCCATTGGGCAGTTTCAGTTGCGCGAATACTCGGACTATGCCAAATTTGGCTGATTGGTAGTGCAGCCAAGCGCGTCGCCAATGCCTGAGCTTGTTGCTGCCCTAAATCGGTCAAGGCTCCATCGGGCAGCGCCGATTCGCCAGCTTGATTGAGATACTGCCCATGACGAACCAAATAGATTGTTCGTTTAGCCATCCAAACCCTCCTTTGATTGATCAATAGCCTCAGCATAGCAAATTTTAGCCGACAGCCAATGATAGCAAACTGAAATCCTAACCCAAAAAGAGCTAGCAAATGGAGCGTACTTTTGGCTATTGACAGCAGCCATTGGCTCTACGATGATATGGAAATCTCAAAACTTGTTTCCATGGCGATTTGTTGGCGTTGTTTTAGGGAAATGTGTGATTATGCATATACCAATCCTTTCGCGTATCAGCACAAAAATCACCTTAGCCAGTGCGTTCTTGCTGTTTGCAACAATTTTGCTGGTGGTAGTTGGGCTATTGCGTGGCTTTGCCCAAACCCGCACCGATGTTACCACCGCCAGCCAACATGGTCTGCAAAATCAAGGTCAGGTGGCTTTGTTTGATCTCACCCAAGTTGAGGCCAAATTGCTCAATGCCAACCTTGAGCAAGCTGCCAGCACGACACGCCATCTGGTCAGTTTGTTTAATAGCCTTGATCAAGTTCCAAGCCTGAGCTTAACTGACCCATTGAGCCAACTCACGACTGGCCCTGCCAACAATCGTTTTGATGCCAACCCCAACCGCAAGAGCGATTTAGTGATTTTTGCCAATACTCCTGATAGCGCGTTACTGCGCCAAAACCTACGCGATTCGCAGATTCTCGACGCGATTTTCCCTGGGGTTTTGGCCAATTTAGGCGATGCGCTAGCAATTTATTATGTTAGTAACGAAGGCATGACCCGCTATTATCCGGTTTCGAATTTGCAAGATATTGTGCCGCCTGATTTCGATGTGCCCAACGAAAATTTTTATACGATTGTGGCGGCAACCCGCAACCCTGAACGTAAAACGGTTTGGACAGATATTTACTCGGATGAATTGGGCAAAGGCTTACTAACAACCGTCAGTTCGCCAATTTACCAAGGCGATCAATTTCGTGGCTTTATTGGCATCGACATTACTTTGAATGAATTTTTGAAACAACTTGAAACGATTAAACCCACCCCAGGTAGCTATGCTTTTGTGCTCGATCAACATGGCGATGTAATTGCTGCGCCCCAAATTGCGCTCCAAACATTTTTGAATATTCCTAGCTCGCAAACCCTTAGCCCAAGCCAAACCCTCGAACTCCAGATGAACCCCACCACTGCCCCAGTATTAGCCAGTGTGCTTGAACGGATGCAGAATAACCAAAGCGGCATTCAAACGCTCCAAGCAAACAACCAAGATTTGGTTGTAGCCAACGCTGCACTTACCTCGATCAATTGGCATATTGTGGTGGTTGCGCCCAAAACCGAGATCACTAGTGAGGCCCAAGCAGTCACCGCCACAATCGAAACGAGTTCAGGTCGGATTGTTGGCAATCTATTATGGTTTTTGGCAGCACTAACGATTATTACCTTGCTAGCGACTTGGTTAATCAGCAATCGGCTGAGTCAGCCAATCGTGGCGTTGGTGCAAAATACCCAAGCTTTAGCTGAGTCAAATCAGTTTGTACAGTTGCCTGAGCAAAGCAAAGATGAGCTAGGATTTTTGGCTCGTGCCTTCAATCAAATGGCTAGTAAAGTGCAAGCCGCCCAACAAAGTCTCCAACAAGTCAATCAAAATCTTGAGCAAACCGTGCAGCAGCGCACCCACGAGCTAGAACAAGAGCGCGAATCGTTGCAACAAACCCTTGATCAACTCAAACTAGCCAATAGTACGGTGGCCAAACTGACCGCGCCAATTATTCCAGTGGCGCAAGGCGTGGTGGTTGTACCAATTACTGGCAGCCTGAATACCGAGCGAATCGAGCAATTGCAACAAGCCATGTTGCGTACTGCTGAGCGTCTACGGATTCATACTGTCATTCTCGATGTGACAGGACTTGAGGTTTTGGAAGATTCAGCGACCTTTGTCCGCAGCCTTGATGCCTTGCGCTTGCTTGGTTCAAAAGCAATGCTGGTTGGAGTAAGTGCCGATTTTGCCCAAGATTTGATTCAGAGCGGCATCAACCTTGATTCAGTTACGACCATGGCCAATCTGCAAGCAGCAGTCCGAGCAACATTAAATCAAGCCTAGAACCAATGACCACATACCAAAACCCCCGATCCACACTAAATGGATCGGGGGTTTTGGTTCGATGCGGGTCTAGCGGTCAGGAATAACATCTAAGAACAAGGTTGAATAGGCCCGACCCAACTCAATTGGCTCTTTGAGTGCGCCCTGGGTTTGCAACATTTGGTGAGTAAACGACCAAAGATCGGGTCGCATATCGCCAATTTTGGTGTTTGCAGGCTTGATCAACTTGAGCATTTCAGTTAAGCGCCGCAGTTGGGCATCGCGATTGAGCTTAACATCGTAGGTCACCACATAATCAACCGCTTGGCTTGGGTTAGCAATTACGTCATTCCAGCCTTTGAAGGTAGCTTTGAGGAAACGCGTGACCAAATCGGGGTTTTCAGTCGCCATTTTTTCGGTAGTAATCAGCACCAATTCATAGCTATTGATGCCGTAATCACTCATCAACATAATTGAAGGTGGGTAACCCCGCTCACTTAGTTCAATCGCTTCGTTGATATTCCAAGCCACCAACGCATCAATCTCGCCATCAATCAACTGATCGATGCCTGAATCAAAGCGCGGTAAAGGCTTAGCGCTTTCCAAATCGATACCTTGAGCCGAAAGCAGTGTATTGTAAAGCTGGGTAGCCCCGCCTTCCGAGGCCAGCACTTTTTTACCAACCAAATCTTGCGGCGTGCGAATATTAGCGCCAGGTAACGAAAGAATCGCCAATGGGCTATTTTGGGTTAGCACGGCGATCCCAACTACGGGCTTACCATTGGCGCGAGCTTGAATCACACTATCGGCGCTAGCTACTCCAAAATCGGCGGCTCCGCTACTGACTTTTTCAGTCCCATCAATATAGCCGTTGGCATCGAAACCGCCTGCAATCAACTCGACATTCAAATTCTGCTCGCCAAAGCGGCCATTCTTTTCAGCAGCAAAAAAGCCCGACGACGAATAATCAAAAACCCAGTTCAACTGAAGCTTGACCGAATCCTTAGGGGCAGGGGTGGGGGTTGCTTGGCTCGTGCTACAAGCAGCCAATAGCACCAGCATGAGCACACTGAGATAGCTTAACCGGCGCATCCTAACTCCTCGGCGAGACAGAAGCTTAACCATGGGCAACCTCCATGAACAAAAAAGCACTAAGCGCAATATAATCTAGATACGGGCTGTGTAAATGTCATTATTAGATCGACCAATGTCCTTGTCAAGGTCTATAAGTCCTAGCCAAGCGCTAGGCGTATGAAACACCAAAGGCTTAATCGCATACCAAAAGGATGTTTACCATGATCGAGCAATACAAACAATTATCGGCAATCGTCATTAATCAAATCTATAATCAGGCTCAATTTGAGCAGATCGAGCAGATTTTTCACCCGCAATATGTGCAGAAGCCGCTTGGTTATAATGGATTTAAGGGTGTTGAACGGCATGTCAATGAAGTACGCAGCGCATTTAGCGATTTAAATCTAAGCTTAATTGACCAAATCGCTGAGGCTGATGGCGTAGTTAATTTGGTGCTCTTTAATGGTACGCATACCGGTCAACTCTGGAAATTTGCGCCAACCCAGCGCCAAGTCAGCGTTATGTTGATCTTGATTCATCGTTTTGTGGAAGGCAAAATCGTCGAGGCAATCTTCAACCTTGATCAGCTAGGCCTCCTGCAACAACTTAAATTATTGCCAACGCCAATTTGGGCCAAACCTAATTAAGTGTCAGATTTTCAGGCCTGCTGGCCCTCTCTACTACACCATATAATTAATCTATATAGCTAGTTTGTGTTGAGTAGAAAGGATTTCCATGGCACACGCTCAAACAATTTTGGTAACTGGAAGCAGCAGCGGTTTGGGTCGGGCAATCGTCGAAACTTTGGCCGAGCATGGCCACACGGTATTTGCCTCAATGCGCGGGATTGCTGGCAAAAATGCCCAAGCCGCCCAAGAATTACGCGATTTTGCCAGCCAACATGGATTAAACATCGAGCCAATCGAGCTTGATGTAGTCAATCAAGCCTCAGTCGATCAGGCAATTGCCACCATTCAAGCCAAAGCAGGCCGCCTCGATTGTTTGATCAATAACGCGGGCGCTGGCTTGGCGGGCTTAACTGAGGCCTGTAGCATCGAGCAAGTTCAGCAATTGTTTGATATCAATGTGTTTGGGGCATTGCGGGTTACCAAAGCTGTTTTGCCATTAATGCGCCAACAGCAAGCAGGCCTGTTGATCACGATTTCTAGTACCAGTACCCAAATCGTTGTGCCGTTTTTGGCCGCCTATGGAGCCAGCAAAGCTGCCGAAGAAATTATGGCCCAAAGCATGTTTTACGAATTGACCTCGCTGGGGATCGATAGCGTAATTTTGCAACTGGGTGGCTATGCAACCAAGTTTGGCACAAATATTCAGGTTGCCGCCGACCAAAGCCTGAATGCCGCCTATGGCTTGGCTGGTCAATTTGCTCAAGGCATCAGCACCGGCATTGTGGCTGGGCTTGAGTATGCTGATAATCCAGTTGACGTTGGCAATAAAATCAATGAAATTTTGGCAATGCCCAGCGAGCAACGCCCACGCAAATATAGCATGGGCGGTGGTTCGCAAGGCCTGAATGAACTCAACCAACAGCTTGAGCCATTGCAAGCAAGCTTAATTAGCTTGATGCAAATGGAGCCATTGTTGTTGCGCAGCCAAACTGCCAGCTAGCCTACTCGTTGAGAGTCGAGAGAGGCAGCAATATTAATCTTCAAGCTCATTCAGATGCAATTCGATTCGGCGATCAGGCAAGAGCCACATAATTGCGACCGCCACATAGAAAAAGCCCGCCAAGGCTGGATGAATAAAGGCACAACCAATTGCTACAGCGTAGAGCAAGGGCGAGAGTTTACCTTTAAGATCACGCCCAATCAATTTCGCCAACGGAGAATTTGCGCCTTGACTACGAATAATCGTGAGTTGTAGGACCCAATAGGCAACCCCTGCACCCAACATCACAATCCCATAGGCGGCGGTAGGAATCGTGGCAAAGTGGTTTTCGCCCATCCAGCCAGTCGTAAATGGCACAAGTGAGAGCCAAAACAACAAGTGCAAATTAGCCCAAAGTATCGCCCCATTAGACTGGTTGGTCACATGCAACATATGATGATGATTGTTCCAATAGATCCCAATATAGACAAAACTCAAAATATACGATAGCAAGACTGGCACTAATGGCTGAATATCAGCCCAGCTATCCCCATGGGGAATTTTCAACTCCAATACCATAATCGTCAAAATAATCGCGAGCACCCCATCACTAAACGCCTCTAACCGCTGTGTTTTCATCACCACTCCTGAATCTTGCTGGAATTACCGCTATTTGACAATTTTTGTCATATTGTGTCAATACCCAATCGACTAGTCTTACCACTATACAGATTGATAGCGGTTACAGGAGGAACATTATGGGTTTGAAGAAATGGTCGTTGATTGGGGCTGCATTGGTTGGTTTATTGTTCGCTCAGCCAATTACCCCCAGCACAGCCAGCCCACAAGATTTAGATATCGCTAGCAGAGGATCGATTAGTTGTGCCTCGCCTACCACTGAGCGGATCGATTGCTTTGTGGTGGGCGATGATAAACAAGTTTGGCAACATTCATGGCAAAGCGGTCTTGGTTGGGGCAATTGGGTTAGTTTAGGCTTTCCCTATTTCACAATCGATACCAGCGGGGGTGTTTCGGCAGTTGCCCGTGATAGCACAACGATTGATATTTTTGTAAGTGGCAAGGATGGTAATTTTTTCAATCTATACCAACGCACCTGGAATGGCACAACTTGGAGCGATTGGACGAGCTTAGGCGGACCAAGCTCGTGGGATATTTACGAATTGAGCTGTACCTCAGCTTCGGCCAGCAACATTAGTTGTTTCGTTCGCGCCAGCGATAATCACCTTTGGCAAAAAACCTGGAGTGGCAGTGGTTGGTCAACATGGGGCGATCTCGGCGCATTTGTTAATGGCGGCCCATTTAAAGGCCTCACCTCAAGCAATTACAACACCGATAGTATTCTGCTTTTTGCCATCGGCAGCGATGGTCATGCCTATCGTCGTTTTTACGAAAGCGGCACATGGAGTGGCTGGCTCGATGATGGCGGGCCAACTGGCAGTAGCTTCGATCAAGTAAATTGCCAAGATCAAGCAGGCAGCAAGATCACATGTGCGTTTACCGATACCATGGGAGACGTTTGGTATCGCACATGGGAATCAGGCTGGAGCACATTTATACAGCTAGCAACCCCACCATCAAGTGCTAAGGGGGTGGCAGTAGCCCATTATTCCAGCTTGGGAACGGTGATTATTACCAACAGCTTTGATGGTAGGCTTTATCGAACATTTCAACCAGACCCAACCAGCGCTTGGTCTAGTTGGCTTGATGATGGTCGCCCGCAAGATCTTCAAATCTTTTTGCCAATGGCGATAAAGCCCAACTAAGCCTTGAGCAAGGCAAAATGGCGCATATCAGCAACTTGTTGCTTGTTACGTTTGAATAATTCTTGGTTGTAGCCCACAATCAAAGCCAAAGCGCTAGCTTCATATTCGCTGTAGTCTGCATCAAAATACATTGCAGCCGCCAGCATGAGGCTAGCGCGATCAGTATATTGATGGCCGATTAATTGGCGTTTCGCCGTAGCCAACGAAATTTCGGTAACTGGCAGGCCCGTCCCATAAATTAAGCCAATCAAGGCTCCCACAATCCGTTGACAGGCAATTAGATCGGCGGGCTGGGTTTTGGGCAATGGCGCATTAATCACACATTCAACCAATTTCGGATAATCGCGCAGCCATTGTTGGCATGATTGAACTGCGAGGATAATTCGTTGCTTAGGGGTGCAACGGCGGGCATCAAGGTCGAGGTGGGCATGTTCTACAACGCGGGCGGTGGCACGTTCAAAAACAACCATACCCAAATTTGCGGCTGAAATATCAAGTGCAAGAATCATCGTTCTACTCCCTTATGTCGTGTAATAGGTCAGGAGGTCGCATGAATGGCCATGAACATTTAACAATGGGCATGGCTCTAGCCTCAGAATCTCAGTACTAACCATTCGCTCAAGGGTTAATCCTTGGATGCTAACCCATAGGGGTGATATTTAATCCAGAATTGCCCCAAGTACTAGCCCTATTTAGGTTGCTGATACGACCTATTGTCTTAGGTCAGCCTTACCAAAAGGATTACCACCAAACCTGTGATTAACCATGCAAGGCATCAACGTTGTGGGTAGGACAATTGAAGAAGCAATAATGAAAAAAACGCCTAAAACCACAAACGGCTCGCAAAATGGAGCCGCTTGTGGGAGAGAAGAGAGAGGAGAAGGTTTGATATGAATATAGCAAAACTAGTTTAATTTGTCAAGTAGCAATTAACTGTTGCTTGAGGCCGCTGCAACAGATGTTTACAAAAAAAAGCGTAGCAAACGACGAACTCGTAGTACACTACTTAGGTGCTTGTTTATCGGCACACCAAGATCTGCAATCAATCACCGAGAGGAATATCTATGGCTGCATCCGAGGCAGATAGCTTGCCGAAAGCTCGCCCATCACAACGGCTTAATCGACGTAAAATTGCCAGCATTATTATGGCTTGGATGGCGCTGTGCTGGCTAATTATTGGTAGTGTGTTTTATAGTGTCATACCTGGTGGCTGGCTCAGCATCCTAGGCTTGATGCTCTTGAGTTACATTCCACTGCTATTCGTAGCACGTTCGTTTGGTGGGCCAGTTGCACCATCGGCGCATCTACGCTTGTGGGGCTTTCGGCCATTTTGGTATAGCCAATTGCTCTTGCCATTGATGGCAATCGGTGGCTTGATTGGCCTGATTATTGGCTTGCCTTTCCATAGCAGTGGGTTGCTAGGGCGTGGCTTGGCAGGTGGCATCGGGTTACTCTATTTGACGGGCATTGGTTTGGCTTATTTTGGCTCACGCCGCTTGGCAGTGCGCGAATTGACCGCCAATTTGCCCCAATTGCCCAATGAGCTAGCTGGCTTGAAAATTGTCCAGATCTCGGATACCCACGTTGGGCCGCATACCTCGCATCGCCACTTGCGTAACGTCGTCGCGGCAATTGAAGCCGCCAAGCCCGACCTGATTGTGATGACTGGCGATCAAGTTGATGATTATGTTGATGATGTTGAACCATTTGCCGCAGCCTTCGGCCAACTCTCAGCCCCATTAGGCGTTGTCGCCATCGCTGGCAATCACGATGTCTATGCTGGTTGGGATGGCGTGCGGGCCGGTTTAGAAACCATGGGCATCAAGGTTTTGGTCAATCAAGCAACTGCATTTAACTATCGTGGTGTGCGTTGGTGGCTGGCAGGCACTGGCGATCCCGCTGGAACCTACGTGGCCCAAGGTCGCGAAGTCGTAGCCCCTGATATTCCCAAAACATTGGTTGATGTTCCAGCCAACGAATTTCATGTGGTTTTAGCCCACAACCCAGCGCTCTGGCCCGCTTTAGCTCAACGCAACGTGCCACTAACCTTGAGCGGCCACACGCACTACGGCCAATTTGCCATCCCCAAACTTGGCTGGAGCATGGCCTCGGCCTTTTTGGAACATGCCATGGGTCACTATCAGCTTGAGCAATCGCTGCTTTATATCAACCCAGGCACAAACTATTGGGGTATTCCCTTCCGGCTTGGCACCAAGCCCGAAGTCACGGTGATTACATTGCAACCCAGCCAAACCGCCTCAATCATTGGGTAAATGGCCCCACTAAAACGTAGTTAAACAAAAAGACACTCGGCAAAACCGAGTGTCTTGGTGACGCATACGGGATTCGAACCCGTGATCTTCACCTTGAAAGGGTGACGTCCTAGGCCGCTAGACGAATGCGCCATGCAACGTTGTGTATTATATCCAGCAGCCAGTTTTTGTCAAATTGTTAGCTTGCGGCGATTTCCAGCGTTTCGGCACTGGCTTGATTTTGGTTGCCAGCCGTCGCTACACTTGGGCTAATTTGCCAGTGATAATCAGCATCTAGCACAGCGGTAATGGTATCATAGCCCGATGGGAACACCAGCTGTTGGGGCTTGGTAGTTGTGGTGATGGTTACACCGTTTTCAACCACCGTATAGCCAAATACAATCCAATAATCAATCTTTGGGGTAAACGTTGCGGTCACGTTTGGTTCGGAAGCAACTACAAAAACTGGGCTACCAGCAAAACTCACGCCTATTTGCACCGCATTTGCTCCGACCGTACTATCTTGCACAATCACCAACGAGCCTGCTATCTCAGCTTTGGTTTGGTCTTTGAAGGTATAAGCATCGTCGATTTGGGTTAGGGTCACTTGGTTGTTTTGGCTCTCATCGGCAGGCCAAAGCTGAATCAAGTTGGTCGTAATACCGATGTTATCAACTGGTGCTCTATTTTGCACCCAAGTAAATCCATACGCCTGATCGTTCCAACTAAAGCTTGCTTGGGTTGTAGGATGAACTGGTTGGTTGATAAAGCGATAGGCCGCTAAATCACCAAGATCAGGACTTTGGGTATAGACCATCATCGAGCCAAAAGTCGGCGATTCGTTGACCATTACCAACGTCAATTGATTGTTGCTCATTGTTCCTCCTAATTGCAAACTGTCAACACCCTAACGATAAAGGTCAAGCCAAGTCAGTTTGTTGACAGTGCTGCAACCAAGAGCAATGAATTACAATTCGACAATCGATAGTCGGTCGAGCGCGAACATGCGTTGAGCATTGCGCAAATAGCAGTAGGCGTGCAAAATGTGACGTTTGCCCTCGACTGTCAAGCCCATCGGCAGCACGCGCCGCTCAACTGGATCGCCGCCAGCAGTGCGGTAGGAGATCATCAACGATTGGCGGCTGGTCATCGCCGTTGAAATTTCTTGAATTAAAGGGCTTTCTTCGTCGCCAGGCAACAGGCCGCGCTGCGCTCGCAGCAAATCGGCCAAGGTATGCACCCCTTTACGATACAAAATATCGAGCAAGTGCTCAAAAACTGGGCGCAAGGCTACAACATCGCTCATCGCACGATGAGAAGGCGCTTTTTCGCCCAAATTGGTTGCGAGCGAGGTCAAATTGTAGCGGCGTGCGGTAATGTAGCGCCGCGCCAACGCCAATGTATCGATGACAGGTGTTTCAAGTGGTGGTAAATTAATTCGGCTTAATTCGCTGGTCAAAAAGCCAATATCGAAATAGGCGTTATGCGCAACTAAAACTGCCTCATGAAATAATTTATTGACTTTAGGCCAAATTTCGCCAAATGATGGTGCATTAGCAACCATTTCGGCACTAATACCGTTTACCGCAAACGCAGCGGGATCAATTTCGCGTTGTGGATTTACCAAAAACTCACAGCGATCAATAATCTCGCGACCTTGAATGCGCATTGCCGCCATTTCACAAATGCGATGCCCAATTTGAACATCTAAGCCAGTGCTTTCCATATCGAACAACACAAACGGAATGGTGTGCAACGGACGATCAAGGAGAGTATACATGCGTGCTTCATTTCTAGTTCCCAGCGTGGGAAACATTTAACAACATCGCTCGACAATCCGTGCAAAGAGCTTGCAGGGTTTGTCGTTACTGATTGTCAGTCTAACACGCCTATGTGTCAATATTTGTCATTGTTAAGAGCTGTTTTAGCTATCGTTGTCGCTAATATCGGCAACTAGGGCTTTGGCGGCTTGTTGCAAATGGCTTGGCGCTACCAACATTTGTAAGCCACGTTGACCAGCACTCAAGCTAATTCGTGCATGCTGAAAGGCACTAAAATCGAGGACAACTGGCATTGCGCGGCGCGTGCCCAAGGGCGAAACCCCACCTTTGAGATAGCCAGTCAAGCGGGTTAATTCCTCGATGGGAGCCATTTCAACCCGTTTATCGCCAAGCGCATCGGCCAATTTCTTGAGGCTCAGGCGATGATCACTTGGTACAACCGCTAAAACATAGCCTTTTTTCTCGCCTTTGGCCAATAAAGTTTTAAACAACATATTTAATGGTAAGTTAAGCTTTTCAGCGGCTTCCTCGGCAGTAAATTCGCTTGCCTCAAAACTCAACAATTCAAAATCGCTAGTCACGCGACACATCACATCAGTCGCCCGCGTTCGAGTTCCCATTATTGGCCTCCATGTACGTTCATTTACAGCATTATAGCGCTTGATTGGCTCGATTAAACCCGCCTAAAGATGCATGCAATCGCCCAAATAAACGCTATAATCACCTCTGAAATAGTAGCTCAATTGGAAGAGCGCTTAGCCCAAATACTTTGAGATGTGGTTTCGAGGCCCACCTATTTCAAGCCAAGCCTTAAACCGTCGCTTAATGAAAAGCATTACCTTGCCAAGGCAAAGATAGCGGTGCAAATCCGCTCGGTTTGTGGCTTTGGGATCATTGCAGAATATGAAATAGTAGCTCAATTGGAAGAGTGACGGACTTCTAATCCGAAGATGTGGGTTCGAGACCCACCTATTTCAAACCAAGCCTTAAACCGTCGCTTAATGAAAAGCGTTCCCATGCGACGGGAAAGATAGCGGTGCAAACCTGCTCGGTTTATGGCTTTGGGATCATTGCAGAATATGAAATAGTAGCTCAATTGGAAGAGTACTGACCTCCAACTTCGGGGATGTGGGTTCGAACCCCACCTATTTCACCCAAACTAGCGCTGTCGCTTAATGAAAAGCATTGGTTCGCTAAACCAAAGATGGTGGTGCAAACCCACCCAGCGCCTAGTTTGGCCAAATATTGATTGGCTTGTTTAACCACGAAAGGAGTCCATGTATACAATTCTCACCCGAACAAATCGAGCTTTGTCTGACGATTTTGCAACAGATTGCTGATGATCCCACCCAGATCGATCAGCATGATCGCTTTAAATCCTTAGTTGCCAAAATTTATAAACAAGGCCGCAAAGCCAAATCCGACCGCAAACGCCAACAAATTGTCGCCCACGACCAACAGTTGAGAGAACAAAGCCTACTATTGCAACAGAAACGCGGCCAGCATTCGCCGCCGTTGCTGCCAAACGACCCAACCAGCGAATTGCAACAAGCCAATCATTGTTATAGTTGCAAACAATCGTATACTAGCCTCCACTTTTTTTACCATGCCTTGTGCCCTGCTTGTGCTGAGCTGAATTATCGTAAACGCCAGCAAAGCGCCGATTTGCGTGGACGGGTGGCAGTGGTGACTGGTGGCCGAATTAAAATTGGCTATCAATTAGTGTTGCGTTTATTACGTGATGGGGCACGGGTGATTGTCACCACACGCTTTGCTCACGATTGTGCCAAACGCCTCAAAGCTGAGCCAGATAGCCACGAATGGCTTGATCGCGTGCAAATTTATGGCTTAGATTTGCGCATGCTGCCAGCAGTCGAGCAATTTATTGCCCATTTGCATGCCACCGAACCAAGCATCGACATCTTGATTAACAATGCGGCCCAAACGATTAAACGGCCTTATGAATTTTATCGGCCATTAGTTGAAGCCGAATATCAAGCCAATAGCCATGATCAAGCCTTGCTAGTGCATGATCAACAACAGCATTTGGATTGGCTCAAGCATGGCTCAAATTACGCCTTGCTTGGTGCAGGCCAGCACATGATCGACCATACGCGCCATGATTATGATGGCTTGCCATTGGATTATCGCGAGCAAAACAGTTGGTCGTTGCTGCTTGATCAGATTGATACGCGTGAGTTGCTTGAGGTTCAGTTAATCAATGCGGTTGCGCCGTTTATGCTCAATAGCCAGCTCAAACCCTTGTTGCTGCGTTCGCCATTCGCGCGGCGCTTTATCATCAATGTCTCGGCAATGGAAGGCCAATTTCAGCGAGCCAGCAAAACTGCGCGGCATCCGCATACGAATATGGCCAAAGCGGCGCTCAATATGCTCACCCGCACATCAGCCCAAGATTACGCTCAGGCTGGCATTTTCATGAATAGCGTTGATACTGGCTGGATTACCGATGAAAATCCCTATGCCAAACAGCAAATGTTACAACAAACCCAAGGGTTTTATCCGCCGCTTGACGCAATTGATGGCATGGCGCGGATCTACGATCCAATTGTGCAGGGGATTAACCACGCTGAAGAGCCATTGTTTGGCCATTTTTTGAAAGATTACGCACCATATCCATGGTAAGGGAGAGCCACAATGAGCGAGCCAATTCTGTGCCCAATTCAACAGCCACTTGAGCGGCTTGATAGCCATGCCGTTCTCCAACCATTGCTTGAATATTTAAGCCATAATCAGCCAGTAACCAGTCCTACGACGTTTCCGCGTGGCACAGTGCTGCCCGATGGCCGCCTCGATTTATGTAAGCAACAACTTGGGATTGAGGGCTGCCAACTGGTGGCCCAAGCCCTTGCCCAAAATACCACCATCAATAGCTTGTTACTGGGCACAAATGGCATCGGCAATGTTGGAGCCAAGGCCGTAGCTGAGTTGATTGAGCAAACCCCAGAGCTGGAAATTGTCTATCTTGGCTGCAATGCGATTGAGGCCAGTGGAGTTGAAGCATTAAGCCAAAGCCTACGCAATAATCGGCATGTGCATGGCCTCTGGCTCAAACGTAATCCCTTGGGGTTGGCAGGCGCACAAGCGATCGCCCAACTACTTGAGCATAATCAGCATTTACGCACGCTCGATTTGGTCAATACCGATTTGGGCATGGATGGATTTGGCGTGATTATGCAGGCCTTGATTCGCACCAATCGCAGCCTAGAACGAATTTACTTGAGCGGTAATCAACTTGGGCCAGAAGCTGCCGAACTCATTGTTGAGTTACTCCGCCATAATCCCAAACTGAGCGAATTGTATTTGAGCGTCAATCAATTTGGTGATCGTGGTGCCCAAACCTTGGCCGAAGGCTTAGCCGCCAATCAAACCTTGCGCGTTTTGGAGCTTTCCAGCAATGGAATTGGCCTTGAAGGTGGCACAACCTTGCTTGAAGTGGCCTTTGCCCATCCACGGCTTGAGCAATTTAAGCTTGGCTATGCCCCTTCAACCAAGGTATTGGGAGCGCAAGCCAACCAACTTGGGGATCGCGGCGCACAATTAATTGGTCAACTGTTGCCCAGCAATACCACCATGCGCCAACTCGATCTGACTCGCAATGGAATTAGCAAACTTGGTCAAACGAGCCTAGCCCAAGGCTTGGAGTATAATTATCGCTTAGTTGATTTGGCAATTAATCACCTGCAAGAGCCGTTGATTTCGCACTATTTAGAGCGCAACCGCCAACAATCTGGCCAGCCAATTCAGCCGCACACTGATATTGCACGAATCAAAAGTGTTTACCGTACAACTATCAAATAATCGTCGATGTTGTTCGATTGAGGAGAAACCATGTTCAGACCAAAATCACCACTTAAGCCATCCAAACAAGGCATCAATGCGATGTTGCTGATTGGCGGGCTTGGCGCAAGTTTCCTGTTGATCACCACCTTGATTATTGCCCTTTCGACCAAAGAACTTGACGCTTTTCTCTTTTGGTTTAATCTAGCAGGCTTTTCGGTTTTGATTGGTGTGATTCGATTAGTCATGCGGCGACCGGGTATGTATGAATTGCCGCCACCACCCGACATGCCAACCAATGTTGATCCCAGTCAAGGTTATTATGTACCGCCAGCTTATGTTAATCATTCACCTGGGCCGTTTGTGTATGGCGCTAATAAAAATAGACCGTTTGCGTTTGGTGCTGATGCAAAGCAAAAGCCTCAATTGCGGCTAACCAGACGTGGTAAGTTCGCCTTGACTGGAACATTCACACTCAGTTTTATATTACTGCTCGTCTTACTAACGATCGTAGGGCGTACAAACCATCTATCTACTCAAGAGATGAATAGATTTTTCGGCATTGGTGTCGTCGTAGTCGTGGCGCTATCACCCAACGTTTTGCGCTTACCAGGCATGCGCGAGCCAAAGCCATAACATGATCCACGAAGGACACGAAGGACACAAAGGGGATGAGGCTATTGGCGTTTGGCTGTAGGTATCGATGTTCCAATTCATCTCGATAGCCTATAGCCTTCAGCCAATAGAATCCTTCGCGCTCTTCGTGTCCTTCGCGATTAAACCATATGCCAAAGCAAAATCTCCAAATTGCGTATATTGGGCCAACCGCAGCGGGCAAACGCACCAATTTGCGTGCGCTGGCAGCACTTTTGCCAGACCACATTATTGAACCACGCCAACAGATTTGGCTGGGTACAGGCTTTGAGTTTTATCATGATCAGCTTCGCCTAAGCTATGCCGATCGAATTATCACGATTAAGGCAAATCATGGAGCGATTTTGTATCAAAGACATGAGTTATTGATATTAAGTGAGGTTGAGGGTGTGGTATTTGTGCTTGATTCGCAGCTCGACAAACTAGCCCAGAATATTCGTTTGCTGCGCACAAGCTGCGGCTACTTGGCACAACAAGGTAGGCTAGGGCAAATCGCCAAAGTTATTCAATTCAATAAGCGCGATCTGCATGGCATGCTCTCGTTAAGCGTATTGCAGCGCTATTGCAATGCAATGAACTGGCCAAACATCGCCGCCAGTGCAGCCAAACAGCACCATATTGTTGAAACTTTAGATTTGTTGGTTAGGCAATGCTAATTCACGAAGGAACACGAAGAATCACGAAACGAAACCGCGAAGAGCGAGAAGAACGCTAAGGGTTAGTTCTTATTCATTCGTGCTCTTCGTGTCCTTCGCGGTTAACGTGTCTATGTTCTAGGTTCTTTGCTCTATGTTCTTGGGCGGGTCGCCGATTGGGGGCTGGGGTTGGCTCGGCGGGTCGCCAATTGGTGGCGGGTCAGCGGTCGTTGGATCTGGCGGTGGGTCGCCGATCGGCTTGGGTTCTGGCGCTGGTGGCTCGATTGGCGTTGGCTGTTCGCTTGGGTCGCTCATATTCACATCCTCAATAACGCTAGGCTTTGCCTTTACGCAAGGTCTGAATAAATTGGATAATCGCAACTAACGTACCAACGATACTCATTAGCACCCCTAAAACCACGCCCAAGGCTGTGCCGCCAACTGCATAACGGGCCTTTTGCTGAGCCGTAGCCAAGGCTGGCGGCAAGGCTGTGGTTGGCAAATCAGGCGGGGTTGGCAAGGCGATCGCTGGCGCTTGCTTAGCCCGTTTGGTGCTATTCCAATCGGTATACACCCGACAAAACTCGGCTCCAAAAAAGATAATTTGGCTGGCATAGTAGATCCAAGCCAAAAGCGCGATAAAAGCCGCCACAGTGGTTGAAGCGGTATATTTATTGCCGCCAAGAAACAGCGAAAGCACAATTTTGCCAATTTCCCACAGCGCAGCGGTCAGAATCGCCCCGGGCAAGACATCACGCCAGCGCATTTTGGGCTTGGGCATGGCAAAAAATAATAAAAAGAATACTAATACATTGATAGCAAAGGCCGTTGCAAACGTGAAAATTTGCCAGCCAACCCCAACTCCAGGCAAATCGAAGCTTTTGGAGAGATTTTCCAAGGCTTGCAAGACTGAGGAAAGAATCAACGAGCTAATCAGCAATAAGCCAATCACCAATACCAAGGCAAAGGCTTTGCCACGTTCGATCAAGGTGCTTTTGACAGTATGCAAAAAGTTGCCTTGCTGCGGTTGAATATCCCAAATCACATCAAAGGCTTTATCAATTTGCACGAAAATCCCGCTGGCGGCAAAAAAGGTAGTGGCCAAAGCAATCGGGGCGTTGGTGCCAGCTTGTTGGCTGAGGCTTTTTAGAATTTCGGTGAGGGCTGTACGAATCGCTGAATCATCAACCCCAACTTGTGGGCTAGTTTGAAACACTTGCATCAACGAATTAACTAAAGTTTCTTCAGCATTGGTGTTGGTATCGCCTTGCAAACGCAGCCAAAAACCCAAAATCGAAAGCAACAGCAAAATCAACGGGAAGATTGAAAACACCGCATAGTAGGCCAATGATGCAGCCATGCGCGAACAATCATCGACCGTCCACGCTTTAAAGGTGCGTTGAGTCAACGGCCAAATGGTTTTGGTTATCCATTCTTTCATGAATTGCGCCTCATCTTGCTCTAGGCTCGTGCCCGAACGAACTAGGATTGCTCACGATTGAGCATGCCAGCATTGCCCAACGCAGCTTGAGTCTGATCCATTAGCGCCTCAATTTGGCGAATATACGATTGATGTTGGGCGGTCGCTGCGACTTCTGCTGTCACCTCGTCGCGCTCAATCGTCGCCAGCCGTTGGCGTAGGGTATCCAACTGATTGCGATAATCATCAGCCAATTGCTCCTCTGGCGATTTGCTAAACCACAGTTCGCGCCCCAAAATTTGAATGGTTGCCGCCAAGGGTGGGGCAATCAGCATGCCCAAAATCCCAAAGGCTTGCGCCATCACCATTAATATCAGCACCACCAAAACTGGACTGACCCGATTGGCTCCATACAAACGTGGCTCGACCCAAATTTGCAAAAAGGCAAACACGGCGATTGTCGATAAGCCTGCCAATAAGGCCACAGGAATGTTGACCAATAAGCCTACGGCCACCGCTGGAATCAAGGCCAACAATACCCCAACCCACGGCACCAGCCAAGCAATGGCAATCCACAAGGCCAAAAGCGTTGGATAGGGCAAGCCAATCAATTCAAAAATAATCCCTAAACTTATGCCTGCCAACGAGCTTTGGGCAACTTCGCTGCGAATATAGGCACCAACTTCTAACTCCACTGCCCGCCAAATGGTGCGAGCGCGTTGGCGATGTTTGGCACTGATCAACGAAAGCCATAAACGCTCAAAGCGATTTTGATCAACCGCCCAATAGGTGCTCAGTGAGAGCAAAATCACCAACTGTGCTAGAAAATCGAATACGCCGCTGCCAAACCCGACAATGCTATCAACAACCGCTGTACCATCAGCACCCGCAATATAATCGAGCAATGCTTGACGTGAGGGCAATTCGCCAGCAATCGTTTGTTGCCATTCTTGGCCTTGAGGCCAGGTCAGCGTGACGCGAGTGTAAAAATTCAATAATTGGTCGCCGGCTAGCTGTAATTCGCTCAGCAAACCACGGCTGATCACCGCAAACAAGCCTCCAAAAAACACAAAACTAGCAAAATAGACCAAGCCATAGGCCGCCCCACGGCTCATGCCTCGATCAATCAAGCGCTGAGCAAAGGGCCGCACAGCCGAGGCAATCACCAGCGAAACTAAGAAAAGCAATACCGCATCGCTGAACATCCACATTAATACCACAAGCGCCAGCGTAAACAGGATGGTTGCGGTAACGCGTGCAAGCTGTTTCATGCCGCTACTTCCTCGCTGCTATTGATCGCCGCCAACATCCCATCCAAATCGACGACCACATGTTCGAGCTGATCGTCAAACACAATATTGGCTTCATCTTCAGTTTCATCGGCCCGATTATGGCGTTGCAAGGATTGGAGCAATTGCTGTGATTCATAATGCAGCACGCCAAAGCGATCACGGCGGGTGACGTTGGTGCTGGTTTCAGCTTGATTAAACACCAAGCGAGTGAAGATAATTTGCACAATGGCTGCCAATGGCACGGCCAAAATCCCCCCAGCCAAGCCTAAGGTCGCACTAAAGGCCGCAAAAGCGACCAAGGTCAGCACCGCATTCACCCCAACTGCCCGATCCATCACTTTGGGAACTAAAAAAGTGCCTTCAATTTGTTGAATCACCACGGTCGCTACAATCACCCAAATAAAGGCGGTTGTGTCACCTTGGGCCAGGGTAATCAGCAAGGGTGGCACGGCCCCAAGCACTGGCCCTAAAATCGGGATGGTTTCGAGTAAACCAGCCAAAATACCCAGCACAATCGCATAATCGATGCCAATTAGCAGGTAGGCGGCGGTTGAAAGCGCTCCAATCGAGAGATCAAGGATGAGTTGTCCGCGAATAAATGCGCCCATTTTGGCCTGAATTTCAGCAATCAGCGAACGCCAATTCTCACGCTTTTCTGCTGCGACGAGCTGAAGCAAGGTTCTCAGTACCCGATCGCCATCAAGCGTCCAATAAAACCCCAGCAGCAAAGTGGCGATCAACACAAATACGCTGATGCCCGCATTTTCTAAAACAGTGACCAATTGGCTCACTGCCACATCGGTTTGTTGTTGGCTGGTTTCGCTGGGCGCAACGCCTGCCAGTGAAACAGGCGCATCGACTGGCAAACGCGCCGCTAAATTGCGAATAAAACTACTGCGCGAGGAGATCAAAAATTGACGGGCATCATGATAATAATCAGGAATTTTAGCGGTAATTGCCGTAATTTGCTCGGTGATCAGCGGAGCCATCAACACAACAATGCCCACCAGCAGCGCCAATAACAGCAGGTAGGCAATAATCACCCCCAGTTGGGGCGAGATTTTGAGCCGTTGCAATAATTGCACCAATGGGCGAATCGCGGTGCTCAGCACAAAGGCAATAAAGGCCACTACAAACACACTATAAAAATTAACAATCACAAAAGCGAGGCCGATGATCGCGAGGACGACTAAGGTAGCGGTCATGACACGACGAGTTGTCCAACGAGCAAGAGTCAACGAAAGCTCGTCCATGGCGACTCCCATACACAAATATGATTGGCTGGATTGATACAGGCGTGACTTAAGCAACAACTATACCAAAAACATCGCCTGTAGCAAACTAAAAATTAAGCCAATCCTTAACCGATTCTTGCCAGATTTTCAGCAGAATGTGCTATGCTAGGGGGAATAATTCCGAATCTCACACCTTAACGGTGTTGTTTATTATTCAAAGAAGGAGTGTGCTGCATGAGCCAACCGCAAGCTGCTGCACGAATTTTGGTTGTTGAAGATGAAAAAGAAATTGCTGGCTATTTGCGGCGTGGTTTGGCCTTCGAAGGTTTTACAGTTGAAGTTGCCCACGATGGGCCAACTGGGATTGCCGCTGCTCGTGAGCGCCCCGCCGATCTGGTGATTCTCGATATTATGTTGCCAGGCATGGATGGATTTGAGGTTTGTCGGCGACTACGGGCTGGTAGCGATGTACCAATTATTATGTTAACTGCCAAAGAAACTGTGCCCGACCGTGTAATGGGCTTGGAAAGTGGCGCAGATGATTATTTGATCAAGCCGTTTGCCTTTGAAGAATTGCTAGCGCGGATTCGGGCCTTGCTGCGTCGCCATGTAGCCCGCACCGAAGGCCCAGTTGTGCTTCAAGTCAATGGCTTGGAGATGAACACGGCTTCGCGCGAGGTCACAATTGCAGGCCGCGCTGTCCAACTTACTGCCAAAGAATACGAATTGCTCGAATTATTTATGCGCCATCCAGGTCAAGTGCTAACCCGCGATGTGATTTATGATCGGGTTTGGGGCTATGATTTCGGCGGCGAATCGAATATCATTGAGGTCTATGTGCGCTATCTGCGCCAAAAACTCGAAGAATCGGGCGAAGGCCGCATGCTGCACACCGTGCGCGGAGCAGGCTACATTTTACGTGAACAACCCTACGGTGAACGATGACTTTACGCTATCGGCTAACCTTCATTTCTGTGGCCTTTATGACCCTTGGATTGTTAATTCTAGGGTTGACGCTCTATTCGGCGGAACGGGCGATTTTGCTCAACGGCGTGCGCGACGATTTGGTGCGGGCTACCAACCAAATTCAGAGCCAATATGCCGAGGCCAAAAAACCACTTGAGCGCTATTTCAGCGGCACAAGTGTTTCGTTGTTGCCAGTGCCCAACGAAGATTTTGAAGGTTCGCCAATTTCGGTGGCGGTGTATTACCCCAATGGCGTGCGCTTGGCCTCAACGCCTTCGTTTATGGGCGAAGGTCCAACGCTCGATAGCACAGAACTGGCCTCGGCGCTAGAGAAAAATTCAGTCATTAACACCAAACCCTCATCATATGGTCGCACGATGCAGGTGGTTTCGCCTTTGACCTTTGATCATACCGTGGTTGGGGTTTTGGTAGCCAGTCAATCGCTGCGCACGGTTGATCGCGCCTTGGATACCTTGTCGTTGGTGTTTTTGATTGCTGGCTCGCTCACGGTGGTGCTAATGTTTTTGGGCATCAGCCAAATCACCAAGCGCGGTTTACGCCCAATTGATATGATCGCCAACACCGCTGAGCAAATTGTGCGGGCCGAAGATTTGAGCCGCCGTATCGCCGTGGCCAACCCCCACGATGAGCTTGGGCGATTAGCCACGATTACCAACGATTTATTGGCGCGGATGGAAGGCTTGTTCAATACCCAAAAACGCCTGACCGCCGATGTTTCACATGAATTGCGCACCCCACTGGCGGCGATGCGCGGTAACCTTGAGGTGCTGCGGCGCGGAGCCATGCGCAACCCCGAATTGCTCAACGAATCGCTGAGCGACTTAGAACGCGAGGTAGCGCGGCTCAATCGTTTGGTCAACGATCTCCTGTTTTTGGCTCAAACCGAGGCTGGCGTGCAAATGCGCAGCGAACCAGTTGAGCTTGATACCTTGATTTTGGAAGTGTTCCGCGAATTGCGCCCACTAGCCGAACATGTCAAGCTGCAAATCGGCAGCGAAGATCAAGCTACCGTTATTGGTGATCGCGATCGGCTCAAGCAGGCGATGCTCAATTTGGCCTATAACGCGATTCAGCATACGCCCGAAGGCGGCGCAGTAACCCTCAGTTTGGAGCGGGTTGGGCGTGAGGTGGCTTTACGGGTGCAAGATACTGGTGAGGGCATTCCGCCCGATATTCTGCCTAATATTTTCCAGCGTTTCTATCGCGCCGACAAATCGCGGGTGCGCAAAGGTGGCGGAGCTGGCATCGGTCTGGCGATCGTCAAATGGATTACCGATGCCCATCGCGGTACAATCGAAGTTCGTTCAAATGTTGGCGAAGGCAGCCTCTTCACCTTGTGGCTACCCCTCGCTCCCGCCACCGATCGCTTGATTACTGGGCAATTACGTGAATCGCCATCGCAACCGTTGCCAATTGTTAAGCAGTAGGGATCAGAGGCCAGGGGCTAGGGTTCAGTATCCTCGTTTTTTAACCGCGAAGAACGCGAAGAACACGAAGTCATTAACCTTAGTGGTTCTTCGTGTCCTTCGTGGTTAAATCGTCGTTCTATCCGCTCCTACTCGGTTGGTAATTCGAGCTTTTTGAACAGCACGCTTGGCGCGGCCAACTCGCGGCCTGCTGGCAAATCGCTCCATTCCCAGCGACCAATCCACGTATCAGGTTCACAGGTAAGCACTTCGTGGCTATGCTGGCTTTCTTGGCGTTCTTCAAACAGCAATGGTCCAGCCAAATAGCCCTCGTTGCCCAAAAGTTCATGCAATTTTTGGCTGGTGAAGGGCAAAAATGGCGTGAACAAGGTGCGCAAATTATTAATCGCTTGCAAGGCAACATACAAAATTGTGCCACCGCGCTCACGATCAGTCTTGAGAACTTTCCATGGTTCTTGGCTGGCCAAATATTCGTTGACCGAACGCGCTGCTGCCATCGTGGCGATCAAGGCGGCTTTGAAATGTGCTTGCTCTAATTCTTTGCCCACAGTCTCAAAAGCGGCTCGCACGGTCGCCAAGGCGGCTTCATCCTCGGCGGTGAGGGCTTGCGGCGTTGGCACATGGCCAAAATTTTTGTGGGTGATTGAAAGTACCCGATTGACCAAATTACCCCAGGTTGCTACCAACTCTTCGTTGTTGCGTCGAATGAATTCGCCCAGCGACCACTCGGTATCCGAGGTTTCGGGGCCAGCAATCACCAAGAAATAGCGCAACGGATCGGGATCATACTGGGCCAAAAATTCACCTACAAACGGAATGCTATTGCCTTCGGCGCGTGATGATGAGATTTTCTCGCCGCCTGCTAAGGTCAAAAACTCACTGCTGACGACTTCATAGGGCAATTCGAGTTCGCCATGACCAATCAGCATGGCGGGCCAAATGATGCTATGAAACACAATATTATCTTTGCCCATAAAATAGTAGTGGCGTGCTTCAGAGTTGAGCCACCAATCGCGCCAAGCCTCAGGCTGCCCAACGTTAATCGACCATTCAACTGCTGCTGAAAGATAGCCAATCACCGCATCAAACCAGACGTAAATCCGTTTACTATCAAATTCTTCGCCTTCCACCGGAATTGGCACGCCCCACGTCAAATCGCGGGTAATCGCGCGGGCTGGCACATCATCGAGCAAGCCCAACGAGAAGCGCTTAACATTTGGTCGCCAGTGATTTTGACTTTCGATCCACTCGCGCAAACGTTCAACAAAGGCTGGCAAATTTAAGAAAAAGTGGGTCGTTGGCTTGAACACAGGTGTTGCGCCGCTCAAGGTCGAACGTGGCTCGATCAAATCAACTGGATCAAGCTGCTTACCACAGTTATCGCACTGATCACCGCGAGCTTTGGTATAGCCACAATGTGGACAAGTGCCTTCAACGTAGCGATCGGGCAAAAAGCGTTTATCGGCTTCGCTGTAGGTTCCAATCATTTCTTGCGAAAAAATATAGCCTTTTTCCTGCAAGCGGGTGAAAAATGCTTGAGTTATTTGGTAATGGTTTTCGGTTGATGTGCGGGTAAACAAATCATACGATAAGCCCAAATCACGCAAGTTGTTGCGAATTTCGGCGTTGTAGAAATCGGTTACTTCGCGTGGCGTTTTGCCCTCGCGATCAGCTCGCACAGTAATCGGCGTACCATGATCGTCGGTACCGCTGACCATCAGCACCTTGTTTCCAACCAAGCGTTGATAGCGAGCAAATACATCGCTCGGCACACCAAAACCTGCAACATGGCCAAGGTGACGAGCGCCCGAGGCGTACGGCCAGGCAACCGCCACTAAAATATGTTTCGACATACACACATCCTTAACAACAATTGAGGGCAACAAAAAACCGAGCGCAAGTCGCCCGGTTGTACGAATCAACGAGGTGGGCGCATCTTCTAGTTGGCGGGGATGCCCGCCATGAAGCCGCCAGCGGTAAGGCGAATCCCGGCCCATAGCCAAAAATCGGCTGCTGCTTGCGCCGCTTCGGGGGAAGTTTTGGCTGTGGTTTGCTGGGTTTGCATTGGGTTTCCTCGCCTAGATAGGCCCATTGTACCACACTGGTTGGTTGCTCGTATAGGCCTAAAGCTGTAAGCATTGGGGATCGGGGATCGGTTGTTGGGGGATGGGCCAGAAGTCAGGAACCGAAACCGCGAAGAACGCCAAGAGTGGATTAGTTAAGATGATTGCATTGCTAACTAATCCACTCGAACGATTAATCAACCCTTCGTGCTCTTCGTGCTCTTCGTGGATCAAAAAATCAATCCCCAATCCGATGTTCTATTTAGACAACATCTCTTTGGCGACACGTCGGCCAATTTCCACCGCGAAATTCGTGCCGCGATCCCATGGGTAGACTTGGCTCATACTCGCCCACCATAAATCTTCAAGCGGCGTTTTCAAGGCTGGAATCGCTTGGCTATGGTTGACTGGCACAATTGGCTGAGCATAGGCCTCGCGATGCAACCACACCCCCTCGATCCAATCGGGCTTGAATTGAGGATTGACTTTGCTCAACGATGGCATAAAGCGTTCGAGGAGTTCTTCTTTGCTCAACTGAAAATATTCGTGTGATGGCTCAAGATAATCGCCAAGGTAGACCAAATGTTGGCCGCCATAATGGCGACGATCGATCATCTGAGTATGCTCAACCAAGGCCAAAAAGGGAAAATGCTTTTTGTCCATGTTCATCCAATACATGCCATTGGTCAGCGATTGTTTGAGCGCCACCGTCAAGACCACCGCCCCAATCGATTTGAGTTGATCAAGTTTGGCGGTGTAGCTGGCAGGCAGATCGGGGGTCATGCGTTTGAGCAAACCAGGCGAGGTGGTTGAAAGCACTTGATCATAGCTCGCTTGATCGTTGCTGATCACCAGCCAACCTTGCTCGATTTTACGCAGCTCTTGAACTGGACTGTTGAGCCGAATTGTGCCGCCCTTTTGGCGAACCGCTTCGGCCATGCGTTCGCCCAAGGCTTGGAAGCCGCCACGAAAATAGCCAAGTTTGAAAGTCCGTGAGGCGATGCGTGCCCAAAACCAGGCTGCATTAACTTCGGGCGTGTATGGCCCAAACTTGCCTTCAAGCACAGGTTTCCACATGGCTTCGTAGGCGGGCTTGCCCATCAGCTTTTGAATGTAGCGCTCGGCAGTGGTTTGTTCGAGGTGTTGCCAGCGATCGATAATCGCCAAAAATTTAAGCCAAGCCCCGCCAGCAGCATTACGCAAACGGTTGAAGACTGAAAGGTGGGGATAAGTCAAGAGCGGAATGATCCCACCAATTTCAATCGAGCCACGCTGAGCATCCCATTGACCAGAAACTGGGCTATTGAAAAAGAGCAAATCATCGGCGCGAATTTCTTTAATAAAATCCAGCAGCGCCTTATCCGAGCCAAAAATATGATGATAGAACTTTTCCAGCGACCAATCCCAGCCTTCAGCCTGAAAGCCCGCAGCCAAGCCACCAACTTGGGGCGCTGCCTCATAAACCGTGACCTGGTGACCAGCACAAGCCAAATCATAGGCGGCGCTTAATCCAGCGAAGCCCGCCCCAATTACTGCAATTGTTTTCAACGGAGTACCTCAACTTCAGCATGCGGCAGATTTGCCGACTCGCCTAATTCATCTCGCAAAGCGGCCTCACGCTGTTGAATACGATTTTCGGCAGCTTGACTTTCGTTGACAGCTTGATCAAATTCGTTCCAAGCCACCCGCTCACGCCACATATACCAAAAACCGAGCACAGTAATTGGAATCCACAGGGCGAGGTGCAGCACCAAGGTATAGCCTGTCGCAATGCTTTCAGCCACATTGAACGATTTGAGCACGCTAATTCCAGCAGCATCGAAGGTTCCTGCGCCACCAGGCGCAGCCGGAATGATCAAGGCCAAATTAGCGACGGCAGTCATCAACATCAGCACATCAAACGAGACATGAAAATCGAAGGCCTGCATAACAAACCAATATTTGGTGGTTTCAGTCAGCCAAATCGCGGTTGAAGTGACGAAAATCATCAGCATCTCGCGTGGGGAGCGCAACGAGTGCAAGCCCAGCATAATTTTATCAAACAAGCCATGGGCTTTGCTATGAAAGCGTTGGGGCACGATGCTACGCAAGGCCCACGAATACAGCTGCTCGGTGCGACGTTGGTTGGTAGCAATCATCAAAAAGACCACTAATGCTACCCCAAACAAAACTGATGAAATAATCACCAAGTTATTCCAGAGGCTGGGTAACTCAATAAATGGCAAGGTAACAAACACAAATAAGAGCATCACCAAGCCATCAAACAAGCGTTCGAGGATAACGGTCGTGAGCGATGCGCCCATGCCGATGCCTTCTTTGCGCTTGAGCACATACGAACGAATCACTTCTCCGGCACGGGCGGGGTAGACATTATTGCCCATATAGCCAATCACGACTACTGGGAACAAGCGGCGGATCGAAACCGCTTTGATGTGACGGAGCATATAGTGCCAACGCCACGTTCTGGCCCAAACAGCCCCGAAGTAGACCACAACCCCAGGAATAATCCACCAATAATTGGCGGTGCTTAGCGCATCCCAGAAGCCAGCCCAATCGAGGCCATTAAACGACCACCACAAAAAGAATGCACTAATCGCGATTCCAAACCATAATTTTGGTCGTCGCACAGCGTCCTCCACCATGCCAGTAGCCATTGCTACCAGCCGTACTTCAATGTCAATGCTATGATGTGTGCCGCGCTGTGTGATAGAGCATCACACCACACACCCAACTTAAGATCATAGCCGATCGGCGACAAGACTGCAAATAGCCCAATAGGTTGAGTTTTGCCCCTCACAAACACTATGTTGGCTAGCCTTGGCTAGCTCTAGTTGTCATTAATTAATCGCACGCTATTGCCAAATTGGATTAATTAAATGACACTGGTTGTCACACCAAAACCATATACTCAGGCCAGCAAACGCAATAAAAGCCCATTTTGTTAACAAATAGGCCTTGATCATCACGAACGTTTGTGCTAAAATATTCGTTACTGGGTTATCGACAACGTACCATAGAAAGCGAGTACATCCATGTATCGCAAAATGATTGTATATGATCGAAAGACTGGCGATTTTGCTATGTATCTTGATGGGGAATTGGTCGGCTATGCGCCAACCTACCTCGAAGCCGAAACGCGACTCAATCAATTAGTCTATCAACTGCTCACCAAAAATGGCGCAGCCTAAAATACAGCAACCCACGGCAAATACCGTGGGTTGTCGGTTTAAATTTAGAATGAAACTTGAATTAAGGTTGGTTTGAGGCGATTGGTGGGGTAATCAACACCTTCATGGGCCACGCCAGCATAAAAGGTCATACGATCTTCGCGTTGTTTGATTTGCACGCGCCCAATAATTGTGGCTTCTTCACCTGGATACAGGTAATCAAATTTGTTGGGGTCGTACCATTGTTCAGGGCTGCGCGGCGAAATTGCCCAACGAAATGGGTAGCGAAAACCCGAGCCACCATTGCCATCCCAATCGATTGCCACCCGCCATAAGCCACCACCAAGGTTGGCATATTGCTCGTTTTCAATCGACGAATAACTTTGGTTGGTGCTATAGGTGTAGCCCGAAGCTGGCCCAAAGGTGCGCAAGGCCACATCGCTATTATTTTTGACCTTGAATGTGACGGTGATCACGTCATTTAATAAGATCTGTTCAGGGCCAATTTCAACGCTCAGCACATCAAGCGCCCCGATCCCAGCACTGCTGAGGGTCACATCGCCGCGCTTGGTCACGCGGTTGCCACGGCCGTCATCAGCCCGCAATTCATATTGATAGGTTCCTGCGGCCAAAATACCGCCAACCACAGGCCGCCCCGACCAAGCCTCACTATGTTCGCCCAAGCCTTGTAACTCACGATTGAGAATTGGATAGCGCGTCGCATTGGCGGAATCAATCACATCCAACGAGACGGTCGCGGTAATCGGCAAACGATACGAGAAGGTTGTAAAATCTTCAACTGCATCATCATTTGGCGAAAATGGATTGGGCGTAACCCGCAGATCATACACATCAAAGCTATCGCTTGGCGCTTGATCGATTTGCAAATTCAGCCGTTGAGCTGCAGTATTTTCCGCCTCAATCACCACTGTGTAGCTACCACTGGGCAATAAACGATTCGTATCAGCATCAATTGGCACACTACCATCAAACAGCACTTGATACGCATCCTTGGATGGCTCACGCGTGACTGCTTGGCGCAACGCATAACGTTCACCAGCACTGGTTTCGAGCCAAATCGAAACCTTAGTTGGCTGCCCAACCAGATAGCTGATCGTGGTGGTGCGCGGGCCAGTATTCAAGTTGATAATTGGCTCGCTCAGCGTCACTTCGCCAAGCGCGGCTTCCGAGCTACAGCCAATTAAAAGTACCAAGCCAAATCCTAAACCGAATAAATAGTTAAGCTTCTTTCGCAAGATTGGTTGCCTCCGACTCGATCAGGCCATAACGATGGGCGAAGATGCTCATTGCGACAATCCCCAGCAACACGCCAAACCACAATGTGCAAAAGCGAATGACAATCGTGGCGGCGGTTGCCGCGCCCTCGCCTAATTTGACCAACGTGGTAATCAATAAGGTGCTCGAAACTTCTGAAGCTCCCAAACCACCTGGTAAGAATGATACCAGACCAAACAGCGTCGAGGCGGCAAAAATAAAGGTCGATTGTAACAAAAGTGATCCAGATGCTTCGGCTCCAAAGCCACGTAGCACATAATACATGGCTACACATTCGCCAGCCCACGAGACCACCGAGATAATGGTTGAGACCACCAACAAGCGTCCGCTCAACAGCTCGGCGCTGCTTTCATAAAAGCTATGCAATGGTTTGGCGAAACGCGCCAAGCGCCCACGCTCCAACCACCCAATAAAACCAAGGGCAATTCGGCGATTTTGGAACAACGCCAAACCCAGAACGCTCAAAATCACCAAGACCACAAAGGCTGGACGAGCTGGCGGATAGAGTGCCAAACCTGTAGCCATCAGCAAGAGCATCGCCAAACCATCAGTCAAGCGTTCGGCCAAGACAATCGGCGCTGAGCGGCTAATCGGTGTGCCATTCAGGCGTTTGAGTAAGCCTGATTTCAGCACCTCGCCAACTTTACCAGGCGTGACCGCCATTACCATGCCAGCAGTAAACAGCAAAGCACTTTGGCCATAACTTACATTCGTGCCTTGGCCCAGCTTGCGTAGATAGTAATCCCACTTGAGCCAGCGCAACACATAATTGAAAATCGTAAAGCCCAGCACTGCTGGCAGCATCAGCCAATTAAAAGTGCTGAGGCTATCACCAACTTTGCCAATATCGCTAAACAGGGCTAGACCAAGCATGACAATCACGCCCAGCACCACTGAAATAACCACTTTTGAACGTAATGATTTATCCACACAAGCTCCTTAGGCCAGGTATTGTTCGGGTTTGATCACAACGTCTGATTATACTCCATCCCTCATGGCCTTGATTTGGAACTAGCTTGCTACCAGCATGGAACCTTTTTTGGAACCGCGACTGCCTATACTAGCAATTGTTAAGTATTCTTATCAAGAAAGTCATCAAAGGGGTGTGTGGTGGTTGATGTAGTAACTTTAGCGGGAAGTCCAGCGCCCCGCTCAACAGCAGCAGCACTTTTGGAGCATTCCAAAACAATTTTAGAGCGCCATGCACTCGTGGTTAAATCGATGAGTGTGCGTGATATTCCACCAGAAGAATTAATCGGCCAAGCCCAATTTAGCCCAGCAGTGCGCCATTATAGCCAACTGATTCGCCAAGCTGGGGCATTAATTGTGGCAACACCAGTGTATAAGGATACCTATGCTGAATTATTACGTGCCTGGCTTAATCTACTTCCAGCAGGAATTCTACGGAATACGCTGGTATTACCAATAATCACTGGTTCATCGGCGCGAACCGAAGCCCAAATCTACGCTGATTTGGCAACGCGGTTTCGCCAGCTTGGGGCTAAGCATATTATTCCGAGCCTGTTTGCCGCCGAGCAGCAAATTCAGCTACTCGGATCAAAATTACCACCACGGATTCATCGCAGTTTAGAAGAACGCCTGGGGCTAGCACTTGATGATATCGCCCAGCAGTTAGGGGTTTTGCCACTGGCAGCAGTGGCCTAAGGAGCAGATCATGGCACACCGTTTTTTAATTGGTTGGCAACGCTTGGCCTTGGCTTTAATCGTCGGGCTTTTGGCAAGCTGTGGCTCCACCAGCAATGATGCTGCTTCAGATGGACAAACGAGCACGCGCACCCTACGGATCGGCTATCAAAAGGGTGGCTCGTTGCCGATTCTCAAGGGCAACGGCGCTCTTGAGAATCGGCTCAAGGATGTCAAGGTTGAATGGGTTGAGTTTGCCGCAGGGCCGCCGCTGCTTGAAGCACTGAATGCAGGCAGTATCGATCTTGGCTCGACTGGCCAAACTCCGCCAATTTTTGCCCAAGCTGCTGGCACGCCGCTGGTTTATGTGGCCTCGGTTGCGGCTTCGCCCACTGGCCAAGCCTTGCTCGTACCGAAAGATTCACCAATTCAAAGCGTGAGCGAACTCAAGGGCAAAAAAGTTGCCTTTGCCAAAGGTTCGAGCGCCCATTATTTTGCAATTGATGTTCTGCGTGAAGCCGGCTTGCACTATAGCGATATTGAGCCAGCGTTCCTGACTCCGCCCGATGCGCGGCCAGCATTCGAGGGTGGCAGCGTCGATGCTTGGATTATTTGGGAACCCTATTTGACGATTGCGCTCAAGGCAACCGATGCACGGATTGTGCACGATGGAGCCAGCCTTGCGCCGAGCCATAGCTATTATTTAGCAGCCAAAAGCTTTGCCGAGCAACATCCCGATCTGGTCAGCGCAACCTTGGAAGAAATTCAAAAAGTTGAGCAATGGTCAGCTCAAGAACCCCAAGCAGTTGCCAAGATTCTGGCTCCCGTGATTGGGGTTGATGCAGCAATCCTAGAAGAAGTGGCCAAAAAACAGGCCTTTGGGCTTAGCCCAATCAATGACGCACTTGTGAATGAGCAGCAGCAAATTGCCGATACCTTTTTTGAATTAGGCTTAATTCCCAAAAAGGTTAGCATTCGCGAAGCAATTTGGACGTGGCAACCAGCCCAAGCCAGCGCTCAGTAGCGTCGATCTGTATAATCATCAGTGATGATTTCCTGCTGTCGTTGGTGTTCGCTGGGGTGGTGTGACCCAACGACAGCGCTCATTGATAAAGGAGCTTGGCTTTATGGAAATCCTATGGTTTATTCCAACCCATGGCGATGGGCGCTATCTTGCCTCAACCGTGGCCAGCCGCTCGACAACGTTTCCCTATTTGCGCCAAATTGCCCAAGCTGTCGATGAATTGGGCTTTACTGGGGCATTGCTACCAACTGGCCATTATTGCGAAGATGCGTGGGTTTTAGCCTCGGCCCTATCAGCAGTCACGCGCCAGATGAAATTTTTGGTGGCAATTCGCCCAGGACTGATGCTGCCTGGACCTGCCGTGCGCATGGCTTCAACCTTCGACCGCATCTCCAACGGACGGTTGTTGATCAATGTGGTGGCTGGTGGCGATAGCGCCGAAGTCGCCAGCGATGGCTTACATCTCGATCATGATCAACGCTATGCCCTGACCGACGAATTTTTGGAAGTTTGGCGGCGCGTGTTGGCTGGCGAACATGTAACCCTCGAAGGCCAGCATATTCATGTAACCGATGGCAAATTAATGTTACCGCCGTTGCAACAACCGCATCCGCCGCTCTATTTTGGTGGCTCCTCGCCAGCAGCGCTCGAAGTTGCCGCCAAACATGTCGATGTGTATCTGACTTGGGGTGAGCCACCAGCCCAAGTCGCCGAGAAAATTGCCCAAGTTCGCGCCTTGGCCGCCAAGCATGGCCGCACAATTCGTTTCGGCATGCGTATGCATGTGATCGTGCGCGAAACCAACCAAGCCGCATGGGATGCCGCCAACGATCTGATTCGGTATGTTGATGATGCGGCAATTGCTAATGCACAAGCGGCTTTTGCCAAGATGGATTCAGTCGGTCAAAAGCGCATGCAAGCCTTGCACAATGGCAATCGCAACCAGCTAGAAGTTAGCCCAAATTTGTGGGCGGGAGTTGGCTTGGTACGCGGTGGCGCTGGCACAGCCTTGGTTGGCGATGCCGGAACCGTCGCCGAACGCATGCTCGAATATAACGAACTAGGCATTGATACCTTTGTGCTCTCAGGCTATCCCCACCTAGAAGAAGCGTATCGCGTGGCTGAATTGCTGTTCCCGCGCTTGCCGTTGGGCAGCAAACCAACCGCGCCTACCAACCAAACTGGGATCTTTGGTGAGTTGCTGCAACTGCACGAATTTTCGCGGCGCGAAGGACAAGCAAGAACATAGAACATAGAGCATAGAACATAGGGATCAGGAGTCAGGATTCAGGGGCTAGAATATGAGCGTCTGATCCACGAAGGACACGAGCACGAAACCCAAAAAGTCATTAACGCAGAGACGCAGAGAAACAATGGCGCCAGGCTGATGGCTATCGGAACAAATGTTGGTACATCGATGATCTATTGCGCCAAAAGCCGCTAGCCTATAGCCAATTTCCCTTCGCGCTCTTCGTGTCCTTCGTGGTTTCAGCTAACTTCTGACCCCTGATCCCTCCCTTGTCCCTACGAAAGGAGCCTTAGCAATGGCATTGGCGATTGAACAACCAACAACCGCGCCGCGCTCAGCCAAAAAACGGCTGCAATTACGCCAATTGGACCAACGCTGGCTCCCATGGCTGGTGCCAATCGTGCTCATTGGGATATGGCAACTTGCCGCAACGATTGGCTGGCTGAGCGCCCGCGTGTTGCCAGCACCCAGTACAATTCTGCAAACAACCTGGGAGCTGTTGCTGCACCAGAATTTGCTTGGCGATATTGCAATTAGCACCCGTCGGGCACTCCTTGGCTTGGCAATTGGCGGCAGCCTTGGCTTTATCTTTGGCTTGCTGAATGGCACATTTCCAACCAGTGAACGCCTGTTTGACAGTACCTTCCAAATGATTCGCAATATTCCCCATTTGGCGTTACTGCCATTGGTGATTTTATGGTTTGGCATTGGCGAAACATCACGCCTATTTTTGGTAGCCTTTGGCGTATTCTTCCCACTCTATTTGAATACCTATCATGGTGTCCGCAGCATTGATCCCAATCTACGTGAGATGGGCATCGTTTATGGGTTATCAAAATGGGGCTTGTTTCGCCATATTATTTTTCCTGGGGCATTACCCTCAATTTTGGTTGGCCTACGCTTTGCATTGGGAGTAATGTGGTTGACCTTGATCGTCGCTGAGAGTTTGGCATCGAACGCTGGTATCGGTCATTTGACGATGAATGCCCGCGAATTTATGCAAACTGACGTGTTGGTAATGGGCATTGTGATCTATGCCCTGCTCGGCAAATTGGCCGATACGATTGCGCGTTTGATCGAACGCCGCAGCCTTCGTTGGCGAGTTGGCGCATAAACAATAAATCTCGTAGGAGTGTGTGTGATGAGTATCCGTGGAGTTGAATTAGGGTTACGTGGCTTGGGCAAGGCAATTGCCAATCGGACAATTTTGCACGACATCAACCTTGAGATTAAACCTGGCGAATTTATCGCGATCATCGGCAAAAGTGGCTGTGGCAAAACAACCTTGTTACGCTTGATTGCTGGCCTAACCGAGCCAACCATTGGCCAAGTAGCGCTTGATAATAGCCCATTGGCGGGCTTAAATCCTGCCGCCCGTGTGATGTTTCAAGATGCTCGCTTGTTGCCTTGGAAACGGGTTTGGGAGAATGTCGCGCTCGGTTTGCCTAACCTCAATCCTGAGCATGCCCTACAAGCTTTGCATCAAGTTGGCCTTGCGGATCGAGCGTACGATTGGCCATTGGGCTTATCAGGTGGCGAACGTCAACGCTTAGCGCTTGCCCGTGCGATCGCCAATACGCCCAGTTTATTGCTGCTTGATGAGCCATTTGGCGCACTCGATGCCCTGACACGAATCGAAATGCAGCAATTGGTCGAGCAACTTTGGCGGGCACAGGGCTTCACCGCCATTCTGGTTACCCACGATGTTGAAGAAGCGATTGCCTTGGCTGATCGGGTATTGTTGATTCAGAATCAGCAGATTGCGCTCAATTTGCCGATTCACCTGCCACGCAGCCGCCAACGTGGTAGCGCCGAATTCGCCGCAATCAAAGAGCAATTGCTCGGCGCGATTTTTGGGGCGGGCTATCCATTGACCAGTCGCGTGGTTGGGGCATAGAAGAACAAAGAACATAGGATTCAGGGGCTAGGGTTCAGCGGCTAGGGGTCGAGTTCTGATAACCATCAATGATCTTCATTTAAATTTCACTATCTAGTCCCTGAATCCTGACCCCTGACATCGCATTCCTCGCCCTCCATGTCCTTCGTGATTTCGCCCCTATGCTCTATGTTCTATGTTCTTTGCTCTATGTTCTATGTTCTATGGTATCCTATCAATCCTGAACCCATACTTATCTATAGCCTATCGCCCATAGCCTATAGCCAATGATCATGCTACCAATTGCCGATTTTGATTATCACTTGCCACCCGAACGCATCGCCCAAACCCCAGTTGAACCACGCGACCATTCGCGCTTGTTAGTGCTCGACCGCGCCACGGGCCAGCTTGAGCATCGCCATTTTTATGAGATTGGGCGCTATTTGCGACCTGGCGATCTGTTGGTTGCCAACGATAGCCGCGTTTTGCCTGCCCGTTTGTATGGCCAAAAAGCCAGCGGCGGCAAAACTGAGCTACTGCTGCTCAAACAACGCGATGCCCAACATTGGGAAGCCTTGATCAAAGGCAAGGTTGCGGTTGGCACAAACTTAATCATCACTGGCCATAGTGGAGCACAAGTCCAAGCCACAGTCGAGGAATTATTGGAGAGTGGCAGTCGCATTGTTCGTTTTGAGCAACCAATTAATGATCGTTTGCCCGAACTTGGTTCAATGCCCACCCCGCCATATATCACTGCGCCACTAACTGATCCTGAGCGGTACCAAACAGTTTATAGCGCTCAAGCAGGCTCAGCCGCCGCCCCAACCGCTGGCTTGCACTGGACTCCAGAATTAATCGAGCAAGTTAAAGCGCTGGGGGTTGGCTGGGCCAATGTTACCTTGCATGTTGGACTGGATACGTTTCGGCCTGTGCAAACTGAAAACGCGCTGGAGCATCAAATTCATAGCGAATGGTATGAGCTTTCGGCTGAAACCGCCCAAGCAATTAATGCAACTCGCGCTGCTGGCGGGCGAATCATTACAGTTGGCACAACCAGCACCCGCGTGCTTGAAACCGTGGCTCAAGCCCAAGCAATTAGCTTAACCACTGGCGAAATCCAAGCGGCGGCGGGCTGGAGCAGTATTTATATCTACCCACCCTATGAATATCGCCTAGTCAATAGCTTGATCACCAATTTTCACTTGCCTAAATCGACTTTGTTGCTCTTGGTAAGTGCTTTGGCAAGCCGCGATTTGATTATGCAAGCCTATGCCGAGGCGGTTGAACGCCAGTATCGCTTCTTCTCGTTTGGCGATGCCATGCTGATTATCTAGACTTTATGGCTATTGGCTGGTGGCTATAGGCTGTTGAGACTGAGGTATTGGATACAATCGACAAATCTTCCGACAGCCCATAGCCTATAGCCTCATTTCTTTGCGCAGATCCTCAGGTATTAACTGTTTTGCTGAGCTTGATAGGCTTGCCACAAGGCTTGAGGATCTTCGGCATACAGCATAATGTGGCCACACTCACCGCAAATGGCACAAGTTACCCACGTATCAACCCCGCCCTTAGCAAAAACAGCCTTGGGATTGGTATAGACCGTCACCATCAGGCGTTCATTGCGTTTTTCCATCTCGTGAATGGTTGCAGTTGGAATAATGTTGTTGGATTGACACATCGCACACTGAACTGGCAGCATCTAAGCCATCCCTTCTAAATTTGCAGCTACGCTTCATGGTTAAATTCAGCTCAACGATTGAATACTGGTTGCATCAAATCAAGCTCCGTCATGCTGATCGGCACGCTCACTTGCAGCGTATTCAAATCCAAGCTACGCAGGGCCGTATGATAGGTGTTCAAATCATAGGTGGTGAAGACAATCCGCTGATCAAGCCATTGGGGATTGAAGGCATTATCTTGCAATAACGTTGCATCGCTGCCATCACGCTTGATGGTATAGATTGTATTACTCGCAACATCTCCGCCAACCATAGCACTATCAAAAAACACATAGGCCAATTGCTGGCTATCAGGCGACCATGCAGGGCTTTGAGCGCGGCCACGAGCTTTGGTTAATTGCTGTAAGTTTTGACCATCAGGCTGAATCAAATACAATTCACGGCCCGCTGATTCCTCGTTGTTGAACCCACGCGATGAACTAAATGCGATCAAACTACCATCAGGCGACCAACTTGGCATCCAATCTTGGGCTGGATCATTGGTCAGTTGCAGCACGTTGCCACCATCACGATTAACGCGATAAATTTCATCATTGCCCGAGCGATTTGATTGAAAGACCAATTGTTGCCCATCAGGTGACCAACTTGGGTGTTGATCGTCACCAGCCTCGGTGGTTACTTGAACGAGATTACTGCCATCAGCAGCACTGATATAAATGTTGAAGCCATCACTATCTTGCACCGCAAAGGCCAATTCATTGCCATCAGGCGACCAACTTGGGTCAAGCGCCATCGGAAAATCAGGATTGAGCACTTGGGCAGGACTGCCATCAAGCGCTGCCAGCATAATTGTCACAGCATTGGGCTGATTGGCAACAAAAGCCAAACGTTGCGGCACTTCGCCCATAGTTGGCGTTGCAATAGCTGCAAGCGTAGGGGTTGAAGGCACAGTAGTAGGTTGGCTAGTTGGCTCGGCGGTTGTGCTCATACAGCCAGTTAAACAGCCAAACAAGCCAATTAATGTTAAGCTACGCACAAGGTTCATAGATTCCTCACACAGATTTTGATCATTTGGAAAAGGTGTTTTATGCGAATTTCAGTTACACAATCCGATCAACTTGATCTCATTTTTGATGGCCAGTCATTTGGCTATCCCGCTGATCTCAATCCTGTCCAATTGCAG
Organism: Chloroflexota bacterium; assembly: GCA_020161265.1. NCBI lineage: Bacteria > Bacillati > Chloroflexota > Chloroflexota bacterium. The sequence continues at coordinate 389,862 of JAIUOC010000005.1, read as the reverse complement.
GCAGCCGCCTTGGTTGGTTGCACCGCTGCGGTGATGGAGCGCTACGCCCAAACTGCTGAGCTTGATTTAAGCGAAACCAGCTTGGTCATTCGCTGGAGTTTTGGCAGCGAGCCACGCCGAATCGATCGCTACGAAATTGAGGTTATGCTCCCAGTCAGCATCTCCGCAGCTCGTCAAGCTGCCGTATTACGCGCCGCCCAACATTGTACAGTTCATGCAACCTTGGAGCATCCGCCAGTAATTACGATTCGCCAAGTTTGAAGATCCATGAAGGACGAAACCACGAAGGACGCGAAGAGCACGAAAGTTATTTTTAGCCACGAATTCCACGAATTCCACAAATAATCTTCTAATTCCCAGTCCTTATTTATGCTCTATGTTCTATGCTCTATGCTCTTTATTCGGACTTACTAGCCCCCAACAACCAACCCCCACTATAAAAAACAGGCTTGCTCAAGCATAATACTTGAGCAAGCCCCCGATTTAATCTAGCCTCGATTGAAATTTAGCTAGCTTACTTTAGTTCGAAAATCACTTGAACTTCGATAACTTGGCTTTGTTGGCCTGGTTGGATTGGTGCGCCAGCGCCGGCGGCCATATCGCGTGATTCGTAGGCCACTGGGTAGGTTACAGGAGTTGACGTTTCGCTGATAACCAATACTTCGCCAACTTGAGCGTTGCTAACAGCGGCGTATTGTTCGGCCCGCAATTGAGCATCTTTGATTGCAGCTTGGCGAGCGGCTTCCAATGATTTAGCTGGGTCGGCGACATCAAAACTCAAGCCTGAAATGTTGTTTGCGCCAACTTCAACCACTTTATCCAATAAACCACCAGCATCGCTCACCGAAACTTTGACGCGCACGCTGTTGTTGACATCGTAGCCCTTCAAAACTGGGGTGTTGCCCGAGTAATCGTAGCTTGGCGAGATGTTAAGGTTGGTGGTTTGAATATCGGCTTCGGCAATGCCAGCGGCTTTCAATTGCTCGATCAAGGCATTCATTTTGGTGTTATTTTCGCTCAAAGCGCTTTTGGCATCTGCTGCGTTGGTGTTAACCCCAATCGTCACATAGGCAATATCGGGCGTTACCTTGACTTCGCCGCGACCAGTAACTGAAATTCGTTTGCGGCTCTCGGTATCGGTTTGGGCGGCACTACCACGGGGTAAAATCACCAACGAGGTAATTCCAAACCCAACAATCAACAACAGTGCCAACGACCAACCAATAATTGAGTTACGAGCGTTCATTATCCATTCCTCATACTAACAAGCAATTAAGTGAACTCTACAAGCAGTGCTCAGCTCCATCCGGCTTGGGTGATGCGCTGCTTATTTGGTTTCTGTATACTCAACGCCACAGGCTTTCAATTTGTTCCCGAAAGCTTTTGATATAATTGTTTGGTGCTTCAGCAGCCACTTGCCAGTAACTTTAGGCGGGTAATTGGCTAAAATTTTGAAGGAGTTAACCATGATCGATTTGCGCAGCGATACCGTTACGAAGCCAAGTTTGGCCATGCGTGAGGCCATGCATCACGCCGAGGTTGGCGACGATGTGTTTGGCGATGATCCAACGGTCAATCAATTACAGCGCTATGCCGCCGATCTGGTTGGCAAAGAGGCGGCAATTTTTGTGCCAAGCGGCACGATGGGCAATTTGGCGGCAATTTTGGCCCATGCTGGGCGTGGTCAAGAGCTGTTGCTTGGCGATGAATCGCATATTTATCATTATGAGGCGGGTGGCGCTTCAGCCTTGGGTGGCTTGGTGTTTCATCCCATCCCAACCAATGCCCAAGGCGAGCTGGATTTAGCGGCCTTGAATGCAGCAGTACGCCCAGCCTACGATGCCCATGCCGCTCAGGCAGGCCTGGTGTGTCTAGAAAATAGCCACAATCGCTGTGGTGGCACGGTGCTTTCGTTGGAATATTTGGCACAGGTGCAGCAATGGGCCAGCAGCCAAAACTTGCCAGTGCATATGGATGGCGCACGGGTGTTCAATGCAGCCGTGGCGCTCGGCGTGCCAGCTAGCACCATCACCAAGCATGTCGATAGCGTGCAATTTTGCTTATCCAAAGGCTTGGGTGCGCCAATTGGCTCGATTGTGGCTGGCTCAGGCGAGTTTATCAAAAAGGTCCATCGCTGGCGCAAAATGCTTGGCGGCGGCATGCGCCAAGTTGGCGTAGTCGCAGCGGCGGGCATGATTGCACTCAACGAAGGCCGCGAACGCTTGATCGATGACCATGTGAATGCCAAAATGCTGGCCGAAGCACTCAGCCAATTGCCGCAAATCGAGCTTGATTTGGCTTCGGTGCAAACCAATATTATCGTTTTTGGCTTGCGCGATAGCACGTTTAGCCCTGAACAATTGGTTGAACGCTTGCGCCAAGCCGGGGTTTTGATCGTGCCATTCAAAGGTCGTTTACGGGCTGTAACCCATGTTGATGTTAATCGCGAGCAATGCGCCGAGGCCGCCAGCATCATCGCCGAGGTGCTGCAAAGCGCTTAATCCCGTTACAAATTTTGCACTTTCGCGCCCTACGGCTCGTGTATCCTATAGACATCAATAATCGCATCTAGACAAGGATTTTGGGCTATGACTGAAATAGCTAACAAGCTTGCCATTGTGCGTGCAGCGATGGCACGTTATAAATATGGCGCTGTGCGGTTGCGCGGTGTCGATTGGTTTGCATGGGCCACAGCAGGCTTAGATAATGTGGTGATTTTAACCACCGAAACCGGGATTGCCGAGGTGGTGATCACCGCCGATCAAGCGTTTATCGTCACTGATTCGGTCGAAGTTGATCGTTTGCGTGACCAAGGCATTCCTGCCGAATATCAACTTTGGGCGACCAGTTGGGCTACACCCTACGTACTCAATCAGGCAGTGCGCGAATGGAGCAACGCGACCTTGGTGGCCTCGGATCGGCCAGCCCAAGGCGAAGTTAGCCTACCACCCGAATTAGTTGCAGCTAAATTGCGCTTAGTGCCCGAAGAAATTGCCCGTTATCAAACGCTTGGCCGCACGACTGCTCAAATTATGACCAAGGTGCTGAGTGCTGCAAAACCTGAGTGGACAGAATTTCAATTGGCGGGAGCCGCCGCTGCCGAGCTTTGGAGCCATGGCATTCACCCAGCCTTGACCTTGGTTGGTGGCGAGCGTCGTTTGCCGTTGTATGGCCACTTGCCAGCCACCCACGAGCCAATCGGCCAACGCGCGATGCTAGTGGTTTGTGCGCGTCAAGGCGGTTTGTATGCCAACGTCAGCCGCTATATTCATTTTCGGCCTGAAACTGCTGCCGAACGCGCCAGCTACGAACAAGTGATTGCAATCGAAGCCGAGATGATCGCCGCCGCCCAAATTGGCAGTACAGTTGGCGCGGTTTACGATGCAGCCGTAGCGGCTTATACCAAGCGTGGTGTCGTTGAGCAGATGCAGCGGTTGCATCAAGGTGGCACAACTGGCTATCGTTCACGCGAAGTTGTGGCGCGGCCAGGCGAACCAACGATCATCGAAGCCAACACAGCAATGGCTTGGAATCCCAGTTTAGCTGGCGTGAAAATTGAAGATACAATTATTCGCAGCGCTACTGGAATCGAAGTTCTTTCGGTTGATCCTGCTTGGCCAAGTGTGGAGTATGCAGGTTTACGCCGAGCATTACCATTAGTCATTTAGGAGCAAGCCCAATGAATCTCAGTGATACGCCCCATCGCCGCTACAACCCGCTGACTGACGAATGGGTCTTGGTTTCGCCACATCGAACTGCCCGCCCATGGCAAGGCCAGGTCGAAAAAACCATTCCCGACCAGCGCCCAGCCTTTGATCCGCAATGCTACCTTTGCCCGGGAGTAACTCGGGCCAATGGCGAGATCAACCCAGCTTACGCTAGCACCTTTGTGTTTCCCAACGATTTCGCCGCCTTGTTGCCCGATAGCCCAAGCGCAGCACTTGATGATGGATTATTTCAAGCCCATAGCGAACGAGGCATTTGTCGGGTGATTTGTTTCTCGCCACGCCACGATTTGACCTTGGCCGAAATGGAGATTCCTGATATTCGTTTGGTCGTCGATTTGTGGGCCAGCCAATTTAGCGAGCTAGCTGCGATCGATTGGATCAAGCATGTTGAGATTTTTGAAAATCGCGGGGCAGCGATGGGGGCGAGCAATCCACACCCGCATGGTCAAATTTGGGCCAACGAAAGCATTCCAACGCTTGTCGCCACCGAACAGCGCAGCCAAAAAGCTTACTTTGCTCAACACCAACGCCCATTACTCATCGATTATGTCGAGCAAGAATTAGCACGAGGCGAACGGGTGGTCTATGCCAACGATTACTGGGCAGCGGTCGTGCCATTTTGGGCAGTTTGGCCGTACGAAACCATGCTTTTGCCACGTCGGGCGGTGAGCACCTTGGCCGAATTAAGCGAAGCTGAACGCGATGGCCTCGCCGATTTACTCAGCCATACCCTGATTCGCTACGATAATTTGTTTCAAACCTCGTTTCCCTATACGTTTGGTTGGCACAATGCCCCCTGCGATGGCGAACAATATCCCCATCATGTGGTGCATGCCCATATTTACCCGCCATTGTTACGCTCGGCCACGGTGCGCAAATTTATGGTTGGCTACGAAATGTTGGCCCAACCACAGCGCGACTTAACCGCCGAAACCGCCGCGCAACGGCTACGCGATTTACCCAGCCTGCATTGGACTAAAGCTCAGTAACCTGATTAAATTCAAAAGCCGCGCTCTTGTGCAGAGCGCGGCTTGGCATTTAACCAGCTAGATCGTAATCCAGCCACCGTCGTTTTCATCGGAGCGATGAGCAGCATCAAGCAAACTTTGGGTCAACAAGCCATCGCTAAACGTGGCTGCTTGCTCCAATGCATCAAGCTGACCACGGCTGTAGGCCTTCAAGGCATGACCAAGGTAGACCGTTCCCACTGGAAAGTTACCACTAATTTCGCTTGGAATCGCTACCGTATGGGCGGGTGTGCGCTCTTGCCACTCGCCATCACGCTCGGCATGCCACAAACGAGCACCTTCAATTTTGATCGCACCATGTTCGCCGTGAATGATCATGCGATCGTTTTCATTCAGCGCCGCCACGCCGCTAATCATAATTGAAGCAAAACCACCATTCGCCAAACGCACTTGAGCCGTGGCAAAATCGTCACTGGTCACAGGCAAAAGTTGATCGTCGAGTGGTCGTTCAGTTACAAAGGTGTGCAAGCTTGCGCGAATTGAGCTAAAATCGCCACACAACCAGCGCAACATATCAATTTGGTGTGAGCCAATCGCGCCCCAAGCGCCGCCAGCTTGTTCTTTATCGCTCCACCAGTTCCAAGGGCGTTGCGGGTCAGCTCGCGAAGAGAAGATCACGCTGCTATTGACATGGCGAATCTGGCCGATCGCACCATCATTAATCAACGCCCGCGCCATTTGAAAAATTGGTAAAAAGCGCAATTCATGATCGATCAAACTCAATTGCTCAGGATGGGCTTGGGCGGCTTCGAGCATGGTTTGGGCTTCGAGCACATTTAATGCTGTTGGTTTTTCGCACAACACATGCTTGCCAGCTTCTAAGGCCGCTACGCTGATTTCGCAATGCGTCCCTGGTGGGGTCACAATCGAAATCAAATCGGCATCGCTGCTGAGCAAATCACGCCAATGCTCAAAGGCTTCAACATTTAAAGTGGCAGCTTCACGCTGAGTTTTTTCATAATTTTGGGCGGCGATCCCCACGATTTTCAGCCCAGCCGAACGAAAGGCTGGCACCTGAACGCGAGCACCCCAACCGGTTCCAATAATTGCAATTTTCATCGACATAAACCTCCCTTGGAGCGCAATGCAATCCTAATGTGCGGCGAGTTGGCCAAGGCTTTGCTCGATCTCCTGCCGTGGCAAGCCCAATTGCTCAAGGCTGGCATCGCTGCGAGTGAGCAATTGATGATACCACGCCTGAGCATCGCTGCATGCGGCTTCGGCAAATTCGGTTGCCTCAAGCCACTGCCAGAGATAATCTTCGGCATTGGGATAATCGCCGACTGCTGCATAGACGCGCCAAGCATCATCAAGAGTTGCAGGCTCTAGCTCATAATTGTTCAATTCGTGTAGCCCAACCTTAGCCGCCTCACGCACTTCAGGCGGAATTTGCTGGCCTGAACGCACCAAGGAGCCATAGAGCATCAAGGCTCGATCAAAACGCCGATAGGCCTCATCGATCATTCCTTGTGCTTGGAAACACTGGCCTTCGGCAACATGCAAGGCTGCCAGCACTGCACAACGATCAAGATCAATCGTGCCCTCGAATTGAACTAACTTGAGCAAATCTTCATCGGGCAATAAATCGACAAAATGGCTATGGGTATCGAATAAATCGCGATAGGCTGTGTTGATTGTGGCTTGGGCCTCTTCGATTGATCCAGCCTCGTACAAACGCACAATCTTGCGCCAAATAAGGCCAAATTGTTCGATCAGGCGTAAAATGTAATCTCGCATAGCTCCTCAAAAAATAGCGCAGCCTGTGGTTACCCATAAACTGCGCCAACAATTTAGCCTAATTGGTTGATCAACTCTTTTGAATCGTTGGTTGGCAACTTGCAAGCTCGCCGCACACACACATACGCCGTGGCTTGTTGGTTGAGCAATGGTCGTTCAGCCAACAACGGAATCAACTGCTGAGCCGCTTGATCATCAGGCTTGCAGGCAGCCACGACTTTGTTGGGCTGATAGTTGCGATAGGTCGCTTGCAACAACGCTTTGAATGCAGGATCAGCTGGATCGCCAATTAAGGCAACTTCGCGTGGTTCAGCCAGCGCAAAATCGGCGGCAGCCAGCAAGCGCCCAAATGCCCCAGGCAGTTGCAACAATGCACCGCTCAAATTCGCCAATACGGTTTCGGCATATTGGCGATATTCGTAGCGATCAAGCAGGGTGGCCAAACGCAGCAACACATCAACCGCCACCGAATTACCAGCAGGCGTAGCATTGTCGTAAAGGTCGCGGGGCCGCGTGATCAATTGTTCATGATCGCTGGCCGTGTCGAAAAAGCTGCGTTGTTGCGCATCCCAAAAGCGCTCGGTCATGCTTTCGGCCAATTCAATCGCCACGTGCAACCAGCGCAGATCAAAGGTTGCCTCGTACAAAGCCAGCATGCCATCGGCAACACAGGCATAATCTTCGAGGTAACCCTTAAATTTGGCCTGACCATCTTTATAGGAGCGATACAATTGGCCGTTTTGATACAGCTTGCTGGTAATAAATTCGGCGTTGCGAATCGCCGCAGCGCGATAATCGGCGTTATCGAGCACATTGGCGGCAAAGGCCAAACTGCGCAGCATCATGCCATTCCACGAGGCCAAAATCTTTTCATCGCGGCCTGGGCGAATGCGCGTATTGCGCTGCGCCAAGAGCGTAGCACGAATTACGGCAATCCGCTGCGCCAAATCTGCCTCGCTAATGCTTAACTCTTTGGCAACCACGCTCGGATCTTGGGGCACATACAAAATCGCATGGCCCTCAAAATTGCCTTCGGGCTGAATATTCCAATATAACTGGGCAAGGGCAGCATCCTCAGGGCTAAGCAATTGCTGAATTTCAGCCAGGCTCCAAACATAAAACTTGCCCTCTTCGCCTTCGCTATCAGCATCTTCGGCAGCATAAAAACCGCCATCAGGGCTGGTCATATCGCGTAAAATGTAGGTGATGCTTTCCTCAGCAATTCGGCGATAAAACGGCTCATGGGTGGCTTGGTAGGTTTCGAGATAGAGCTGGCTGAGCAAGGCATTATCGTAGAGCATTTTCTCGAAGTGTGGCACGAGCCACTGAGCATCGACCGAATACCGCGCAAAACCACCACCAAGTTGATCATACATACCGCCGTTGGCCATTGCTTGCAAGGTTTGGGTCACTTGATTGAGCGCATCTTGATCCTCGCTGCGCAGCCATGTGCGCAAAACCATACCAAAAATCAAGGCTTGCGGGAACTTAGGTGCACCGCCATAGCCACCAAAGCGCGAATCGAATTGGCTCATTTGGCGTTGAGCAGCCACATTCAATTGGCTTTTGCTCAGCTTCACTTGCTCAAGATCAAAGCTCAAAATATCTTCTAAATGCTCACGCATCTGCTCGGCACTCTGAAACACTTCTTCGCGACGGTCGCGGTAGGCTTCGGCCACGCCATGCAGCACCTGTTGGAACGAAGGCATATTGTGGCGCGGCTCTGGGGGAAAATAGGTTCCACCATAAAACGGTGCACCATCGGGGGTTAAAAAGACCGTCATCGGCCAGCCGCCATGGCGGGTCATGGCCTGGACAGCGGCCATATACAGCGAATCAATATCAGGTCGTTCTTCGCGATCAACCTTGATATTAACAAATAATTCGTTCATAACCGCAGCAGTCGCTGGATCTTCAAACGATTCATGAGCCATAACGTGACACCAATGGCAGGCGCTATAGCCAACACTTAATAAAATTGGTTTATCATCTTGTTTGGCACGTTGCAAAGCCTCTTCACCCCAAGCATACCAATCGACGGGGTTTTCGGCGTGTTGCAACAAATAAGGGCTAGTTTCATGAATTAAACGATTTGCCATAGCGGCTCCTTAACTAATCTACCAGTAGTATATAGCAGGTCGTGGTGCGAGGAGATTAATGGAATACTAACTTTTTGCGCTGAATAGAGAAAGGATGCTGTTTAAATGCCAAGAAACCAGCATTGCCTAGCAATTATCGTCGTGTGAATCTGAAACCGCGAAGAGCACGAAGTCCACGAAGGCAGGGCGGAGAAGTGGTGATTACAATCCATTAAATGTAGCAAGTTGAATAGTAAAGTCTAGCCTAAAATTGGAGCACTATTATGGATGAAAATGCCTTGCCCGACCCAATGTTGCTAACATGGATGGGCAGTTATACCCATGCCGATTTGCACCATGTGACCCGTGCCACCCAACTGTTACATCATTTAGCGCCATTTCGCGATTTGAGCGAGGCGGCGGTGATTGGGCGCTGGTTCACATGGCTTTTGATGCTAGAACATCACACATTAACCTACCTTGATTTGAATATTGAGCAAGCCCAGCGTTATTGGCGTGGCTTACGGGCGGTCGCCGAACAGCGTTCAGCCGCTACCTCGCCGCTTGGTCAGGCCTTAGGCGATTTCGTCGGCAATTTGCCACGCCTGCCAGCCTTCAGCAGCAGCGATTTGATGCTGGTCAGTTTGGCGATTGGCCATACGCTCGATGGCTTAGCATGGCGTTATAGCTGGCAACGCCAAAATAGCGAGCCAGCCGCCAGTTCGTTGTTAGATGCGATGGGGCGTTCGAGTGGGATGTATACTGCCTTGACCTTGCTCAGTGGCCTGCGCGGTTGGCGTTTATCCGAGGTATTGCTACAGCATCCGGCGCGGCGTTGTATTAAAGTGGTCGAGGCGGTTGCCGGCACGTTGCGCATCCAACCAACCTCGGCCTTACCCGATAATTTGTGGCAAGCCCTGGAGCATGCCTTCAATCCGCTTGAATCGCGCTGGGCTGATTATCGCCAAACCAGCGGCCTCCTGTTGCAGCGCTACCAAACATGGCTCGCCAGCGAGCAGATTATTGCCGACGCAAACGCTGAGTGAGCGATTGATAAAAATGGGCTTGAGGATAAACATGGGCAAAACGGCAAATCTCTTTAGCCCGCGTAACCTCAATCAGATCATCAGGCTCAATTGGAAACGACCACTGCCCATCAAGGCTAATAATTGTGGGATGATGGCGGGCCAGCGTCCAGCTAATTTTGGTATCTGGCGGGAGCACGAGGGCTGGCAAACTGGTTAAGTGGCCAGCCACCGTCACCAACAACAACGAATCGGAGCGTGGGTCGAGCACCGGGCCACCAGCGGCCAAAGCATAAGCAGTTGAACCAGTTGCGGTCGAAACCAAAACTCCATCAGCGCGATAGCTCGTCAATGGCATATCATCAATAGCAACCGATACATGGACTACTCGCGCCACATCACGCCGCGACAGCAACACCTCGTTCAAAGCCAGATCATTAAAAATCTCTTGGCCTTGGCGTAAAACTCGTGCTCGTACCAACGTGCGCTGATCGTACCAACCACCGCCGTTGAGCAACACCTCTAAGCCTTCATAGACCGATTCTTCGGTAACTTCGGCCATAAAACTCAAGTGGCCCATCGCCACACCCAAAATCGGCATATTGTGGGTGATGCCAATGCGGGCGGCACGGAGTACCGTACCATCGCCACCAAGCGCCAACATTAATTGGCATGGCGCGACCAGATCTGGCTCATCACGGGCACTTTGTGATGTGCCTAGCCACACACTTAACCCTCGTTCGCCCAACCAAGCCGCAATTCGTTCCCCTGCTTGGGCTGTTGCAGGCGCAAGCGGATTATACAAAACGCCAATTGTGTGCATAGCGCCTCCTGTGGTGGCCATTCTGCGCTGCATCATAACACACTCACCGAGCGCTGTCCTACGCCGCTAGCTATTTAGCTTGTTGGCTGATCACCCATTCAACTGCCGCAATGACCAACTCTGGTTGGTCGAGATGAATGTAATGACCACTAGTTTCAGCTATCTGATGTTGGCTGTTGCTCGAAAGCTGGGCTAATTCTTGCTGCAAGCTATCCCACGTCTGTTCAAATTCCACTGGCATGGTGCTATCAGCAATCCCACGAGTTAATACCACCAACGGGAGATCGTTCAGCGATTGCGGAGCTTGAGCTTGATTCAGATCTTGGGTGATTGCTGCCAAGGCCTCATCCATCGCGCTACAGGTGCTCGTTTGATATTGGCTAGCCGTAATCGAGGCTTGGGCTGGTTGCGAAAGTTTGGCATAGGTCGATTGCGATTGCTCAAACAGCTTGGTCAGCCGAATAATTCCAAATGGAGCCAGCACATCACAGGCTTGCATCGACTGACGCATGATTGCAAATGGATCTTCAGCAAGCTGTGGCTGACGTTGGCGTTGTTGTTCATGTGATGAATCGACCAGCACCAAACCAGCCACTTGCTCAGGGTAGCGCTGGGCATATTCGCGCACATACAAACCACCAGCAGAATGGCCAACCAATACATATGGCGCTGATACGTTGGCTTGGCTCAACAGTTCATGCAAGGTTTGGGCAATCGAAGCCCGATCAGCCTTGTCGGCTACTGCTTCGCTCCAGCCCATGCCAACCCGATCATAGGCACACACTCGGTATTGCTCGGCTAAGGCTGGTTGGACTAAGCCCCAAACATCAGCACCATCGCCTAAGCCAGCTTCGAGCACGATTGTTGGGCTGCCGCTGCCCATACAAATCAGCCGTATCGCATGGCCATTGAGCATAATTTGCTGCTCGGCTGGCAAAAATCGTTGGCGATCACGCTGGCTCGCCCAGCGCTGAAACGCCCAGCCGCCGATCAGTAAGCCAACAATCAACAGGCCAATCCAACCGAGCCAGCGCCCAATCCGTCGTAACAGCGAGCGTTTTTGTGGTTTTATATTCATTGGGTATTCCTTAGCTAGAGATATAGCGCAACTATAGCCAAGAACTAACCAAACCACAGGGTTAATCAGGGCGAATGGCACTCAGCAATTAGAGCGATAGCAGCATCGATCTTCAGGCCGCTGAATATCTATAATTCGATTGTATAACAAAAAAAAGCCCTTCATCTATGAAGGGCTACAGCAACGATAAAAGTTTATGAGATTCTACGATAGATGGTTCCCCCTCGTCTCGCATGCGGGAGAGAGGGCTAGGGGTGAGGGTAATAACCTAACTGCCTAGTTCATCGTCATCGTCGCCATCGTCGCTATCGACATCATCGAGGCTCATTTCGTCAAGATCTTCTTCTTCTTCCTCACCCATTTCGTCAACTTCATCATCGTCATCGCCATCGAAATCGTAGCGCAACGAATAATCGCGAACATACGGGCGGAAAGCTCCCATATCGCCGCTAAGTTTGCCAGGGAAGGAGATTTTGGTGCGTTGTGATGGGTGTTGGAAGGTTTCACGAATCACGATCCGCACTTGGCCGTTTTCGATATGGGCGATCGCTGCGGCATATTTGTTGCCACCATCGATCAATTCAGCTAAGCGTTGGGCCAGTTTTGGCTCAATCCGCCCAATTAAAATCCCATCGCTGGTGTAGGCATTCAACAAGCGGCCTTCGTGGCGCAGCTCAACGATCTCGCCACTACCCAATTGGCTTACCAAACCGGGATTGGCGAGATTGGTCAGTGTGGTAATGCCAGTTTTGCCAGTTTCGCTGACAAACAAGCGCAAATCGACCAATTCGCGACTGCGTTGGTTGGTTTTGCCTTCGCTGCTCAATAATGGAGTCAGCTTATCGATATTGCGACGGGCAATAATATTGCTTGGGGCAAGTTTTAACGTCTTTTGATAGGTTTCAAGCGCTTCAGCATAACGATTTACTTCCTGCAAAGCCTTGCCTAAACGATTATAGGTTTCAGGATCTTCGGCCATTTCGATTGCTTTGCGGTTCAGTTCAATCGCCGATTCCCACTGATTGTTAGCAGCTTCGCTAATCGCTTGATCGATCAGGCGATTACGAATACGCATCTTATCATCTTGCTTGGACACTGGGTTCCTCCAGGCTTTAATCACACAGAACGGACGCAGCTCACACCGCATCCGCTCAAACTAATCCTAAAAACATCGATTTACTATACGTCGAACTTCAAGGCCACAATCAGGCCGATAAATCCAATAAAGTTATTGATCGAGTGCGCTAAAACCGCGCTCCATAGATTGTTGGTGTAGTGGTAAACCAAGGCCAAAATCGCCCCACCAAGAAAAATCGGAATCAACAGGGCAATATAACCAGTTGTAACCCCAAAGGCATGCGGCAGAGCAAACAGAATGCCACTGAGCACAACCCCCCAGGTAACCCCTAGTTTTTGGCGGATCGCCCGAAAAGCGTAGCCGCGAAAAAAGACTTCCTCTAAAAATGGCCCAATAATTACCACAAACAAGCCAAATATGCCAATTTGTAGATTACTAGCCTCTTTAAAAGGGCCGATCAACTGTGCTTGCTGATCGGGGCTGCTGTCTAAAGCTTTGCTAATCGCACCTGAAATAAAGTTGGTCACTAAGAAACTAATGCCTGCAATAAAGCCAAAACCCAAAGCAACCCCCAGTTTTTGGCGATTCAGGCCAAACCAAGCTAGGGGCAACTTGCGCAAGATATTGACCCGCAAGATGCTGGCTAAAGTAAACCCTAAACCTAAAGTTGGGGCGTTGAGCAAAATAAAGGTTGGGTCATTCAATAAGCCTTGGATTTGCTCCAAATCGCTTAATCCATTGGCCAGCATGTAAACCACCATGATGATCACTTGCAACAGTACTGCCAGCAAAAAACCAAAAATTAAATCAGGCAATACCCAGTAGGCCATTGGCGTGCGACTGTTGCCTTCCTCTGAGCCAGGAACCGCCGCACCAGTTGATGGCACCTGATAGCCATAATCTGCTGGATACCAACCAGGTTGGGCCATGGGTTGCTGCGGCTGCATGGGCGGAGCAACGGGCGGTTGCGGCACGCCACCAAGCGCCTTCAAAACGGCATCGTTGCGTTCACGTTGGGGATCATCATTGCCATAACTCATTTATGCACCTATTGCTAGCGTTTCACCGATCAGGTCGCCACCCAACCACCATGGGCGAGTTTCTGTGACGTGAATATTGACCACTTTGCCATACCAATCGCCTTCGGCCTCGAAAAAGACCAATTTATTATTGCGATCGCGGCCACGCCATTTGCCTTTGGTGAATTCCTCAACCAAAACTTCAACCTCATGCCCCAAGCATTCTTCGTTGCGCTCAGTGGCAATTTGTTCTTGCAGGCGCTCAAGCGCAATTCGCCGATATTGCTTTTCGCCATGTTCAACTGCCAAGGCTGGGTCAAGCTCCATATCGGCGGCTTTGGTGCCAGGGCGCGAGGAGTAGGCAGCAATATGCACTTTATCAAACCGAATATTGCCAACCATCTCCAAGGTGCGCTCAAACATCTCGCGAGTTTCACCTGGATGCCCAACAATGATATCAGTTGATAATGACACGTTGGGGATAATCTCACGAATCCGTTCGATCAATTTGGTATATTTGGCCACGGTATAGCCACGCTTCATCACCTTGAGCAATTGATCATCGCCTGCTTGAATTGGCAAGTTAATATCAGGCATAACTTTAGGCAAGCGGGCAATCGTATGCAACAATTTTTCGCTCATAAAGGCTGGGTGCGAGGTCAAAAAGCGTAAGCGCACTAAACCTGGAGTTTCATGCAAATATTCCAGCAAATCAGCAAGGTCAGGCCGCCCTGGCAAATCATGGCCATATGAATCGACAATTTGGCCCAGCAAGGTAATTTCTTTGGCTCCACGGGCACAAATTCGCCGCACTTCTTCAGCGATTTCTTCCATTGGACGCGAACGCTCTTTCCCACGGCGCAACGGAATCACACAATAAGCACACGACATATTGCAGCCATAATTAATTGGCACATGCACATTGACAGGCGGCACTTCCCAATCGGCCACCGGCAAAGCTGGTTCATCAAGCTGGTAAATTGGGTTAGGCGCTAAAGCCAAAACCTCATCAACTGCCGATGGCGAGACAAAATGGTCAACCATTGGCAATTTTTTCTTGAAGATTGATTGATTATTTGGGCCGACCATACAGCCCCATAACACAATTTTGGTATCAGGCCGCTCGCGCTTGATGCGTTGAATATCGGTGATTTTGCCGATAATCTTTTCTTCGGCATTGGCCCGCACTGAGCATGAATTTAATACAATAAAATCGGCATCTTCAGCTTGCTCAGCAGGAGTATAGCCTACTCCTTGCAGCGCCGATTCAAGTCGCTCTGAATCAGAGACGTTCATTTGGCAGCCAACTGTCCATACAAAATAGCGATTTCGTTCCATAACCCTATAGCCTTTATGTCGTTAATAGCAAAAGTCGCAGCATTATAGCCTATCAAGCAGGCCATCGCAACCGTCGCAAGCGTGAAATCAAGCCAATCGCGCCAACTATTGACGTGTTTGTATTGTGCCACGATTTTGCAACGAGACACAGAATTAGATATTAACGAATGCTCAGAATTCCAATCCGATATGCCCCATCATCCAGCTGGCCTTCAATTGCCAATTGCAAAGGCCGAACATAGCGATTGATCGCCGGAGCAACCAGTCGCAATTCATATTCGCCCGCTGGCAGATTGAATTGTTCAAATTGTTGGCGATGCTCGTAGGCTTGGGTTGGCAATAGTTGGCGTAAATCAAGGCTTGATTCGGCTTGCCAAACCACAGCCTGAGTAGCATCGCGTAATTGCCAAACTAACGGCCAGCGCTCATACATCGGGGCAACCCCAGCGTTGTGCCAGCTACTTTCGATCTGGAGCTGCTGGTTATCGATGGCGAGTTTGATCGTGGTTGGCGCATAGCGATAACCGGCTAATTTGCCTGCCAGCATAAAATTCTCAATATCAATGTTCGTCCAATTGCTGGCTTGCGCAGGACAATTAATTGGATCACGCCAGAAATCCCACGGACTTTCACGATAGGGCTGGGCAAAATTGCCGTTGCTCACATACGAAATATGATACGAAATGACTTGGGTTTGGGCTGCCAAAAACTGGCCGCTATAATCGCGCTCGCCATATTCGCCGATCATCTCGCTAAAAATCGGCGCTACTTTCCAACGCTCAGCCACCAACGGTCCAATTGCTTGGTCATCAACCTTAATATCACTTTGAATTAATTGATCGATATTGCGCATTTGTTCAGGCATGCCCAAGGCATCACGGGTAATGCTCCAATAGGGTTGTTTAGTCATGGCGTAGTAAAATACTGGATTATTGCTCAGCGGAATCGAAATCAGAAAATGCTGGCTAAGACGGGTATGCCAAGCATCAACCAGCCAGCGTGCCGTACTTTCGCTGGCCCACATTCCATGGCTTTTATCGGCGTTCCATGGCAAATAGCCCTCGCCATAACGGCCATAACTGCGCATCTGCACACCCAAAATCCGCTGATCGCCCGCAAATTCGGCTACAAAGGCTGCTAGCAAAGCTTCGAGGCGGGTTTGCACAAAAGGATGATTGTAATTTGGATACCAATCGCCTTCAAAGCTTGCGCCAAATTCGGGCTGTTGCAAATAATTTGGTAAAAACGGGTCATTATTGCTCGGCCCAGCACTTGCCCCCAAACCCAGCCAAACCCGCTGACCATTCTGCTCAGCCATATCGAGCAATTGATGAATTTCTCGCCAATCGTAGTCATTTTCGCTTGGCTCAAGTTCGGCCCATGTCCAGCGATCGTAGCGTTCACGATTCGAAATCAATTCGCTAGGGCAGATCATGGTTTGGCCACGCCATTGATACAGCCCGCGCCCAGGATTGGCCAACTCAGCCTGTTCCAGCGGGATAACCGTAGGGGTGAATGTTTGCCAAACAAGGCTATTTTGGGGCCGCAAAAGATACCATGCCAAGCTAAATCCTGCTACAATCAATAGCACAAACAACACTCTAAACCATCGCATTACCCAATCCTTTGTACCGATCGCGGTTGTCCCATCGTTGAAGCTGATCGATCACACTACCATTGTTATGAAGGGTTTCCATGCCAACCATTCTTGCTGTTGATGACGATACCACGGTTTGCGCCTTGATTCGCCATTTCTTGGGCGCTGATTATACAATTTTAATTGCCTCAAGCGTCGGCCAAGCGCTGCTGCTGCTTGAAACAAGCATCCCCGACCTGTTATTAATTGATGAATTGCTGCCCGATATGCGAGGCCATGAGTTTTGCCACAGCCTTGAGCACAACCCTCGCCTACGCCAGATTCCGCGCATTATGATGTCGGCCTCGACGCATTACATCGTGGCAGGCACGCCCAATGTGTTGATGTATATTCGTAAGCCGTTTCGCCGTGAACAATTGTTGATGGCGGTGAGCGATGTGCTCGGAGAGTAAAGAACATAGAGCAAAGAACATAGAACATAGTTGAAGCAGGGTTCAGGTCTCAGGGGCTAGGGATCAGAAGATTATTCGTGGCTAAAAAATCTTCGTGACCTTCGTGTTCTTCGCGGTTTCAAACCGTCGCGAATTATTATTAAAAATGCTGTGTTAGATCGACGATTAATCTAACACAGCAGCATGTGAATCGGCTTATTTGACGCGATATGGCTCGAAGCGATGGGCAAATTGGCGGGGCACTGCACCACGTAAGGTTGTGCCTTCAGCTCCAAATTCCTCGCTTTCGATCATCCCACGTTCATGCCAAAGCGCCACTAGCTCGTTGGCGCGATAGGGAATCATGACCTCAAATTTAACCATACGCTCCATCAACATCTGTTCAATCGCCGTTTGTAAGCGCTCAATTCCAATGTTTTGTTGGGCCGAAATCGCCACCCAGCGATCGATCGGCAGGCCCAATTCGGTGATCATGCGCACAATTTCGGTATCGCTGGGACTATCAATCTTGTCGATTTTGTTGAACACGGTCAGAATTGGTTTATCCTGAACTTTGAGTTCGCTGAGCGTATCGATCACGGTTTTAAATTGTTCTTCAACGTTAGCATGGGTCAGATCCAAAACGTGCAACAACACATCGGCTTCGGCAATTTCTTCCAAGGTTGCGCGGAAAGCTGCGACTAAGGCAGTTGGTAAGCGTTGAATAAACCCGACAGTATCAGTCATCAAGACTGCGCGACCGCCAGGCAAGGCCACTTTGCGCGTGGTTGGGTCAAGCGTGGCAAACAGCATATCGGCGGCCAGCACATCGGCTTGAGCCAAACGATTGAGCAAGGTTGATTTGCCAGCGTTGGTGTAGCCAACCACTGAGATAATTGGCAAGCCCGATTCTTGGCGGTTTTGGCGATACAACTCGCGATGGCGATGCACATCAGCCAATTGTTCTTTTAACAAGGCGATGCGTTTGCCAATAATCCGTTGGTCACTTTCGAGCTGGGTTTCACCAGGCCCGCGCAAACCAACCCCAACCCCCGAACCACCGCCACCGCCGCCAGATTGGCGCTCAAGGTGAGTCCAAGCGCGGCGCAAACGCGGTAACAGATAATCGTATTGCGCCAACTCCACCTGCAAGCTCCCTTCGCGGGTGCGAGCGTGTTGGGCAAAAATATCCAAAATCAAGGTTGTGCGATCGATCACTTTAACTTTGATTGCTTCTTCGAGGTTACGGGCTTGCGAAGGCGAAAGCTCCTCATCGAAAATCACCACATCATAGGGCGTTTCCGAACGCAAATCAGCGACTTCACGCACTTTACCTGGCCCGATATAGGTTTTAGGATTGGGATGATCAAGCTTTTGCGAAACTGTACCTACCACCTCAAGACCAGCGGTATCAGCCAGCAAGGCCAATTCATCAAGTGAATCGTCGATGTGCCAAGCTTCGCGATTGTTATAGATATCGCCCCCGACTAATAGGGCGCGTTCCTTGGGTTTGGCGGTGACATGCATCCGTTCACGGACAGAATTACTCATAGATCTCCTTAAATTTCGTGACCACAGCGTAGCTTACTACAAAACAACAAATCTGCTCTTTTACCATATCTTTATCATTTGGGTTCCGCCTTTCACCAAGGAATCGCTGTGGTTGCTCTTTGCTGATACTCTAGCATAGGTTTGGCCATGGCTCATCCCTCGCACGACTGATTTTGCTATGCGATAATGGCTCATGAATGATAAAAGTTACCCCAGACTTCTTTGACTGCACGGCTGGTATTTTTATGGCCAATATATGCTTGAAGTTGATTGAAAAATGCAACCCGCATCGGTTCATTCATGCGTAATAATTGAGCCATAATCCACTCGTAGATATCAATAAAGTGAAATAGCGTATCACGATATAGAATCTTACCAAGGTAGATTGATGTTTGAGGTGAATGTTCAAACAATGGTGCATCTTTTTTACGACATAACACCAATATTTCGATTGGCTCTAAAAATCGAAAAGTATATTTTTGTTGGTAGGCTTTAATCGCATTATAAGCCTCTCTAATCCGCTGATCATTAAATTTCTTCACTGTTATCTCATAAATTATCAGCATATCTTTGCTATTGATTTCGGTTATATCGCCAATTTTATTACTTGTGGTACTTGTAGTTGAAGCATGACTAAGATGTCCAAAAACAGAAATACTCGTCTCAAAAATTTCATGATAGCTTGATAATAAATAGCCGATAATTCTTTGTGGTGTATTACCAGCATCAGGTGTTTTCTCAATTAACGTTTTACAAATTGTATATAGATATTCGATATCAACATTTATTTCAAGCTGAACATAGCTAATTTGGACAATAATAGCCTCTTGGAGAAACCGATACAGCAAAAGCTTTATAAAATTATGAAGTGATTTTCCATCCATATTTTTTATTAATTGTACAAGCAACACTACTTGATTTGCAACAGCTTGTGGTTCACGTCGAGCAGCCCATTGCTCATTCAAGGCTTCTGCACCTTTCGCAACATTTAATGGGCCTGATTGGCGGCAAGGTATTGCATAGAGATCCAGTACATAATGAATTGCTTTTTCATACAATGGCCGTGGATGACATGCATAAAAATCAATCGAAGCATCAAATGTCGGATCAAGCCACGTTGCAACTGCGACAACTAAAACAACCTCACGAAATCCCCAAGCTCTAGTATTAAATAGGATTTCGATTTTTGATTGTAACTCTTCATCGGCAATAAATAAGCCTTGTTGAACCTCCGTAATAAATTCAATCAATCCTTTTATAATGTACTGTTCGCGTTGATCTGAGCTATTCATTCATTAAATCCCTTGTTAAATTAATGATCTGGTCTATTGAAATATCAAGAATTATTGATAAGGCAATAATAATGGCGATACTTGGATCTTTGCGCTGACCTGATTCAAGTCGTGAGATATATCCTTGAGATACATAAATACCATACGTTTGCAGGCAAATACATAGCCTGTGCTGGCTTAAACCCTTTGTAATTCGCTGTTCACGGATTCGGGGAGCAAACAGCGTTATAAAGCATTCATTCACGCGCAGTCTAGGCAATGCATCGAGTTTTGGGGTAATATTTGACATTATCTGCTCTGCTTGACAAACAAACGTTCTGCTGGTATGTTTCAAAAACTATACCTATCAGGCATAAATTAACATACTTTAGGTACTCTATGCAACTTCAAGCAATCGATCTCTTTGCTGGCGCTGGCGGTTTATCCTTAGGTTTGACAAGGGCAGGCTGGGATGTTGTTGCAGCTTGCGAGATCGATCAGTCAGCTGCTCAAACACATCATCTCAATTTCCCCAGTACAAAACTCTTTGGTGATGTAAGAGAAATAGATTTTCGTGCATTTAAAAACATTGATTTACTGGCAGGTGGCCCGCCATGCCAGCCTTTTTCGGTTGCAGGAAAACAATTAGCGGGATCTGATGGGCGTGATATGATTCCAGAGTTTATTCGGGCCATTACCGAAGCCCAGCCTAAAGCATTTTTGTTAGAAAATGTTCCAGGGCTTATTGCGGCTAAAAATGCTGATTATAGCCAGAAAATTATCAACCAACTCAATGATTTAGGTTATGACCTTTCTATAAAAAAGGTAAATGCTGCTGATTACGGTGTTGCGCAAAAACGCGAAAGAATCTTGTTTATTGGATTTAAAAAAAAGCTTGATTTTCAATTTCCGGCCCCAACTCATGGTATTTCAGCCCCAAATCCCTATATTAACTCAAGCACAGTATTAATTGATGTGCCAGATTGTGAACCAAACAAGGCAATTGTCACCTATGCCAAAAATCCTGTGCTTCGACCAAGCCCTTGGGCTGGAATGTTGGTAAATGGTCAAGGCCGCCCTATCAATCCAAATACCCCCAGTCAAACGATCCCTGCAACGGCTGGCGGCAATCGAACTCACATTCTCGACCCGCACGGTATTCTTTTAGCCTATCATCAGCACTTGATCCAAGGTGGTAAGCCCTATGTTGGCAAAGTTGAGGGAGTTCGACGGCTTAATATTCGCGAATCTGCGCGAATCCAATCTTTTCCCGATTCATTCGAGTTTTTAGGTTCCAAGTCAAGCCAATATGCTCAAATCGGTAACGCAGTCCCTCCCATTTTGGCCCAAGTTATTAGCGCAGCCATTAAACAATACTTTTAGCGAGTTAACCGAAGAGCCTAACGCAAGGAGGCGTAGCGATGACTGAACAAATTCATTATCGAACCTGCCCGCTCTGTGAGGCGATGTGTGGCTTGGCGATTACAGTCGCCGACAATGCAGTCAAGCAGATTCGGGGCGATCAGGCTGATCCGCTCAGTCGTGGGCATATTTGCCCCAAAGGTAGTGCCCTCGGCGATATTCATCACGACCCCGATCGCTTGCGCCAGCCGCTTCAACGCCGAGCTGACGGTTGGCATCAGATTGGTTGGGACGAGGCTTTTGATTATGCTGCTACCCAATTAAAACAACTTCAGGCTCGCTATGGCCCCGATGCAATTGCCATTTATCAGGGCAATCCTTCGGTGCATAATCTGGGCACGGCTTTAGGTGCTGGCGCATTTGTCCGCAGTTTGCGCACCAAAAATCGCTTCTCGGCTAGCTCGGTCGATCAATTGCCGCATCAGTTGGTGGTTTATCACATGTATGGTCATCAATTAATGTTGCCGGTTCCTGACTTAGATCGAACTCAATTTTTGTTGATTTTTGGGGCGAATCCAGCGGTTTCAAATGGTAGCATTATGAGTGCCCCCGATATTAAACGCCGTTTGAAAGCAATTCAGCAGCGCGGCGGCCAAATTGTGGTGTTTGACCCACGCCAAAGCGAAACAGCGCAATTAGCCGATCAACATTATTTTATTCAGCCTGGTAGCGATGGTTTGGTGCTGGCAGCGCTGATTCATACTATGCTCAAAGAAGGTTGGGCTAATCCTGATCGGCTAGCTGGCTTTACCAATGGGCTTGATCAGCTTGAATCGCTGTTCGAACGATTTAGCCCAGCGGCAGTCGCCGAGTCAACGGGAGTAGCTGCAGATACGATTTTGCAATTAGCCCACGATTTTGCCCATGCCAGCAGCGCTGTTTGCTATGGCCGAATTGGGGTTTCAGTCCAGCAGTTTGGCACGCTCAGCCAGTGGCTGATTCAGGTACTTAATATCATTACTGGCAACTTGGATCGTGAAGGCGGTTCGATGTTTACTACTCCAGCCTTCGATACCTTGCCCCTAGGTAGCAAAGGTAATGTTGGGCGTTGGCATACCCGCGTGCGCCAGCTGCCCGAATTTGCTGGTGAACTGCCCTCAGCTGCCTTGGCCGAAGAGATTTTAACCCCAGGCGAAGGCCAAATCCGTGGGTTAATCACCTCGGCAGGCAATCCAGTGCTTTCTACGCCCAATGGTCAACAGCTTGATCAAGCCTTGGCTGGGCTTGAATTTATGCTCTCGATTGATTTTTATTTGAATGAAACCACCCGCCATGCCCACCTGATTTTGCCACCAAGCTCGCCCTTAGAGCATGATCATTATGATGTGCTATTTCACAATTTGGCGATTCGTAACACTGCTAAATACAGCCCTGCGCTATTCGAGATCGATCAGGATGCTCGTCACGATTGGCAAATTTTCGGCGAATTAACCCAGCGCATGAGCGAAAAAGAGGGGCGCATTTTCCCACCAAAGGCCATGCTTGAGCGTGGGTTGCGCTCAGGGCCATATGCCATCCAACTTAGCGAATTAGCCCAACAAACACATGGCATCGATCTTGGGCCATTGCAACCACGCCTGCCAGAGCGGCTTTTCACCGAAGATAAACAGATTCAGCTTGTGCCACCAGCAATTGCCAACGATTTGGATCGACTAGCCGAATTGTTACAGCAAGCACCAACCAAGCAACTGCGCTTAATTAGCCGCCGACAACTGCGCAGCAATAATTCATGGATGCACAATAGCCAACGCTTGGTCAAAGGCGATGATCGTTGTACTCTGCAAATCCATCCGGCTGATGCAGCGCAACGCCAACTGAACCATGGTCAGCAAGTCAAACTTAGTTCACGAGTTGGCACAATCGAGGTTGCCCTGGAAGTCAGCGATTTGATGATGCCTGGGGTGGTCAGTTTGCCGCATGGCTGGGGGCATCGCTATCCTAATACCAAAATCCAAATCGCCCAAGCCCACGCTGGCAGCAGCATCAACGATTTAACCGATGATCAAGCAATCGATCCACTAAGTGGCAATGCCGCTTTGAATGGGATTATTGTCGAAGTTCAGGCCATTGGATAGGCATCAGGGGTTAGCTGTCAGGGGCTAGGGTTCAGATTACCAAAACCACGAAGAGCATGAATGGGCGAGGAATCAGGGATCAGGGGCTAGGGTTCAGGTTACCAAACCACGAAGGACACGAAGACTTCTACTTACAAGGCCTGAATCCCAACCCCTGATCCCTAGCCCCTAATCTCAACTATGCTCTATGTTCTTTGCTCTATGTTCGTTCACCCCTCAACAGTGCTTGGGCGTAATTGTGGTTGCAGCATATCGCGGGCTTGTTGCAAGCGTTTATAGACATTGGCCAACGAAATTCCTTGATGCTGAGCAATCGCATCGCACGACATATCGTTGTAGAGCCATAACGAAAAAGTGCTATTCAAGCGTGGCGATAACGCTTGCAAGGCTTGATTGATCGTTTCATAAACTTCACGCTTCAACAACGCCGTTTCGGGCGAGGGCGTTGCGCTATGTGGCATGCTGTCGTCATTGCCCAGCAGGCTATCCAGCGGTTGGAGCCGCTTGAGTTCGCGTTGTTGTTGGCGATGAATATCGATGCAAATGTTGTAGGCCATGCGCATGAGCCAAGCCTTGGCGTTGGTAATTTTATAGGCATGGCGTGGCAACGATTCCCACGCTTTGAGCACCAAACGGCTTAATGCTTCATCGGCATCGTGGGGATTGCCATGCATCCAAACCAAACATTGCTGTGACAGTTCAGTGTGGTACAAACTATACAACTCCCAAATGGCTGCATGTTCGCCTCGGCAAATTTGTTCGACGAGTTGTAATGCCACTGTTTCGCTGTGATGGTTTTGATTCCGAACTTCGCTGTTCATAGCTCATCCTTCATTCACTATCTATTGAATATCCGCTACAAGGTCTGCTACAATTCACAGCATAGCGGCCCAGCGTTTCAAAATCGTTTTATTGGAGATGTAGCTCCGTGAATGTCACGCATCAGCCTGATGATTCGGCTCAATCGGTGCCAAGTTTACGGATTCACGTTTTTGGCGGCTTGCGGATCTTTATCGACAATCAACGTATTAGTGATCTGGCAACGCGCAAAGTGGAAGCACTGCTGATCTACCTTGTAGTCAATCCTTACCCCCACGAACGTGAGGTTTTGGCACAATTGTTATGGAATGATTTATCGGCAGAACGCACAGCGGGCAACTTACGCCTCACACTCAATCAATTACGTAAAGTGATGGACCCGTTTATTGAGGTCACGCGCCATACGATCGGATTACACCCCCAAGCCCGTTATTGGCTCGACCTTCAGCATTGCACCCAAATTTTCGACAACCCAGCTAGCCCAACCAACGAATTAGCCAGCGCGATCGAACACTATCAAGGCGATTTTCTCAATGGGTTTTATCTCCGCGATGCCGATGGCTTCAGCAGCTGGCAACTCCAACAGGTGGAATATTGGCGACAACAAGCCCTGGTCGCGATTCGCCGCCTGATCGAACGCTATAGCGTGGTAAGCAACTACAACGAGGCAATTCGTTGGCTTCAGCGCTTGGTGACGCTTGATGAATGTGATGAGGTCGCCCATCGCCAGTTGATGTTACTCTTGATGCGCACTGGCCAACGTCACACGGCCCTGCGCCAATATCGGCTGCTCGAACAAGTTTTAGAGCGTGAGTATGGATTAAAACCCGAGCCAGCGAGCGAGGCTTTACAACGCCAGATTATGGCAACACCCGCCCAACGTCCGCAGCGTTTGATTCGGCCAACCCCAATGCTCTATGGTCGCCAAGCCGAGCTAGAACGCATCACCCATTGGCTGGCGGCTGAACGCAACCAATTGCTGACGATTATGGGCGCTGGCGGTAGCGGCAAAACCCAATTAGCTCTGACCTTTGGCTGGAAGGTGGTCAACGAATATTTAGGGGCTTCGAGCAACGGAGTTTTTTATATTTCCTTGGTCAGCGCCGATCAACAGCCGCGCCTATTGGATGCTGAACCTGTGTTGTTGGCAATTATGCAGGCTTTGACCCTACCACCACCACGCACCAACGATCTGGTTGAACACCTGATTCTCCAATTGCAACAGCATGAACTGATCATCATCATTGATAATGGCGAATTATTGGCAACCAGCGCTCGCTTAGCCCTCAGCAGTCTGATTCAACATATTCCGCAATTACGCTTCATTATTGGCTCACGTGAGCGCATGCGCCTGCAAAACGAATATGTCTTGGAATTAGCAGGCTTGGCCTATCCCCAGATTAATGATGATTCAGGCTATTCGCCGTTGTTGGCCGAGCAACTTCAGCATTTTGCAGCGGTCGATTTATTTGTACATTGTTTGCAGCGTCAAGGCAAATCGGGCGATTTAGCCGATTATGGCCATGCAGATCGTCAAGCGATTGGCCAAATTTGCCAGATGGTCCATGGCTTGCCCTTGGCAATTGAATTGATTGCCCCATGGATGACGATTCGCAGTGGCAATGAAATTGTCGCAGCACTCAGCAATGACATGCAGCTTTTTCATAGCGATGTAGTCGATATTCCAACCCGCCATCGCAGCATTCAGGCCGCATTTGATTATTCGTGGCAATTGCTTGATCCACATGAACAGGCTTGTTTAGCACGCTTGGCGGTATTTCCTAGTAGCTTTAATGCTGAAACCGCCACAATCATTGCCGAGGTCGATTTGAACGTGCTGGCCAATTTACGCGCCAAATCGTTGCTCACGCTTGAAATTTTGCAACAACAAACCCGCTATGCCTTACATCCATTACTGCACCAATTTGCCCAAACCAAACTCCAAAGCTTGGCCGCCGATCAGCAAACGTTGTATCAACGCCATGCTCGTTACTTCGGCCAATTTAGCCGTCAGCAAGAGCAATTAATTCATGGCAACGCCAGCCAGCAAGGGTTAATGCTCTTAGAACAAGAGCTTGATAATATTCGGGGTGGCTGGCTCTGGGCAGTTCAAGCTCAACAAATTCACATTTTAGGCGATTATTGTATTGCTTTACACGATTTCTTTGCAATTCGCAACCGTGAGATCGAAGGCCAACAGCTTTTTGCTCCAGCCGCAGCGTTATTAAGCACACTTGATCATCAGGATGTTGAGACTGAGATCGTTTTAATTGTAGTGCGAATTGTTTCATGCTACGCCGAGTTTCATTATATTTTGGGCGAATTAGCACGTTCTGAGGCATTATTACAACAGTGTATCGATATCTTGTATCGAATGCAATTGCAGAATGTAGCTGAATTGCTGTTTATTTATAAGCAACTTGGGGTAATTACCCAACGCCGAGGCGAATATACCCGCGCCCTTGATCTGTTACAACGCTGTTTGGCTCAAGCTGAAAACGTCAATGATCCAATTAAAGTCAGCGATACATGGTTATCAATGGGCGCGGTGTTGTTGGCGCAAGGCAATTGGCAAGCCGCCGAACAAGCCTTTCAGACCTGTAGCGATCACTATCAAGCCCAAAAACATCTGTGGGGTTTATGCCATAGTCAACGCTTTTTGGGGGTGGTGGCGCTGGCGCAGGCCAATTATGATCTGGCGCAACATCATTTTGAGGCCAGCCTTGATTTGGCCTACCAACTCAAGACCCCGCTTGGCGAGGCATTAATTCGCGATCAAATGGGCATGTTGGCGCTGCGCCGCGAAGATTTTTCCCAAAGTGCGGGCTATTTGCATAAAGCCTTTGCCATTTTTCAAGAACTTGGGGTGGAGGCTATGATTGGGCGGGCGGCGATTCACCTAGCCCAACTCGAATTGGCGCAACGTAATTTTCAATATGTGCAGCCATGGTTAGCGCGGGCGATTATGGTAGCCCAGCAACGCCAAGAAATACCCTTATTGCTCGAATGTTATGCAACGGTTTTGCAATTTTGGGCGGCAGTTTGCGATGGCGAGCCAAGCCATTGGTTCAAACTATGGCATAGCTTGAGCCAACATCCAGCCTGTAGCGCCGAAACCAAAAGCTTGCTCAATCGTTTACAGTTGCACCAACATTCCGCAGGCCAAAGCAGGCCGATGGTTGAGGTTGAACTGTCAGGAATTGAACGCTATGTAGCCCTTTGCTTAACCCAAATTGAGCAAAGCCAGAGTATTGCGGTTTATTAGGAGGAATATTCATGGATATGGTCGATTTCGTCCAAACCCTCGTCGATGACCCAAGCCGTTTAGCCTCGTTCAAGCAAAATCCTCAGGGCTTTTTGCAACAACTAGGGCTTGGGCAAAAACTCGCCAAAGCAGACCCAATTCAAGAAGTTACCACCGTGATGACCTTGCGAAGTGTTGGCACTGTTGCCCAAACAGAAACCCAAGCTTATCAAGATGTTCCGGTCACAGTTTCATCGTATATGAATGTATTTATCGAAGCCGCCGATAAATCCAAAGATTATAACGTGACCTGTTGGCTGCTCAATCATAGCTATATGATCGAAGATGATAATGGTAATCCTTATTTCGATTTACATGTTTGCTATGTTGACCCAAACGACCCTGATGATATTCCCCAGGTTTTTTATATTCGCAGCAAAAACCAAATCGAACAACCAACCTACAATTGTGCCAATATCCCAATTGAGTTACATATTCCAGCCAATAATTATATTTTGGTCGGTAGAACTCGCCCAGTTCATACAAAATTAACGAATTTTGTCTATCATCGCCAAAGAGATGATCAGCCACCATTATTTGAAATAGCCTTCGATGAGCAACCACAATAGCATGGGATTAGCAGTGAAACAAGGTTCGCTGACAATTGTTGGCACAGGCATCACCATGATCGCGCATTTAACCAATGAAGCCCATGCCTGGATCAGCAAAGCCGACCAAACTTTTTACTTGGTGATGCATCCGCTGGCCGATGAATGGATTCACAAGCTGAATCCGCAGGCCGAATCGTTAGCGCATTTTTATCAAGCTGATCAGCCACGTGAGCAGGTTTATGCAGCCATGGTCGAGCATATTTGGGCCGCAGTCTGTCAGGGGTTGCGGGTTTGTGTGGCATTTTATGGCCATCCAAGCGTCTTTGTGACCCCAACCAGCGATTTGGTGCAGCGCGGGCAGCGCGAAGGCCTACGGGTCAACATATTGCCGGGTATTTCAGCTGAGGCTTGTTTGTTTGCCGATTTGGCAATCGATCCAGGGTTGCATGGCTATCAAAGTTATGAGGCCAGCGATTTTTTGGTACGCCCACGGCGCTTCGACCCCAGCACACCCTTGGTTTTATGGCAAATTGGAGTGATTGGCTATTTCAAGGTGGTGCACGATCAGCTTGATTCACGGGCTGGCTTAGCCCGTTTGGTAGCCCATTTACAAACATTTTACCCTGCTCAGCATGAAGTGACGATCTATCAAGCGGCAATTTTGCCAATTGAAGAACCAAGCATTCGGCGTGTGCTGCTCAAAGATTTGGCTGAACAGCACGTTTCGGCCTATGCCACCTTGTATGTGCCAGCCTATGGTGAGGCTCAGCTTGATCAAATATTAGCCCGTGAGTTTGGTTTGATCTAGGGCTTGAGCAGCCAGCGGCTAGTTCGAACTGCAAAAGACATGAAAACGACGCTTCATGTCTTTTGCAGCAAAATGTCATCCCTCATCCCTCATCCCTCATCCCTCATCCCTCATCCCTCATAATTGCTGCTTGACTCTGCCATTGTGTCAGGCTTTATGGTCAATCTATAAAATCTGTGTTTCATAAGGAGCAATACAATGGCAACTCAAGCGCCAACTAAACCAGTCCAAGCCCAACGATCATGGCTATTAAATCTATTAAGTCATCGTGGGGTTCAATTAACGATTTTTTTGTGGATCATAGGCCATGGTTTAATTATTCTTCTAAGCGATGGTGCGCTACCATTTGATCGACCAGCCTTTGCGGGAAGTCCCTTTGTGCTTCAGATGTTTGTACCAAGCGTCATGATGCTAGAAATATTTGTACTGATGGGCTTGGGCTATATGCTGACCCGTAATCGCCCAGTCATAGATGTAGCGGCGCGTGCCCCTGAACGTAGCCAAGCCCTGCGGGAAACGCTTGGTTTAGTGGCTTATGCCGTATTTGGTCAGGCGTTGGGATGGGTTTTAGGGCCACTGTTAGGCTTTCAGCCGTTTAGTTTTCACTTGGCGGGAACCTTGGTTGGTGGGCATGGCGATTTATCGATTGCCGAAGTATGGAGTTGGGCCATCTACAATTTTGGGTTCTATGCAGTCGTTCCATATCTATGGTTTCGCCGCCGCTACAGCGCCGTCCAACTTAATTTAGTCTCAACTAATCGCCGCAACGATTTTTTGGTAATTGCCGTAATTGCGATCTCGGAATCACTGTTTGAACTAACTACCTTGGGTACAAGCCTCAATCGCCTAAGCTTTAGTCAATTGGCCTTGGGCTTACCACTTTCACTGGTCATTTATGGCTTGGGAACAGTCTTACCAACCATGATCTTAATCTATTCAATTCTAATTCCGCGCTTTCTCAAAATTACTGGTTCAGCGATTACAACCGTATTGCTGGGTGGGGTAAGTTATGCCGTCGTTCACATGGCCGAGGCTTGGACAAATTTTAGCACCCCAACCAATGGATTGATCTCGATTATATTTGTGTTGATCAGCTATTTTGGTGCAGGAATGATCAAAACAGTCTTGACGCTCCGCACAGGCAATGCTTGGGTCCATGCCCTAGGCTATCATACGATTGCGCCCCATGTGATCATTGATACGCCGCATATCGTCAAGATCTTCGGTATTCGCTAAGGTTTGCCTTAATTAGGCGATAGGCTTTTGGCTATCGCCTAGATCCTCAACTTAATGATCTTCATATCCTGCGTGGATTAATCACGCATCCTCTACTATGTTAGATGTTCTTTGTTCGATGCTCTTTGTAAACGCCTTATGCTATAATGGCGCAGATACACCACCAAGACAAGGAACATCCATACAACTATGGAACCAGAAATTTTAGCTCGTCTCGCTCGTGTCGAGGCGCGATATATCGAACTCAATGATGAGATGACTCAGCCCGATGTGTTGAGCGACCATGTGCGTTTAACCACCTTGGCCCGCGAACAAACCGAACTTGGCGAATTAGTTGGGCGGTATCGCGAGTTTATGCAAGCTGAGAAATCGGTCGAAGAAGCCAAAGCCCTTTTGCGCGAGGAAAATGATCCTGAGCTGCGCGAAATGGCTCAATTGGAGATCGATGAGCTTTCGGCTCGCATGGAAGCAATTGGGGCTGAAGTACGGATTTTGCTGTTGCCACGCGACCCCAACGACGAAAAGAACGTGATCATCGAAATTCGCCAAGGCGAAGGTGGTGATGAAGCAGCTTTATTTGGAGCCGATGTCTACCGCATGTACCAACGCTATGCTGAAACCCGTGGCTGGAAAACCGAAGTCATGTCGCTCAGCGAAAACGGTATCGGCGGCTTCAAAGAAGTGATTTTTGAAGTCCAAGGCCAAGGTGCTTGGAGTCGGCTTAAATATGAGGGCGGTGTGCATCGCGTCCAACGCGTTCCAGCAACTGAGGCTCGTGGCCGGATTCATACCAGCACAATTACGGTGGCGGTGTTGCCCGAAGTCGAAGAAACTGCCGTTGAAATCAAGCAAGAAGATTATCGCATCGACGTGTATCGCTCAGGCGGTCACGGTGGCCAAGGGGTTAACACCACCGACTCAGCCGTGCGGATCGTCTACAAGGCTGGTACACCCGAAGAAATTGTGGTCGTTTGTCAAGACACTCGTTCACAAATTAAAAATCGTGAAAGTGCCTTGAACGTGTTGCGGGCACGCTTATACGCGCGTGAGCAAGAAAAACGCCAAAAAGAGCTTGGGGAATCGCGCTTGGCTCAGGTTGGTAGCGGTGAGCGAGCTGAAAAAATGCGCACCTACAACTATCCTCAAGACCGCATTACCGATCATCGGATTGGCCAAAACATCTCAAACCTGCCGGTTGTGCTTGATGGAGCGCTTGATCGCTTGATCGATGCGCTGGTTACCTTCGACAACGCCGAACGGCTTAAGGCCTTGGGTATGGGAGCCTAGGAGTTTGTTGCATGCACTCGCCGCTTGCTGAATTTATTCGCCGCATGCCCAAATGTGAGCTTCATGTTCACTTAGAAGGCTCGATTACCCCCAAGACGCTTTTGGAGCTGGCGACGAAAAATGGCATTAGTCTGCCTGCTAGCGATTTGGCCGGGGTCGAGCGCATGTTTCAATATGAACACTTCCTAGGTTTTTTGGATGTGTATCGCACCTGTGCTCGTTGTTTGATCCACGGTGAGGATTTTGAGCGGGTTGCCTATGAATTAGCAATCGATTTGGCTCAGCAGCAGGTGCGGTATGCCGAAGTAATGCTCTCGCCTGCTCAGCACATGCTCCGCAACATGGATTTCGATGAGATTCTTGGTGGTGTTGCGGCTGGGTTTGCTCGTGCTGAGCGCGAGACAGGCATTGTTTGCCGGCCAGCTTTCGATTTTGGCCGGCAGTTTAGCCTTGATCAAGCCCTCCGAGCGGTCGAGTTGGCGCAAGCTGGCATGCAATATGGGGTCGTAGCTTTTTCAATTGGCGGCGATGAGGCCAACTATCCACCTGAGCCGTTTGTTGAGGTTTTTGCCTTGGCCAAGGCGGTTGGGCTACACGTTATGGCTCATGCTGGCGAGGTCGCTGGAGCCAACAGCGTGCGCGGCGCGGTCGAAATGCTGGGCGTAGATCGAATTGGCCATGGCTTTCGGGTGCTTGAGGATGCCGAATTAACCCAATTTCTGGCTCGCCGTGGTGATATTACCTTTGATGTTTGCCCAACCAGCAATATTCGGACTGGCGTGATCGCTTCGTTCGATCAGCATCCCTTACGCCAAATGCTCGATGCTGGTTTGCCAATCACCCTCAACTCCGATGATCCAGTCTTGTTCGATACGACGGTGACTGGCGAGTTTTTGCTGGCCGCCGAACGCTACGATTTCACAGTTGATGATATTTGTAAAGTGGCCCGCCAAAGCGCCAAAGCCGCCTTCTTGCCCGCCGAACAGCGCCAACAATTGCTCCAAGAATTTGATCAACAACAAGCCCAACTGCGGCGTGAACTCGATTTATAGCCCTTTTTAACGTTAACCGCGCAGCGCACGAACGTTGGGATACCCAGTTCTCGTGCGCTTCGCGCTTTCGTCGTTCGTGCGCTTTATTGATCATTTTGTCTTTTGATTTCTGCCTTTTGACTTTACAGACCTGTCATCAAGCTGTAACCCCTGCATCCTCTCAGCGAGCAGGCTTTTTTCTATAATGAAGCCAGATGCTATTGCTATGGAGGTTGGTTATGCAGATTGTCTTTTTATTGATGAGTGGAGCATTATTGCTCTTGGCGGTACTGCTTTTGTGGTTTGTGCCGCATTTACTGGGCCAGCAAGAACATCGCGCTAAGCAAGAAACCCAGCAACTCAAGGCGTTGTTAAGCGATGTTTTGGGCGAGCAAGAAGTGGTGGCACGTCGTCAAGCCCAACTCGGCTCATCGCTTGGTCATTTACAAGACCAATTGGAAACCCTGCACACTTCGTTTCCGGCTACGGTTGCCAAATTAGCGGCTCAGCCTGCCGATTTTAGTCGCCCGCTGATCGAGCACCTTGATAATCGGCTGAACAATTTACATTGCCAACTTGATGGCTGGATGAACGAACGCCGCCAACATTCAAAGCAAGTCAGTCAGCAAGAAAACGAATCATGGGCCTATTTAATGAGTTTGTTGGGTACGATGCAAGATCAACTTGGCGATGTTTCGCAGCAGCGCCCGCGCCGCCTGTTGCGCGAACCACAGCGAGTTGAGTTTGGTTCTTCAGCAGTCGTCGAGGATTTACGTGATGAGGTCGAGAGTTTGCGGGCGATCTCCGAAGAAATTGCCGCATTGCAATGGCGGTTGCGACGCACAGTTGCTAGTGCCAGTAAGCCCAATAATCCAAATAATCAGCAGCAGCCAATGAGTTTGCTTGGGGCTAATGAGCCAGTTCGGAGCGTGCGCACGCTCTAAATCTCGCCAACAATCTGCATAAACCGAGCGCCCATGACCAACATCATGGGCGCTTTATGCTGTTTAGATGGTAAATTGCTGGCCATACAATCGGAAGAATTCAGGCGTTGGGTTGCTAGCGAATAAACCGCTAGCACTGGTAGCGTTCAATGCCAAAGCCACATACCCACGATCAACAAAATGCTTGGAAGCTTCGGCTTGCGGCGTGGCTCCATTAGCACTGTACACCTTCAAAACTCCAGCGATTCCAGCGGTTGTACCAAGGCTGAGCAAGGCTGCATTATCGTAGTTCAACACCAGAGTTGGCTTGAGTGGCACACTCGCACCCACATCGCTGGGCAAGGCGGCATTGCTCGCCAAGGCAAAAATATAGCCACGACTTAGAGCGCCACCAGTGGCATTGGGCAAATTACTACATGAACCATACATTGTGGTGGTAATCACCCGTAAATGGTTAAGCTCGCTGGCACGGCTTTCGGCGGCTTGATTGAAAAAGACCATCAAGTTGCCTTCCGAGGAGCCAGCAGTTAATGGAATCGGCGCGGTTGGATTGTGGCTAGGTGGATTGCCGCCCTCAGAATAGGCTGCGACAGCCAGTTGAATCCCAGTTTGGCCTTCAAAAACCAGCAAGGCTGTGCCATCAAGCGAGGGCAAATTACTGACTACACCATTGACATCAACGGCATAGGCGGTTTGCTCGCCAGCAGCGGCAACATAAATCGCCGTTGGAGTTAGGCCCGATTCAGTTACAACTTTGACGCTATACGAGCCTTGCGTTACTGAGCCATAGGGCATCACCGCCACCAGCGGAAATTGACTGGGCGTGCATTCAAGCCAGTTGCATTCAGGTGGATTACCCTCAAGCTGCGCGACATAGACCGCCGTGGAACCATTCGCTTGATCGCCAATTACCACCACATAATCATCGGAATTTGCGCCCAGCAACTTGAAACCCTGCGAATTCACCCGTGAATCAAGGCTACCCTGAGGAATAATTGTGCTGGGATCGTTCAGGCTGCCGCGCAACACATACACCCAGCCATGCTTGAGTCCAGCCAATGGCGTTTCAGCAATTGGTAAGCTGATCACTTCAGCAGTTGGATTGCTGCCAAAACTATGCTGAAACAACGGCAGTGGCAAAGGCAGGCGTTCGGGGCCGACTCGTGGCTGATCAAATGGGGCCGTTGCCATAGCGCTATAGGGCAAACCAGCGCCAGTTTGGGCGCGAAATGGCTGCCAAACATCATCGCCACCCTCAATGCGCATCACTTCGCTCGAACCAACCAAGTGGGCCATAATCGACTCAGCCGTTGGGTTGAACGAAGGCAAGGCCAAATCTGGGTGCTCAGCATTATTTGAATTAATATATTGATCGCGCAAGCCAATTGCGTAATGCATCCATTCGTGGACAATCACGCGATAGCCTTCTGGCTCGTGCCAAGGAATACTAAAGCTGCCTTGGCGCTCCCACATACCACGCCCCAAGCGAATCGGCATATGCTTGGCATCGGTGTAGAGGCCTTCGCGCCAACTGCGGGGGTGATAGCGGTTTGAAGCTAGAATTTGAATATCGGCAGCTCGCATATGCTGCACGCCGCCAAAAACCACCTGACCAAAAGCCATCGTGCCGTTGCTCACATCGAACAAGAAATCAGAGGCTCGCCGAAAAGCCCATTGCAATTGATTGAGTTCATTGGCACTCGGCACCCATTCGATCGCCACTAACACATTAAATAAACAAACTTTGGTTGCAGTCGTGCTTTGGGTGGTATTGTGGGTTGCTTGGACTTGGGCATAGGCCAGCGGCGCATTTGGCAAATCATCGGCACTGGCGCTCGTAGCTAATTGTTGTTGAAGATCATAAACACAAAAAGCCCAATTGAGGTCTTGCAGTCCGAGCAAATTGGCGCTTGGCAACGACCAATTGGTCAGCAACGCTGTTTGGCTTGGCACGCGTTGGGTCAATTGCGGGTTGCTCAGTTGCATAATTGGTTGGTTGGTGTACCAATCGGTATTGCCGCTTGGGGCTGGGTTGGGCGTAGTGTTAAAAAGATTGTAGCGGTTGAAATAAACTTGGGCATGTGGTGTGGACATGATCGCATTCCCCCAATGTCACAAAACAAGGGCTACTCTGGTAGCAAAGCCGATCAAAATCGAGTATAGTAGCACTAGAATGTTGCTTCAATTACGCGGATAGTTTGCCTGGCCTCTCACAAACCTAGGCATGCTGGATGGCGTTGCATACACCAAGGGTGATGGTATGGTTTTACTTGATGATGCCTTCGAATCAACGGTTACACCGGCACTTACTTCTTACATCTGGCTCCTGCGTTGGTGTGATTCGGCTCAGTTGGCTAGCCTAACGCCTTATTCACCCGAACAGATCGAACGTTTTTGGCAAAGTGCCTTGGTTATCGAACACCCCCATCATGGTTGGTATCAACTCCGCGAAGCACCCAGCTTAAATGAACGACCCTATCGTGAGCACGAAGTCTTTGCTGCCGCCTTTGAGTATAGCCAGCAACAACTCAATCGTCTAGAGGCTGAGGCCTGGCAATTTGAGCTACAACGCTGGCTCTACTACCTTGAGGAATATTTGGAAGTGCTTTCGGCTCGCCGCGATTGGTCAACCATCGCCGCAGTGCTCGAAAAAGCCACCAGCATTCCACACGCCAATCTGCGCCAACAGCAACTACTAATGCTCTACAAGGCGATTATCACCATGCGGCTTGAACGCCAGTATGATACCGCCCAAAGCTTATTACAACAATTACGCGATGATATCCAGCTCGAAGCCGATTTAGTGCCGATGGTGATCAACAGTATGGGCACGTTAGCATGGTTTCGCGGAGCCTACGATCAGGCAATTCAACATTATATTGAGCAACATCAACACGCTCAGCACGTGCAAAATTGGCTGTATCAAGGCCATAGTTTGCTCAATCAGAGCATTTTATCCAATCAATTGCAACGCCCAGAATATGCCTTGGAGCTAAGTTTGCAAGCGCTCGAAGCCTTGCAACGGGCCGGCAATCGCTATCGCGAGGCTCATGCGCTCTACGAAGTTGGCTCGAATTTGCTCTATTTGTGCCGTTGGGATGAGGCCGATAGCTATTTTTCACGCTCGGCAGCGCTCTATGAAACCCTCGATACAATCGGCGATTTGGCCAATTTGTATTGGCATATTGGCTTTTTGAAGCATTTAGCAGGCGATTTGCCGGCCAGCGAACAAGCGTATCAAATTAGTATTGAGGCGGCGCGGGCCAGCGTTGTGCCCAATGATGATAGCCTGCGCGATTCATTGGCATTTTTGGGCTTGCTCTATTGCAGTATGCACGATTATCAAGCGGCCTTGGAAATTTATGCCCAAGCCGAGGCCTTGGCCCGCCAACACAACAATCGCCATGAATTAGCCCTCATTCTCAATCAGCGCGGCGATGCTGAACGGCGGAGCGGAGCAATTGATGCAGCATTTGCAGCGTTTGCCGAATCAATCGCAATTATTGAAGATTTACGCACCTCGTTCGGCGATGAAGATACGAAATTGGGCTTAATTAGCACGGCCCAACAGGTTTATGAGCATATGGTTGTGTTGTGCATCGAGCGCGGCGATGCGGCTCAAGCAGTCAATTATATCGAGCGAGCACGTTCGCGAGCCTTCCTCGATGCGCTGCAAGCTGGCGATGAAAGTACCGCAATTGAGCTTTCGCAGCAATGTGCCAATTTGGCCGAAATTCAAGCCCAACTTGACCAACGCACAGCGGTGATCGAATACTTTACGGTTGGCGTATTGGGTCGATCATTGCGTTTCTTGGCAGCGTTGGCCGAACGTAAATCGCCAATTCTACATCATTTCAGCCTTGATCCAGCCTTGTATAGCGTAGCAATTACGGCCAACAACGCCACAATTCAGCAGCATAGCTTTAATCCACTGAATCTGACGCGCGGCCATGGTGGGCATCATCGCTTGCTGCAACCACGGATTTTGAAGGCAATTTCGCAAGCCTTGATTGAGCCATACGAAGCCATGTTGGCAACGGTTGATTTAGTGTATGTTGTGCCGCATGGTCCGCTGCACGATGTGCCATTTATGGCTTTGCAAACCAGCGACGGCAATTGGTTGGTGCGCGATGAAAACCCGGCGATCGCCTTGGCTCCGAGTGCCACTATTTTGGTGCGTTATGCCCTAGGTCGCGCCGCCAGCAGCCAAACTGAGCATTATTGTTTTGGTTACAACAGCATTGGAGCCGAAGCCCTGACCTATGCTGAACACGAAGCCCAAGAAATTGCCAAATTAGTGGGTGGGCAGGCTTGGACAGGCGCATTAGCCACCGATCAATTTTTGCGCTATGCCCACGATGCGCGAATTATTCACATTGCCTCGCACTGTGTGTACGATGCCCAACAACCGTTAAACTCACATCTGATTCTTGGCCACGAAACGCTGAGCGCCCAAACAATTATGGATCAGGTTGAAATCGACACAGATTTGGTGGTGCTGAGCGCTTGCGTCAGCGGGCGCAGTTTTGTGGCTGTCAGCGATGATCAATATGGCTTGCAACGGGCATTTTTATATGCCGGAACCCGTAGTTTGCTCTGCTCGTTGTGGAACGCCTCGGATGTCGCGGCGTTGTTCGTGATGGATCGCTTTTACCGTGAATTGCAGGCCGGAATACGGATTGCCATAGCACTTAAACACGCCGTGATTGCTGTACGCGACTTGACGCGGGCTGATATTATTAAACAGTTCCAGCTTTGGCAGCTACCAGCTAGCGCAATTCCGCTTGAACCAGACGGCCAGCACAGCGAAAGCCCCTTGGCAGACCCGCGCTTTTGGGCTGGCTTTATGGTGATTGGCAAAGCCTAAAGTGTAAGTCGCCATTGTTCGTTCGACCATTGTATAACTGTTTACGATGCTTCTCGAAGCATCCGCCTGAAAGCAAAGGTGCGCACCATGTTCGAGACCCAATTATCTGATAGCGAGCAGCTCTATACCGAACGTGCAACTCTTCTCATCAAAAAATATGGATGGACACTGCTCTCAATCGACGAGCTGGTACAACGAACTGTGCGCCGTCGCGCGACCGATTTTCAAGGAACCCTTGATCAAGCCTTGATTTGCACCTACATGGTGTCGTTATACGATGCCTGTTCTGGGCGCGAAGGCTTAAGTCGGCGCGAGGATGGCTATACGGAGCTTTTCCGCATGGTCTATAGCTATGCCATGCTTAAACGTTTTGAACCAGCCGAGGAAATCGCCCAAGCTACGATCGAACGTGTCCTCAAACATTTTGAC
This sequence comes from Chloroflexota bacterium, assembly GCA_020161265.1. Taxonomy (NCBI): domain Bacteria; kingdom Bacillati; phylum Chloroflexota; species Chloroflexota bacterium. The sequence continues at coordinate 351,307 of JAIUOC010000005.1, read as the reverse complement.
GATTGCCGCAAGCCTGGCGCATTTTGGGAGTTTGTGCGTTTACAAATGAACAATGCCTTGCGCAGCTTACGCCGTTGGACAAAATATCCCGCTGATTCATTAGATCAACCGAGTATGAATGATGAGGGTCAAAACCGTTACGATGTATTGGAAGACACCCAAAGCATCGCTCCCGCAACGGTGGTGATTCAACATGAAACCAAGGAGCGAATCTCAGCCTGTTTAAATGCCTATCTACGTGAACACCCACGTTCACACAATCAATTAGCCGCATTGTGGCTCAAATATATCACTGGCCTTGATGACAATGCGATTAGCCGGACGTTGGAAACTACCGTAAGCCATGTGCATACCCTGCGCAGCCGAGCAATCAAGCGGTTGCGTGACGATCCTCGCTGGCAAGCTGTTGCCACCGATCTAGGGATTGCTTACGAATAACTATTTTGGTGAGGAACTACCATGAACACGCCACTTCCGACCGCATCTCACGAGATTATGCGTCAACGTCTTGTTGAGTATGCCCATGCTGTTGCGCTCGGTGCGCCACTTGATGCCGCGCTCCAAGTCGTCGCCGACCATGTTGAAACATGTGCAAGCTGTCGCGCCGAGTTGTTTGATGCCTTGGATGCGAGTTATGCTTTATACAGCAATTCGCTGTCGCTGGTCGATAACATTCCCGCGCCGTCATTGAAGTTCTTGCGCCAGCATTCGCTGATCACCAGCGCTGCGCCCGAAACCGTTGGCTACCGTTTTATGATTGAGTTCTCCGACGAGATGCTCAAACACATGCAAATTCAATTGCAATATACGGGCCAAATGCGCGGCCAACGCCTGATCGGCACCTATCGTCAATCATCAGTGAGCATTCCCGATGTGACGATTGAAATGTATGAGAGTATGCAGCCTAAACATGCGGTTTTGCACTGCTACATTCAAGTGCCTGAGCGTGATCCCTTTGATCAAGCTGGAACCCAAGTCATGGTGGTTTCGCCAACCTATGAAAATAATGGCACAACCGATGCCGATGGGTTTGTCTTGTTTGATCGGATTCCGATTGAAGAATTGGCTCGTTTGAAGATCAAAATTCTCAATTAGCACGGGTGGGTAGTACGGGTTGTGTTGTGTTCTACCCACACTGCTGCTAATCGAGCAAAGCTAAACCAAAGAGAGAATCATTGCTACGATTCCCCAACTTCTTGCGCTAATTGATCTAAGAATTGGTTAAGAATGCCAGTTCGTTGTTCTGCTAATGCACGGCCTGTGGCTGTTTGCATTGTTTGTGGCAGTTTTAAGAGTTTGGTATAAAAATGGTCGATGCTGTTAATTTGATCATCGGCTGGGCGGGTGCGCGGAATTGGCTGCTGCGGATCGTAGAGTCGGCGGCCAAGCTCAACACTGAGCATTAAACAACGGGCTAAGCCAATCGCGCCGAGCGAATCAAGCCGATCGGCATCTTGGACGATTTGCGCCTCTAAAGTTTCTGGCTGAATGTTGCCCGAGAAGCTGTGAGCAGCAATCGCATGGCTGATCGCTGGTAAATACTGTTCGGGATAGCCTTGGCTGGCCAGCCATTGGGTTGCGTGTTCGGCGGCCATGCGCGAGGCTTGGCTGCGTAACGGCGAGGCCTTAGAAACAACCACACAATCATGCAACCAGGCTGCCGGAATAATGATTGCCAAATCGCCGCCTGCTTCAGCTTGAATTAATTGAGCATTGCGCACCACCCGCCGAATATGTTCAGGATCGTGCGAAACGTCAGCCTGACCAAGCTCTTGCTCAATCCAGGTTGCAAACCGCGCTTGCCATTGGTTCAAATCCAACATTCTATTAGCCCCCAACCTTACGATAAACCTCAAGCGTGGCTTTGGCTAAATTCTCCCACGAGAAGGCTTGGGCACGTAGCAAACCGCGTTCACGCAGATCGTCGCGCAAGTTGGCATCGTTGGCAATCCGCACTAATCCTTGAGCCATCTGCTCAAGATCGTCGGGGTCAACTTGAATCGCTGCATCGCCCACGACTTCAGGAATGCTGGTGGCATTGGTGGTCAGCACAGGTGTGCCCGAAGCCATCGCCTCAAGCGGCGGAATGCCAAAGCCTTCGTAGCGCGATGGATAGATAAAGGCTGTCGCGGCGTTATACCACAGCGGCAATTCCTCGCTTGGCACATAGCCCAAGAAACTGACACTATCGTGCAATTGTAATTGCTCGTAAGTACTGAAAATTTCGTCAAAATTCCAGCCTTTGCCACCACCAATTAACAACGGCATGCCAATTTCGTGTTTAACTTTGGCATAAGCTCGCAGCAAATTGGGGATATTTTTGCGTGGCTCTAAGGTGCCAAGATACAGTAGAAATTGCTCAGGCAGTTGCTTTTGCTGCTTCCAAGCATTAATCTCAGCGGTCGAACGCGGGTGATATTGCGCTCCAGCAGCATTATAGGCAATACTAATCTTCGTCGGATCAAGCCCAAGCCGATCAACCATCGCAGCCTTGGTATACTCAGAAACTGCAAATAGATGGGCAGCTTGACGCACACCTTGGCGGGTTGCCGCCGCAAGATAACGCCGATTGGCCTTGCGATGTGAGCCAGTCACATCCATAAATGCCAAATCGTGAATGGTAACGATGGTGGGTACTGGCGAAAGCAACGGCGAGATATTCAACAAGCCATGAAACAAATTGACCCGGCGTTTGGCTAATAACCATGGCGCAATCAACTGCTCCCAAGGAATGCGATATTTGGGCTGAATCGTCGGCAAGCGCGATTCGACAATTTCCCAATTGGCGGGCAAATTGAGGTGTTGGCGCACATTTGGCCCAACAAACAAGGTGTATTGGTTATCGTGATCGAGTTTGGCCAGATTTTCAATCAAAAAACGGGTGTGATTAGAAACCCCAGCCTGTCGAAAAGAGCTATCAAATGAGAGCAAATGCCCATTAATTGTAAAATGCATAAACTCAATTTCTAAAACTACAAATAAGCGATTCTTCAGCGAGTATAACATACCTCACTTTTAGCATTATCCAAACGTCATTCTCACCCTTAGCACATCTCGCGGCTGCAAGATTTGAGGCTTAATCTATACCATACTTCCTTATTATGTCAATATCAATTCAGCAAAATTATTCCAATCAAGCTCTAGGAATTTATTAAAGAATTCAATCAATTGCGAGGATTTATGATATTCAAATGACTGCCGTATTGACATCAAGCTACACAAAGCTTTGATCTCCTTCCAAGAATGAAAGTTCTTTTTATTCCATGATCTTGAAAGATGTTGGAATAGAAAAAATTTTTTAATCCCCTTCCGAGGATTGTAGTTCTTTGAATGCAAGCACACGCGCGAGGCGCATGAAACGATTGCCGAAGGGTTTTAATCCCCTTCCGAGGATTGTCGTTCTTTGAATGCGCCAGAATTTGTACAGGAAAACCTTCACGGTCGTGCGGTTTTAATCCCCTTCCGAGGATTTTGGTTATATGACACAGTTATGGGTTTTAATCCCCTTCCGAGGATTTTGGTTATTTGAATGGTTGGCTACCTATGCACTGATGATTCAAGCCACTATGTTTTAATCCCCTTCCGAGGATTTTGGTTATTTGAATTGCAACGTGAACTCACCACGATGCAAGGTCGATTTGATGTTTTAATCCCCTTCCGAGGATTTTGGTTATTTGAATATACACGATAATGCGAAAACAATGGATGTCACGAAAGGTTTTAATCCCCTTCCGAGGATTTTGGTTATTTGAATTAATCTCCGCCGCTCGTTCCGTATTTTCGAAGCTGACAAGTTTTAATCCCCTTCCGAGGATTTTGGTTATTTGAATCTGTTACAGCCTTTGCAAACTTGGTGAGCTAGTGGGAATTTGTTTTAATCCCCTTCCGAGGATTTTGGTTATTTGAATTTTAGGGTCTATCCCTAAAGAGTTTCATTGGCTCTTTAGTTTTAATCCCCTTCCGAGGATTTTGGTTATTTGAATCCATGTAGGACGCAACACAATTGTCGCTATCCTTTGGAGGTTTTAATCCCCTTCCGAGGATTTTGGTTATTTGAATGTATCGATCTTATGCTTGCTGAGCATCCACGCGATCGTTTTAATCCCCTTCCGAGGATTTTGGTTATTTGAATCTCGTTCCGAACCGACTTCGGCGGGTACGACGAAGAAAGTTTTAATCCCCTTCCGAGGATTTTGGTTATTTGAATTGCTATCACAGTACTGGACTGCTGCTCGGCCTGCTGCCGTTTTAATCCCCTTCCGAGGATTTTGGTTATTTGAATGGAGGATACACGAATGCGGTATATGCCAAACCATCGGGGTTTTAATCCCCTTCCGAGGATTTTGGTTATTTGAATCGTGGGATACCGCCAAACGAGCCGATGCGAGAGAAACGGTTTTAATCCCCTTCCGAGGATTTTGGTTATTTGAATAAACTTCCAAGGCCGACCGCGTAAGCGTCTGTATCAAGATCGTTTTAATCCCCTTCCGAGGATTTTGGTTATTTGAATTGACTAATCGGTCAGTTATTCGCTAACACAGCGTTAACAGTTTTAATCCCCTTCCGAGGATTTTGGTTATTTGAATAAATACAATCAGCCGCGCAACTTCTAGTAGAGGTGGTAGAGTTTTAATCCCCTTCCGAGGATTTTGGTTATTTGAATTTTGCCTCTCAAGTGTGCCTATTATTGGTACAGTTTTTACGTTTTAATCCCCTTCCGAGGATTTTGGTTATTTGAATCTTCCCAGTCGCTGCGCCTGTGCTTGCGCCAACGGACAAGTTTTAATCCCCTTCCGAGGATTTTGGTTATTTGAATGCAATCGACACACAATCGCAGTGTTGGGAAGACTTGTTCGTTTTAATCCCCTTCCGAGGATTTTGGTTATTTGAATGTTGCTTATTCCTTGCAATAAGTCAATGGCATTAGTTGAGTTTTAATCCCCTTCCGAGGATTTTGGTTATTTGAATGCAAGTTTTGATTGATATTACAGAAAACCGTAAAGGGAGTTTTAATCCCCTTCCGAGGATTTTGGTTATTTGAATAAAGGCATTCCGCCTCAGCCCCAAAGCCGAGGCAGATCTGCGTTTTAATCCCCTTCCGAGGATTTTGGTTATTTGAATGCTATATCAGTCTGGGCGCGGCAACCGAGAAATTCAAAGTTTTAATCCCCTTCCGAGGATTTTGGTTATTTGAATTCGCCACGGCGCCGAGCTACTGGACGCCCAAGCTCGTCGGTTTTAATCCCCTTCCGAGGATTTTGGTTATTTGAATATCAATACAGCTCAAATCCCAAGCTGGGTGCTAAATTTCGTTTTAATCCCCTTCCGAGGATTTTGGTTATTTGAATTTACCAGAAGTAGCCGCCGGATTTTACACCGTTGATTGTGTTTTAATCCCCTTCCGAGGATTTTGGTTATTTGAATCCATGAGGGCACGGTCAATCAACAGCATGTCCATGTTGCGTTTTAATCCCCTTCCGAGGATTTTGGTTATTTGAATATTGATCGGGGCTACACCAACGAAGGGCAAAACATGCGGGTTTTAATCCCCTTCCGAGGATTTTGGTTATTTGAATGCGTATATTGTTCCTTTTCCCAAATATCGCGAAATGCAAGGTTTTAATCCCCTTCCGAGGATTTTGGTTATTTGAATAATCTCGGTTCTGTAGCGGGTTGCGCCGTCGTCATCGACCGTTTTAATCCCCTTCCGAGGATTTTGGTTATTTGAATATAACGCTTGACCGCCAAGAGAATAGGACGCTTTTTGTTTTAATCCCCTTCCGAGGATTTTGGTTATTTGAATACGATTGATTTCAACTGTCTCATGTGGAATGTGATTGACGGTTTTAATCCCCTTCCGAGGATTTTGGTTATTTGAATCGACCAGCTCAGCGCCGAGCGTAAAGCGGCATACGAAGGTTTTAATCCCCTTCCGAGGATTTTGGTTATTTGAATAAAGAACTTACCGAAATGGTTTGGTCGCCTTCGGAGCTTCGTTTTAATCCCCTTCCGAGGATTTTGGTTATTTGAATGTATTCACCTTGTTAGGCTTCAAGCGAAGTATTCTGTTTTAATCCCCTTCCGAGGATTTTGGTTATTTGAATTGAGTGTGAGCACGCGGAGTGGCATGCGACGAATATGTTGTTTTAATCCCCTTCCGAGGATTTTGGTTATTTGAATGTTAACCATCTCTCCAGAAGCGCGAGGGCCACGACTGGGTTTTAATCCCCTTCCGAGGATTTTGGTTATTTGAATTTGCATCGGTTCAAAGGCGCAAAATTGCATGTTTTATTATGGTTTTAATCCCCTTCCGAGGATTTTGGTTATTTGAATAGGTTATGAAGATTCTGGCTGTGAGAGTGGTTATTGTAGTTTTAATCCCCTTCCGAGGATTTTGGTTATTTGAATGATCAACAGAAACGAGAGATAAAGCTTAAGTCAATGTTTTAATCCCCTTCCGAGGATTTTGGTTATTTGAATGTATTTTAGTTCGTTCGTTTCTGCGAAGGCTACAAACTGTTTTAATCCCCTTCCGAGGATTTTGGTTATTTGAATGTACGTTGGTGACTCAGGCGGCGGGGCCACTGGCACTAGGTTTTAATCCCCTTCCGAGGATTTTGGTTATTTGAATGAACGGTACTGGCGGGGAGTGACCTATCGCCACCCCAGCGTTTTAATCCCCTTCCGAGGATTTTGGTTATTTGAATGTCAATCACTACGTGAGTGATCCCGTGTCGGAGTTTGTAGGTTTTAATCCCCTTCCGAGGATTTTGGTTATTTGAATACATATTGTGCTGAGCTTGCGGCGTTGCCGCAGCTCAAACTGTTTTAATCCCCTTCCGAGGATTTTGGTTATTTGAATTAAGTCACCATTGGGATTGGTGACGAACGTCGCGCTCAGTTTTAATCCCCTTCCGAGGATTTTGGTTATTTGAATGGTTGCCAGTACCGCAGGCGCAAACGTGACCGTTGAAACGGTTGTGAGTTTTAATCCCCTTCCGAGGATTTTGGTTATTTGAATGGAGTTCCTGTACCAATATAAAATCCACCATTCAAACCGTTTTAATCCCCTTCCGAGGATTTTGGTTATTTGAATTATCAAAATTTGGGGCAAGGTGAGCCTAAAGATTTAGAGTTTTAATCCCCTTCCGAGGATTTTGGTTATTTGAATCGAGCGGTATGGGCACAGCCGCCGACCTCGCAGGTACAGTTTTAATCCCCTTCCGAGGATTTTGGTTATTTGAATCATTTGATAACCTTGATACAGAAGCCACAAAACGGTTTTAATCCCCTTCCGAGGATTTTGGTTATTTGAATAAATGTTTACAATGATATCGCAGGAGTCGGATTACTATAGTTTTAATCCCCTTCCGAGGATTTTGGTTATTTGAATTTCACCAACACGCATGGGTGTTTCACGAATCGAAATAGAGTTTTAATCCCCTTCCGAGGATTTTGGTTATTTGAATTCGTATTATGCGAACACCCGATAGCGTTATCGACTATGTTTTAATCCCCTTCCGAGGATTTTGGTTATTTGAATGAACTATGGTTTGTCCACCGTGCCCAGCTCCGGAGTTTTAATCCCCTTCCGAGGATTTTGGTTATTTGAATGAAAATGGTTCGATCAAGGTCGTCAAAGGTGCTACAGGTTTTAATCCCCTTCCGAGGATTTTGGTTATTTGAATCCATTATTCACCAAAAGGATAAATGCTATGAGCTATGAGTTTTAATCCCCTTCCGAGGATTTTGGTTATTTGAATGCCGCCCACTGGTGGCCGTGGCCTTGGCAGCGCTTGGTTTTAATCCCCTTCCGAGGATTTTGGTTATTTGAATGCTTTTAGCCTTGCCCTAGAAATAGGCAACGCTGCAATAGGTTTTAATCCCCTTCCGAGGATTTTGGTTATTTGAATGCTGCAAGGCTCTTGGGGCGGTCAGGGTAAGATTATGTTTTAATCCCCTTCCGAGGATTTTGGTTATTTGAATTTAAGATATTCCCCGACATAGGCATTCCGTAGAATTGAGTTTTAATCCCCTTCCGAGGATTTTGGTTATTTGAATTGCCCACCCGCGACCCCATACACTGCCTCATTGAGCAATTCGTTTTAATCCCCTTCCGAGGATTTTGGTTATTTGAATGGCTTGTACGCTTGCCATGCCTCAATCACGGCGTTTCTATCGTTTTAATCCCCTTCCGAGGATTTTGGTTATTTGAATATTTTGCGACTGATTGAATCGTGTACATATCCAAAGCGTTTTAATCCCCTTCCGAGGATTTTGGTTATTTGAATGGACGCTATGTCCGAAATCTGCCAACGCGAAAATGTAAGTTTTAATCCCCTTCCGAGGATTTTGGTTATTTGAATCTTAGATTCTCGTCAACGGTAGCAGCGGGCAAGAAGCAGTTGGTTTTAATCCCCTTCCGAGGATTTTGGTTATTTGAATTTACTGCCACAGTGCGGGCAGGTATTGACCTCGATGTGTTTTAATCCCCTTCCGAGGATTTTGGTTATTTGAATCACATAGATAGAAAGGAATCCCCATGGGGGTTTGTTTTAATCCCCTTCCGAGGATTTTGGTTATTTGAATCTTCGCCAACGCGCATGGGTTGAGTCAATCCTATGTACGTTTTAATCCCCTTCCGAGGATTTTGGTTATTTGAATGTATCCCTATCGGCCAGCTTGCCAAGGCCTGCTATGCCGTTTTAATCCCCTTCCGAGGATTTTGGTTATTTGAATGCCACTAGGCGCGTTTGGGCAAGTTAGACAGATACGTTTTAATCCCCTTCCGAGGATTTTGGTTATTTGAATGCTTATTACCCGGAGTACGAAGAAGACCGTTGCGAGTGTTTGTTTTAATCCCCTTCCGAGGATTTTGGTTATTTGAATCAAAACCCTTCGCGTTGATCCCTTATTTGACATCGGGCGTTTTAATCCCCTTCCGAGGATTTTGGTTATTTGAATATTTAGGGACGTTTGCCCTGGAAACCGGATGGTTTGACCTTGGTTTTAATCCCCTTCCGAGGATTTTGGTTATTTGAATGTTGTGCTATTGTTTGTTGTGTATCTATTTGTGTATAGGTTTTAATCCCCTTCCGAGGATTTTGGTTATTTGAATGCACCAAACGGATTTGCCCTTTGCTTGCGGTGCTAACTTGTTTTAATCCCCTTCCGAGGATTTTGGTTATTTGAATATACTCACGACCTCGACCTTACCGGTCAAGGTGCTCGATTGTTTTAATCCCCTTCCGAGGATTTTGGTTATTTGAATGAAAAAGAGGAGGTGCGAGAGTTACACCACCTGTTAGAGTTTTAATCCCCTTCCGAGGATTTTGGTTATTTGAATGACTTGCGTTGGCGCACCCTTTGGATCAAGCCAAACTTCTGTTTTAATCCCCTTCCGAGGATTTTGGTTATTTGAATTTTGATCGCTACCTGCCAAGCCTAACCAAGCAAGAGCTTAAGTTTTAATCCCCTTCCGAGGATTTTGGTTATTTGAATGCTCTTGTCGATGATCTTTATAGCCCACTTATGATCACCGTTTTAATCCCCTTCCGAGGATTTTGGTTATTTGAATGGAAGATAACATTTTTAACATCGTAATAGGTAGCAATCCCCGTTTTAATCCCCTTCCGAGGATTTTGGTTATTTGAATAAACGTAAAGATTACCATTGGAATCGGTATCAACCAATTGGGTTTTAATCCCCTTCCGAGGATTTTGGTTATTTGAATTCATGGTTGCCAAACAAAACAGTAAGCATCGTTCGGTTTTAATCCCCTTCCGAGGATTTTGGTTATTTGAATAGTATATTCCTGAGAACCATGATCCACTTTTTTCGCTGTTTTAATCCCCTTCCGAGGATTTTGGTTATTTGAATAACCAGAATTGGAACCATCCAGCCGAGAAAGAATAGGTTTTAATCCCCTTCCGAGGATTTTGGTTATTTGAATTGAGAAAAAAACGGGCTTGGTCTGTCAAGTATTAATTTCGGTTTTAATCCCCTTCCGAGGATTTTGGTTATTTGAATTCGCTGATTACGAGTTCGAATACCGCGACGAGCAGTGTTTTAATCCCCTTCCGAGGATTTTGGTTATTTGAATTTATCCAAATTTGGTTAGACAGTATGGGCAACGTTGCCTATCGGTTTTAATCCCCTTCCGAGGATTTTGGTTATTTGAATCGACGAAGATGAGCCTGAGATTCGCCAGCCATTCTTGGCGTTTTAATCCCCTTCCGAGGATTTTGGTTATTTGAATGGACGTGGATTGAGTTTGATCGCATCCGCCATTCCTATACGTTTTAATCCCCTTCCGAGGATTTTGGTTATTTGAATTTATTGACAGTCAAGGCAACTTGTGTGAAGTGACGGTTTTAATCCCCTTCCGAGGATTTTGGTTATTTGAATCAATCACCACACGCGGGCCAAACACCAAACGCGAAGCCAACGTTTTAATCCCCTTCCGAGGATTTTGGTTATTTGAATTCGCACCAACTTGGGCTTTTGCGCCGCCTTCGCAATCAAGGTTTTAATCCCCTTCCGAGGATTTTGGTTATTTGAATACGTTGGTCAAGCTGCTACTGTCGAAGTTGCGCCTAGCGTGTTTTAATCCCCTTCCGAGGATTTTGGTTATTTGAATCGAATTGACCGAGGACGGTCGCCAAATTATTGAAAGCGTTTTAATCCCCTTCCGAGGATTTTGGTTATTTGAATGGCCACCGGAGGGACGAGCAAGGCCAAGAAAAAGCGCTGTTTTAATCCCCTTCCGAGGATTTTGGTTATTTGAATCTATACGATCTTCATAACGACACTGATAGACGGTCATTTTTTGTTTTAATCCCCTTCCGAGGATTTTGGTTATTTGAATGACTTTCGGGTTTACGATAGCGACCGCTATGGCGGTGCGTTTTAATCCCCTTCCGAGGATTTTGGTTATTTGAATACCAATCGGGTTGAGCTTTTGAAGTGGGGCAAGGCTAGTTTTAATCCCCTTCCGAGGATTTTGGTTATTTGAATGAATACCGCAAGGGTAAGTAGGCCTAGAGTAGCATTAGTGCGTTTTAATCCCCTTCCGAGGATTTTGGTTATTTGAATTCATTGGCTCCCCCTTTGGGTTTTCTAGCCGGTTGACCCGCGGTTTTAATCCCCTTCCGAGGATTTTGGTTATTTGAATAGGGGGATCTTTTGCCAATATTGGCAATTTGGGGTTTGTGTTTTAATCCCCTTCCGAGGATTTTGGTTATTTGAATATACTCAGGCCAGCACCAACACCCTGGTTCTGTGCCAAAGGGGTTTTAATCCCCTTCCGAGGATTTTGGTTATTTGAATCAAGAATGCCGAGGCAGAACGAGCGTGGGGTGCGTGGGGGTTTTAATCCCCTTCCGAGGATTTTGGTTATTTGAATGTGGGAAGATGATCCGAATGAGCCTGTGTATCCTGCTGTTTTAATCCCCTTCCGAGGATTTTGGTTATTTGAATTATTACAAACTGCCGAATGAAAAGAAGTGGGATATAGAGTTTTAATCCCCTTCCGAGGATTTTGGTTATTTGAATTGATGCAGATACTGAAACAGGCAGTGGAGGCGCAACGATGAAGGTTTTAATCCCCTTCCGAGGATTTTGGTTATTTGAATCTCGATAGTGGGATCGAGGATTTAGTCGTATGGGAGTCCAAAGTTTTAATCCCCTTCCGAGGATTTTGGTTATTTGAATCGATAGGCTGCTGCAATAGTCTCTGCGCCGATCCATGCCGTTTTAATCCCCTTCCGAGGATTTTGGTTATTTGAATCATCATTTGAGGGTGATTGAGTGTGTTATTAAGAAATGCGTTTTAATCCCCTTCCGAGGATTTTGGTTATTTGAATTGATAACTTTTTTCATGAATTAGTTACCGATAATCCCGTTTTAATCCCCTTCCGAGGATTTTGGTTATTTGAATTGAAAATACGGGACGTACTTCATACAAGCTCGGTATTATTCAGTTTTAATCCCCTTCCGAGGATTTTGGTTATTTGAATGTATCATTGACGCGGCCAAAGATGCGCTTGGAATTGCAGTTTTAATCCCCTTCCGAGGATTTTGGTTATTTGAATGCAATATTGCCTGTAAGATCGTCTAACAAGCCCCAATCAGTTTTAATCCCCTTCCGAGGATTTTGGTTATTTGAATTTAACATACACGATGCTTTCGTCTAATCCTTTGGTTTTAATCCCCTTCCGAGGATTTTGGTTATTTGAATATTTTTATCAACGGCGGCAACCCGTTTTTTGTTGGTGGCATTGTTTTAATCCCCTTCCGAGGATTTTGGTTATTTGAATTGTTTATTGACCTAATCAGTACGCGCACAGGTATTGTTAAGTTTTAATCCCCTTCCGAGGATTTTGGTTATTTGAATCCAGTTGCGCGAGTTTTCGCAGGGATCGTAGCGCGTACCGTTTTAATCCCCTTCCGAGGATTTTGGTTATTTGAATCGAGAAGGTAAAGACCGCGACTTGCGACGAAAAAGTAATGTTTTAATCCCCTTCCGAGGATTTTGGTTATTTGAATCGAGCAACAGCATCCCAATCGATATCGACATTGAGCGCGTTTTAATCCCCTTCCGAGGATTTTGGTTATTTGAATTTAAAGGAACGTTGACAGACCGCCAAAAAGCTAACTTTGTTTTAATCCCCTTCCGAGGATTTTGGTTATTTGAATGTTAAACTGGCGACATACCCTTGGCGGGTATTCGTTGGTTTTAATCCCCTTCCGAGGATTTTGGTTATTTGAATCTAAGACTTCGAGATCGTTCTCATCACGGGGCACAGCCGGTTTTAATCCCCTTCCGAGGATTTTGGTTATTTGAATTCATGAGCATATGGAATATATTCGCTACAATCGTGAGCCGTTTTAATCCCCTTCCGAGGATTTTGGTTATTTGAATCTGGGGACGCATCAATGATTACACCGTTGTCAGTATTTGTTTTAATCCCCTTCCGAGGATTTTGGTTATTTGAATCACCCATGCCGCCGCCGCCCTTATCCCACACAATCACGTTGTTTTAATCCCCTTCCGAGGATTTTGGTTATTTGAATGGGTTCATATGCTGCCTTCCTGCCTCTCGCGAGGCGATAGTTTTAATCCCCTTCCGAGGATTTTGGTTATTTGAATGGCGTTTGGGCGTTGGCTGATATCGCATTGGTGCGGCCATGCGTTTTAATCCCCTTCCGAGGATTTTGGTTATTTGAATAATTGATTACTGCCAGGACAAATGGCTAAAAACATATCCGTTTTAATCCCCTTCCGAGGATTTTGGTTATTTGAATCGCCTTCGGGCGCTTCGGCCTTGACCATCCAACCTACGTTTTAATCCCCTTCCGAGGATTTTGGTTATTTGAATAAATTCCACAAACCACACTCTATGATACGCTTTCAACCGGTTTTAATCCCCTTCCGAGGATTTTGGTTATTTGAATGGTGTTATGAACGATTTTGAGCGCCGCCGCCGCCGTGTTTTAATCCCCTTCCGAGGATTTTGGTTATTTGAATGCGAGTGCATCGGGCGCTAAGCAGATCAAATACCCAAAGGTTTTAATCCCCTTCCGAGGATTTTGGTTATTTGAATAATAAGGATGCAGCCCGTATGGAGCGACCAGCAATCCTGTTTTAATCCCCTTCCGAGGATTTTGGTTATTTGAATGCGGGTTTTCTCAATCACCCCAATCAACACTGGAATAGTTTTAATCCCCTTCCGAGGATTTTGGTTATTTGAATTTCCAGCACGTGCCAAACGAACACGCGGATCAGGTGAGTTTTAATCCCCTTCCGAGGATTTTGGTTATTTGAATGGCCACAGTTTCATTCGTAGTAGCCAATTCTGTTACTGTTCGTTTTAATCCCCTTCCGAGGATTTTGGTTATTTGAATGGCATTCAATCACCATCGACGGTTTTACGCGATGAAGTGTTTTAATCCCCTTCCGAGGATTTTGGTTATTTGAATCTGAATCACGGCCCGTGGCTGCCCTAAGAACCGCCCGATCAGTTTTAATCCCCTTCCGAGGATTTTGGTTATTTGAATCCATTACTTGTTGCAGTAGCTGGAATCTTTCAGATAAGTTTTAATCCCCTTCCGAGGATTTTGGTTATTTGAATACATACTGCATGACAACATCATAATAGAAGTTAAGTTGAGTTTTAATCCCCTTCCGAGGATTTTGGTTATTTGAATATAACAAGTTATTTACTTACAAAGTAGGGCCAATAAAGTTTTAATCCCCTTCCGAGGATTTTGGTTATTTGAATAAATTATCAGTAATTGTGACGATTGTTCTGCTAAATTGGTTTTAATCCCCTTCCGAGGATTTTGGTTATTTGAATTCAACAACAACTCTTCGACATCAAACTGAAAATCTTTACATGTTTTAATCCCCTTCCGAGGATTTTGGTTATTTGAATACCAAAGGTGATGTCGTCCAGCGCTCGTTTTGTGTTTTAATCCCCTTCCGAGGATTTTGGTTATTTGAATATCGATCGGCATGCGCATCACCTTCAATTATGAGTTAAGTTTTAATCCCCTTCCGAGGATTTTGGTTATTTGAATCTACAATTGGTTCAAAAACGTCGGGAAAGAGATGGTCAATGTTTTAATCCCCTTCCGAGGATTTTGGTTATTTGAATATAGTTCGGACTTGATTGGCGTTGGCACATTCTTAGTTTTAATCCCCTTCCGAGGATTTTGGTTATTTGAATATGATGTATCTCCTAAGCCCGCATCGCTGCGGGCGCTATACCGTTTTAATCCCCTTCCGAGGATTTTGGTTATTTGAATGCAGTAGCCCGATTCTTTGCCCAAGGTCGAGAAAACAACGTTTTAATCCCCTTCCGAGGATTTTGGTTATTTGAATGGAAGAAGGCGCTCGCGTCTATATTCCTTCCCATATGATGTTTTAATCCCCTTCCGAGGATTTTGGTTATTTGAATCGTTTGGCGCTTCTTGAGTGAGGGATCGGCTTCGGCATGTTTTAATCCCCTTCCGAGGATTTTGGTTATTTGAATGCCATGACGCAGCTGAAGGTGCTGCGAACGCAATTCACCAGTTTTAATCCCCTTCCGAGGATTTTGGTTATTTGAATGGCGAATTTATGACCGCCATTGGCGCACCGGAGATGCGTTTTAATCCCCTTCCGAGGATTTTGGTTATTTGAATTGTGTTGGTTGCGACAGGATAAACGCGGTCATACCATAGTGTTTTAATCCCCTTCCGAGGATTTTGGTTATTTGAATGGCGTAAGCAGTCGAACATGTTGATTATAGAAGACATTGTTTTAATCCCCTTCCGAGGATTTTGGTTATTTGAATGGAAGTTAGCTGCGCTATTGGATGAGCGACCAATCGGTTTTAATCCCCTTCCGAGGATTTTGGTTATTTGAATGTTTCCAGCGAACGTTGAATCCAGATCGTGTACGTTTTAATCCCCTTCCGAGGATTTTGGTTATTTGAATCTCAACGAAACTGTCGGCAAATCGGAGAAGGCGCTCGTTGGTTTTAATCCCCTTCCGAGGATTTTGGTTATTTGAATTCTAGATATGTAGATACCTACACTATAAAACTGCTAGGTTTTAATCCCCTTCCGAGGATTTTGGTTATTTGAATTCACAACGCACCATATCGCTATCTTTTATCGCAAAAGGTATGGGGTTTTAATCCCCTTCCGAGGATTTTGGTTATTTGAATGCATTTATTGAGCTTCAGCCAGCCAAGCGCACGTTACGCCAGTTTTAATCCCCTTCCGAGGATTTTGGTTATTTGAATTTCCTCAATACTCATTCCTTCTTCTTCGGTTCCCTCGCTGGTTTTAATCCCCTTCCGAGGATTTTGGTTATTTGAATGCTACCTGCCAGCACCAGACCGCGAGTGGGTCTTTCGGCGTTTTAATCCCCTTCCGAGGATTTTGGTTATTTGAATGCACCGTACTTCTCCTGTAGGCGATCCCACTCGTTGTAGTTTTAATCCCCTTCCGAGGATTTTGGTTATTTGAATCTAGCGTGCGTTGCGCCGTTTGGTGTTGATCCAATTCGAGGTTTTAATCCCCTTCCGAGGATTTTGGTTATTTGAATATACCCTACTTTTCATGGCTTTGCAAGGCGCTAAAACGCGCGGTTTGCGCGGTCCGATTTTTTGGGGCAGTTTTAACTCGCTTTTTAAGCAAATTTCCATGTGGATAAGTCGCTTTCTACCCTTCAGAATGGGATCGCGCGGCATGTTGAAAAAGTTAAATTGTGGATAACCATCGATTTAGCGCTTTGCTATGCCGAAATTCAAAAAATGTAAATCGTAACGCTGGTTTCAAGCGCTGGCCCATTGCCCACAATTTCGGTATTTGGGGCACAGGCAGCACAAATGCGATATGTCCGCAGATTATCGCCATCTTCTGGCCGCAGCACTTTATGCAATTTGCCGCGCAATTTGGTGTATTGCTTGGCGGTCAAGTCGCATTCAAAGACGCTATATTGCACCCGCTGGCCAAAGCCTTCAAGAATTTTGGCAATTTTGGTGCGCCGCTTATCAACCGCAATATCGTAGGAGATCAAGTACAGCATACGTGCTCCTAACGGGTTGTCCAGGCTTGGTAGCTTGTGCCAGTCTGGATTGCGCGAGCCAATAAGCGGGCTTGAAGCTCAATACAACGCCAATAGCTGACTTTGCCAGGCCGTCCGTCTGCACCATCGGGATGGGTGACTTCAGTGCGCATACGTTCTTCAAAAGCCGCTACAAAGCGTTTTTTGCCCTCATTGCTGAGTAAAATTGGGTGCTTGGGATCATCACTCGGGCTGAAATCATTGGCCGTCAGCCTGCCATCATTACAGCAGCGAATCACCAAGGCATCGACCAAAATTGGCCGAAATTCTTCGATCAAATCAAGCACTAACGATGGTCGATTGTAATCGAGTTGATGTAAAAATCCTTGATAAGGATCGAACCCTACCGCCTGAACTGCGCCAAGGGTTTTATGCACCAAAAGGGTATAGCCCAACGATAATAATACATTAACTGGGTCGGTTGGTGGGCGGCGATTACGATTATTGAACATCCATTCGCTATCAAATAAGCTGCGCAAACCACCAAAATAGGCTGCCGAGCCGCTACCTTCAACCCCAACCAATGAGCTGATTTTGGTGGTGCGATCAACCCGATCAATAAAATGGTCTAAGGCTTCAATCGATTCTAAAACCTCTTTTTCGACCTGTTGGCGGTTGCGGGCGAAGCGTTGCAATACAGCCCGGCAATTGCGTAATTTGCCGCTAACACAGGCTTGAGCCATCGCCAAAGCCCAAGTCTCATCGTCTGCTCGGCGATATTGGTTGCGCCGCAAGGCCACATGGGCGGTCACTTCACCAATCAACCGCCCATGGTAGCGCCCGTGAATCGTCAAAAATGTTACTTCAATCTGTTGATCCAACAGGCGCTTGATTGCAGGCGTACTAAACCCAATATTGCCCATCACTACAATATCTTCGAGTTTGGCCATTGGCACGTTGCCCAGCTCTTGATCAGTTTGCCAAATTGCTAGCCGTTCACCGTCACAGCGAATTTCTGCACCTTGTTCGAGAACATAAAGCGTTGCCATAATTCCCACTCCTTAGCGTTCAACTAAGCGGGCGCGGCCTAAACCGCGCGTCGTTCCAGCCCCAACTCCGCTCCAAAAAGCAAACCGCGCCAAGGTGTCAATACATGAACACCAATAGCGATCACGCGAGGTTGCGGTGTAGGTGCAATGGCCAACCGCACCAATTTGGATGGCTTGGTTTTTGGTTGGCTCGCGCTGTGAGCGTAATTCAAAATAACTGGTCGCCATGCATTCGCTAGCAAAGCGCTTCACTTCATCGGGGAATGTCAGCGGTGCAACTGCATTCCATTTATCCAGCAAACTGCCAAATACCAAATCGGGGGTTGGCATCGGCTGATTCAAGCCCCGTTGACGAAAAGTTACTGGCGAGTGAAATTGGAATGTCCAGCGGTAGGCAATCGAATCTTGGGCCATGCTGGGAGCCAGCAATTCACTATAACTGCGCTGCCCAACCCAAGGGTGTTCGTGCTCTTGGCGCAAAATAGCTTCAATTCGCCATGAGCTGCCATCAAGATTCAATAATCCCAGTTGCTCTGGTTGCCAAGTTTGAGCCAGCTGCTCTAAAGCTGGGGTCAACAAGCTTATGCGCAAGCCATAATCTTCACTGGTTTGCACCGTAGCCTGGTTGCCCTGCGCATGCATGCCCAGCACATTCGAGACGGTCAGCGGCTTCGCGCCAACTTCATCGTGTACCTGTTGGGCTAAATCAGGGTTAGCCTCGCGAATGATATTCAAGATTGCTGCATGCGCTGCCCGAGCCAAACTAGGCTGAACCGTTGCATTGCTAAGCGGTCGAATTTGGAGCATTAACGCCATTGGCATCTGAAAATCCCTCATCCTAACGATTATTGCAATAATTGATTAATCCATTGGTTGATCGCGTGATATGGATTTTGATTTAGCGATCGCTGGGTTAGTTGTTGATAATTATGGTGAATGTAGCTCAATATTCCACTTGCTGAATCGCCAAATGCTTGTTCAATTTGCATTTGCGAAACACCACCCAAACTATGGGTAATTTCGTTACGTAATTCAATTAATGGCTGGCAAGTTTTGGCGAATTTCAAAACTAACTGAACTTGTGGATCGTTCGGTGCATACATACTCAGCAAGCGTTGTAAACCCGACTGACCTACAGTAATTTTTTCAATGCGCTGTTGACGCAGCCAACCAGCATCAACTTTGGCTCCATGCGGGTCTGCTTGGCCCTGCCAATTAATGAATGGAATATTTAAATTTAGGCAAACCAAGCGTAAACTATTTTCGACATAACGTACTAATTGGGTCAGAAAATCGGCATAATTATTGCTTTGCAAGCGAATTTCGGCCAGCGCTAAAACCTCGGCTAAGGCATTTTCATGCGATAGCGGGGTTAGCGCATTGTACAATTCGTGAATCATCACATCATACAACCCATCGGCCAAACCAACCAAATCGCGAATTGCCAAAATTGCCTGAGGCACATCGAGATTGACTCGCGCAGCCGCATGCGCCAACATCCCCTCAATCACTTTGGCACTACTTTCGCTTTGCAAATCGGTAAAATAAGGCCGATACAAATGCCAACTCTCCAGCGCTGCATGATATTGAAACGTGGTCAGATTGGCCTGAATCAGCTTGCGCAAAGGGCCGCCCAGAATCCGCCGCCCAATCGATAAGCGTTCTGGAAGCATACTATCAGGCGTAACATACAAGGCAATCGCGCGGGCCTGAAACATTTCAGTGCCAGCTAATTGCAGTGCATTCGACATAGCTGGAGTGCCGCCAGTTACCTCCAAAAAAACCTGGCTTGGCTTAATTTGGCTATCATACTTGGTTAATTGGGCCTCATAAAATCGAATAAGCTCGTTTTGGCGAGTTGGATTAACTGGCACAACATGCGCCAAAACGTGTTCAGGCCGAAAATTCCAACGTTCGATCAATAATTCACGCACGAGTTCGGCGGCTTCAAAGGTATCGGTCGGCTGATAGTTTGGATTAGATTGTTGGGTTCCAAATAAAAGAATCCAATCGATCGAATCAGCCTCAAGATAATCAATAACTTTTTTGATCATCGTAATTTGAAGGTTAGAGCCAATCTTGGTTTTATTGGTGCGAATATACTTAATTTTATCGCGATGGCTGGCTTTGTGTAATTCTACTGGCAGCAATTCCATTGGCAATAAAACATCGCGATTGCCAATATTACAAATCAATAATCTGGTCATACTATTCACTCCTAGATCAAGCTATACAATTTTTGAGTTAATATCGTTTGAATCTGCTGAAACGGCGATTCATGGATATCGATCTGCATTTTGCTCAACGTATCGTGTAACAAATCCAAGGGGGTTTGCTCAGGTTTGAGTTGCATTGCCTCGTTAATTTTTTCCTTGGAAACGCCTTGAAAGCCATGGGCAATGATGCTCTGGTTGCGCATTTGAGCTAAATTGGTAATTTTATAGAGATTTTTGAGGATGCCGATGTACAGGCCTGCTTGTTGTTTGTTGAGGTAGCGTTGCCCAGCTTTTTCGCTGGCAAAATTAAGCATGGCGATCAAAACTGGCACTGAAAAATGTTGATAATCGAGCTTTTGATCACCCAGCGTTGCTTGCTCAAGATATGCGTGGAGTGCTGGATCATCGGCCAACAATTGATCGAATTTGGCAAGATTCTCAGCTTTGTGCGCTTTACTATAATCAGTTGAAATATTGAAGGTTGTTTCAACCAAATAGCGCAAGACTGTTTCTTGGAAGCGAAACATACGCCCCAAGAAATCGGCATAGCGGCCATTGGTATAGGCAATTTGGGCATTATAATAAAGTTCAACCAAGAGAAATTTCAAGTCAGCTTGATCGATCTGATACGCAGTATGTTGAATTGAACGAACTAGATCACGCAACGAACCATCAACATCAAATTGAATTTGAGCTAAAATTTGCTGAGCTGAATCAAAATCGAAATCTTCACGATACTTAGCATAGCGCAACAATCCGATAATCCCTGCATCAACTGAGCCTTCGAGCAAGGTAATTGCCCCAAGAAAATTATGCTGCTGAATCAATTGAATCGCCGTTGAAATATTAAATGAATTGAGCAATTGTTTACGAATATTCAGCGAATAAGGCCATTGATCGTGCTCAGATTTATAGAGCACAAAGCAGGCTTCGCGAAAACGGGCAATGGCCTTGAATTGGAGCGCATTATTGAACGCTTGGGTTCCGCCAGCCGCTAAAATATAATATTCAGTTTCAGGTTGATGCTTGATATTCGCTAATTGTTGGCCAAATGCTTGCATCGCATCATCGTATAAACTTGGGTTAACATCGTAAATTGTGCGGCGCTCGACCATGCGAATCACATGGCTCCAATGTTCTTGAATATAGCGCTCCAAAATCATGCCAAACCAAAGCGTGTCTTTATCGCGCAAACTCACGCCATTGCGATCTTTCACGCTACTGGCAGGTGTATCGGCTTGATCGGTGTCGAACATGATTAATCGATCAATCACAAGCTGACGATACTGAAAATAACGAGCAAAGGCATCGATAATTGGTGCGCTAAATTGATGTTCGTTATAGGTTTGCCAATGGTGTTCGCCAGCTGGTCGCGATGGCCGAATAATCGCCCCTTGGACTGCGACATCGCTATTACCAACATTACAAAATGCAATTCGTTGCATATTAAGCTCCTTATATATTAAAAATTATCATCCCGTTCAACAACAATACTTTCTTCTTGTTCAATAAATTCTTGAATAACATCCTTGATATTATATATTTTCTGAAAGTTGAATACCGACTTATATTTAATCTCATCTTTATATATAAATACACATGGCCTATATAAAGTGCTAAGAAAGTTTTTGATTTTATTAATGGAATTATCTTTTTTAATTTTTTGTATTTCATCTATATTACAAAAAATAAAATAAATTTTTGGTATAAAATCAATATCATAATCATTACATCTTCGTTCTAGAATATAAAAAACATCTTTTCTTCGTACTCCTAATAAATTATGGATATTTTCTCGTATAAATCTATTAATGTCCTTAATTCTTTTACTAGAGAAATCTATGTATATAGGTATCATATCTATTTGTTTTACTGCAATTAATATATAATGTAATAATTCCGTGAAATATGATTCAAAATTACTATTATTTATATGAATATAGTTATTCCTATTTGCTTTTATATCGTTTAGTAAATTATCCATCTCAATCGACAGATTGTTTTGGGTAAATCTAAATGTATAGATTGGTTTTTGATCACTGATGCTATTTATATAGTTATTGAATAGTAATAATATCTCTGACTCTCTAGCAGTAACATCAGATTTTATTGAATAAAATTTTTCTATTTCTATATTTATTTCATTATCTATATGCAATGGAATATCTATTCCGTATTTTGCTGCCTTTAACCGAAGGGTTCTTATATTTCTTTGAGTTGCTTCTAAGAGATTTATAGAAAAAACATAATCCAAGAAATCGCTCATTATATACCTTTCTTTATCTCAATCATATCAAATCTTTAATTTTCTTAAACTTGATATGATTGAGATAAATGTAAAGAGATTAATTAGGATAAATCTTGTTCTAGTTCAAAAATTTATGATTGCATAGTTATTCTTACCCAACCAAATGGGACGCGCAACGCACCTTTGCTATCGCGAGCGGCGCGGCGGGTTTTCGGAAAGCGATCGCCTTCACGATACTCCTTGCGACTCAGCCGATAGCGGCGCATCAACTGAGCAAGTTGCGGCGTTTTGATAATATCGCCAAGGGTTTTGCTCTTCCAGCCAGTGCCCCAGCCAATGTCGATGTAGAAGCAGTTATCGGGAGCAGCATTGGCCTGTTGGGCAAGGTTGCTAAAGAATTGCTGGAGATGCTCGCCCTCACGGCGGCCAGTCCAGAACGTTAATTCTTGCTGAATCCGCGCTAGCCCTTGTTCGCGCCAAGCCTGTTTTAATGCCTCGACGCTAAATCCTTGCTCCTGTACCCCGAATTGTTTGGCCTGCTTATCCAAGATGTAATCATCGAATTTGATCCGAGCTTGCAAAGCTACACGCGGCTTAATCGCCTCCAAATCAAGCGGAATCCCTTGATTAGCGGCTGGGAACACTACAGCGTTGTAGAGCCGGAGCGCATCATCAGGCGCGGGCTGGCTATCGCTGACCTGAATTGCCCGAAACAGGTCATAGTTGGGATTTTGGCTTGGGCGTGATGCTTTAGGGCTAAGCAAACGTGCTTCCTGAGCCTGAAAAGCCCATTCGCGCCGATCGCTTAATTGCTGCATATCGAGGCTTAGGTTGCGCTGCTGATAGTGTTGACGGACCCATGCGCTGCGCAAAGCACCTTTAAGGCTACTGCCTGGAATGTAGGGCGCATGCGTCCATTGTTTGATCACAGGCCGCATAGTTTCTAGCTTAGAAACGCCCTCAAGTTTGTAGTAATACAATTCAGGCTGCTTGTTCAGCAGGTCTGCTGTTAAGAAGCTGCCTAAATCGGGCGTATTCAAAATTTGCTGATATAGCCGATCGTTGGGGTTTTCAGGCAAAATCTGTTCAAGCACCGCATCGACATTGAGCAGATAAAGAATATTGTTGAAGATCGCAAAATCGATGTTGCGGCGCAAATCTGGCCCGCCAGCGCCGATATGCACTGGCGAGAGCGTTTCAATCGTTAATCCATAATTGGTCATTGCGAATCTCCTACGCTACAACCGACCGTGAGCGCTAGCCCATGCCGCCAAACGGGGTGATTCACGCCAGCGTTGGGGGTGTCGTAGGTTGGGGCCACATCGACGCTTGAGCCAACGATCGAATGGGCTAAGCCTGCGCGATTCAAGCGCGAGCCAACCCCAATCATCCAAATGGCTTTGCGGCGTTGGGCTTTGGCAGCGGGCGAATACATCCAGCCAGTCACATCCTCTAAACTATAGGCTGCTGGTAGATCGAGCACCCCTGCCGCAAGCTCGGCTGCGCTCGGCAAATAGCGCGAGAGCACAATTACCGAATCGCTGGTAGCGGCTGGTAAATTAAGGCTAGTGGTTTGTAGCTCTGGCTCAAACATCCCAACCCCCTTGCTGCGCCGCCCGCCTAAGCCATCGATGCCAACTTGTACCAAGAGCGACATGAGTTGTTTGATATCACCAAGCGCCAAGATTGCTAAGCCACAGCCCTCGGCAAAGCGTACTTGGCCCGTTTCGTAATAGGCCGAAGCATTGCTCCAGCGATCAACTGCCACATGCGGAATCGACTCGATTTTCCAAAGCGGATCGGCTACAGCCCATTTGTTGGCGCTAAATTCAGCTTGGCTGACCAAGACACTGCCATTTTGCAAAGCAACGCCGTTGGTTGGCTGAAAATAATGGCTCAGCGAGTGGGTTCCGGCCAGCAGATTAATAAAAATCTCGCTGGAAACAAACCGCACTTTTTTGAATTGCTTGCGCTCGCCCGGGTTTTGCTGATCGCTGGGCAAGGGTGGTAGCATTGGCACAGGCAATAGTTGAATTCCATCAACATAGGGAAAACACGACGAGATTGTGAATGGCGGATGGCTTGGCTCGTTGGCCCAACGCTGGCCTTGTTGCAATGCCTGCCAAAATAAAGCTGCATACAGCGTATCGGATGGGCAAGTTTCGCTGACCACTTCCATATCGATGCCTTGCATGCCAAAGTGAAACGCAGCTTGTGGCTTGAGCCGAATCAGATTAAATTCCATGCTGCTCTCCTCTTATTTGGCAGCGTAGCCTTGAGCCGCCCACAAAGCCCGTAGCTCGGCCAACGAACCAATTTCGCCTTTTTCAAGCACAGGCTGCTCGTGATGCTGAAAGCGAATCATGATATTTTTGAAGGCAACTTGGCCACTACCACGCGCACCTTGGCCGCCTAAATAATCTTCTTCGACCAACTCAAGCCCACGAATAACCGTATTGAATAGCTTAGTATCTTGATCGTTGTAGAGCGTGAAGGTCAACGCGCCATCGAAAATTGCTCCCGCTGGAACCCGTTCTTGTTGACGCGGTGTGGCGGCTGAGGTTACCCGATCGATCGCGGCTTCCCATTTGACTTCGGTGTAGGGCAAGTCGGTGCGGGCATCACGGAAGGCGTTACGAGTTTGTTCACTCAAGGCAGCATCGCGCACAATCAAGCGGGTTGGCTCGGTCAGAAAATCACTAGCAGGAATTCCAAAAATGTGCAGCACTGGGCTGTTATCATACTCAGCCTGAGTTTTGGCCGAGTGAATTGAAACATCGCGGCCAATCGAAGTATTTTGGGCCAAACCATATAATTTTTCTAATTGCGAGCGCATTTTGCCGCGCAACGATGAGCCTGGCACGTAAGGTTCGCTGTTGAAGGGATTACGAATGACCGGATTATCGACGTTGCCAATCGCCAATGTGCCAGCTGCGCCACCAATATGTAAGCCAGTTAAGGCATGAATTTCAAAATTGACGAAAATTCGGCCAACAATTTTGATTTTGGGTGTTTGATCTGACATAATTTTTCTTCCTTATTTGCAAAAAATCGAGCTTCGCTGATGAGAACTATTGGCCGCCAAATGATCGATGATAGGCCAGAATTGCCTCAAAGAAATCGACAAAGTTGCGAAAGCGCTGGTAGAAGATATCTGGCTTATCAGCTTTTGCTTTCAGTACCAACTTGATCGCTGGCGTTAATTCATCGCTGAGTGCTTGAACCGCGCCGCCACGCTCACGTTTGGCTTGGTAGGCCAAGCGTGGTTGCAGCAAGGCAAATTCGCGTTGAGCACGCCGCACTGCCTCAGCCCGTTGTTGTTGCAAACTGGGCATCACCCAATCCATCTCGATGCGGCGGACTGTGCCGAAAATGCCGCGAATTTGGCTGGTAGTTAAGCGATTTCGCGCCAACTTCTCACCAATTTTTTGGGCGGCTTCAACCAATTTTTCAACATCATCGCCAGCAATAATTGCTTCACGTTCTTGTTCGGTAATCTCAGGCATGATTAATCTCCTTGCTCACGAATTAATAACTGTGTCCAACGAGCGGCTAAGCCAAGCTGCTCGATTGTGCGTAAACTGATCCGATGCGGATCATCAAAGCCCTTAAACAAAAGCTCGTCGATATCATCGAGTAGGGTTTGGAGTGATTGATTGGTATGATGGCGTTGGCGAATGCGGGCTAGTTGATATTTGCCACGCCAAATCCATGGGCCATAGGCGGTGTGGCCTTTGCCTGATTTTTGGCGTTGCTGGCTATGCTCATGATATTGGCTATACAACTCCATCAGCACTTGCAACAGCGAACGCACCATGCCATGCTCGCCTTGATAGAGCCGCCATAAGCGTTGATGCCAGTTGAGCAAGGCGGGGTAGGCTTCCCAGGCAATCGTTTGATCGAGGAAATCCAAGGCGTTTTTGCGAATTGCTTGGCGTGGCACAGCATCTTTGGCCTGATCAAGCGCATGATGGGCTAGTTTGGCCGCTTGATATAAGGGGAATTTCTCGGTGTGCAAGGTCAATCCCGCCGAAACATGGATTAATCGGTTATAGCCCGTATAGCGTTGAAGATCGTGCTGAATCCGATTGGCGATATGGGCCAGCACATCCCAACTGCCAACTAAAAACAAATCGTCGCCGCCTGAATAGACGCTGTAAATTTGTTCATGGCTGGTTGCTTGATTGCTCGCTTGCTCTGGCTGGTAGATTGCGGTGGCAATATTCTGGTCGCGACAAATTTCGCCAACCCAGCCCTCGAAAAAGCGTGAAAAGGCGGCGCTTAGGCTAGAAATCCGGGCCAACGAGGCTTTGGCAAGGCTATAGCCAAAAATATCGCCAAGATCATCAACATCCATGCGTAGTACCCCAAAACGCTTGATACCCCGACTCGCTTTGGCCAGCTGATCAAACGATTTGACCTCGCCGTTAGGAGCTTTAGGTGTCACATTAACAATTGGGCGCATGCTAAAGACATGCTGGCGATAATCGGCGCGGAGTTGGCTCAGCATGGCCAGATCGCCCGCAAAGGGCCGAATAATCTGCACATGGATTGATTGTGCTGAATTTCGGTTGAGATAAGTGAGCAATTCCTGCTGATCGAAACAAATTTCTGCCTGCAAACCCAAGCCCGCCAAAATATCCTTGGCGTTTGTGCGGCCTTTGACGGCAGCGAGATTGGGCTGCGGCTGGCTGATGCAGAGAAATTGGGCATCGTGCAAGCTGAATCCCAGCTTAATTGTGCTTTCGCAAAGCCGGCAGATTTTGCTCGGTTGCTCACCTTGTTCAACCTGCTCTTTGAGAAATAGCTGGGTTGAGCCCATATAGCCACAGGTTGCGCAACGATCATCCTCGTTGCCGCGATGGCCGCGTGGCGTGAACAATTTGGCTCGCAGCTCTTGGCTATCGAGGGTTGCAAAACGGCGACGTTTATCAGCGGTTACTTGGTCGTTGACGGCGCGAAACAAGGCCTCAAAATTGTGCTCGGCATCGGCGATGGTCGCGCCACCCAAGGCGATATACAACTCGCCATCGTGGACATTCAGCAAAAATTGACCAAGCGCCCGTCGCCACTGTGCCAATTGTTCGTAACAAGCGGCTGGCACAATCACATAAAAACGCCCACCACCGCTATAGAGCAAATTGGTGCTAGGCATGCCTGCTTGCTGCAACACCCAACCAGCCAAAGCATCGGTCAGCATTTGCAAATAGAATGAGCGACCGCGCAGGCTTTTGGCCGCACGATTGGCCGCGATGGTGTAGATAAAATCCTGCACGCCCGAAAGATCGCCACCAACTAACATGGCTTGCTCGCCAGCGGCGGCTAATGCGGCTTTGGTGCGAGCATAATCGTAGAGCGACACGACCGGATCGGCTACTTCGCCAGCAGTTGGCTGATAGCTAACGGCCCAAGCATAATCGTGAAACAGGCTCAGCATCTGCGCCAAACGAATGCTTGGCTCGGCATTGCATTGCTCAATCGCTTGAATGAATTGAGTTTGTAAATCGGCTGAAACTGGCGGACGTTCAGTGATTGGAAAAAGCGCAGATTCGGTGAGGCTAAAACGTTGCGCTTGGAGAAAATAGGGCGTTGAAGTTTGGCCGTTCGGCTCGGCTGATGGAGCAATTTGATTGAAGATCGAATGCAGTGGCGTAGTATCCCAAGCCTTGACCGAGTTTGTCATACTCTTCAATGCCCGTATGACTGGGGGATCACTCATACAACCTCCTTGTAGCACGCTAACGATGGCTTACTTTAGCTGATGGGTTGCGCATATTTGTGCGCTGCATAAACGAATATCTGTTCGATTTATGCCAATTACCCTATTTAATTGATCCAATTGCGGCTAAAATTTTCCGTTTTGGCGCATTTAAGTAGCATTTGTAGATATCTATCTATTTACAAAATTAAACCTTGAGGTTGATGACTGTTTTTTATTGTGGGGCATAAATCGGCATTTGGTTGCATAGGCCATGTGGGTAATTGAGGATAGGAGTATGAGGTGGATTGTTTGTTAGGTTGATCGTAAGCTATACTTGCGATACTCGAAACAAATCCTTCCTCCTCACACACACTCTTCTCTCCTTCAAGCGGCCCCAATGGGCCGTTTGAAGTTTTAGCTTTCAAGTACCAAACAATCGTGGGGCGCAAAATTGACCACCACCGCCTCGCCGCGATTGGGCAAGTTGCTGACGTGATTATCGTTGAAGACATCGACAAACAGCAATTGTTGCTCGATTTCAACGTGAAAACGCACAATTGGCCCCAATAGCATTTGCTCTTTGACCACACCGTGTAGTTGATTTTGGGCGGCAGCGCCGTCGAGGCTCAAGCGTTCAGGCCGCAAGGCAACCCGCACTTTACTGCCTTGTAGCGATGGATCAAAGCTATCGCTGACGCTAAATTGTTGTTTGCCAAAATGTAAAATGCCTTGCTTGGGGTCGTGGAGCGAGGCTTCTAGCGTGTTGAGTGTGCCGACAAAATGGGCCACAAAGCTGGTTTTGGGGTTGTTGTAAATTTCGGCAGGCGTGCCAAGTTGCTCAACTTCGCCCTTTTGCATAATCAGCACCCGATCCGAAAGCGAAAGTGCCTCTTCTTGATCGTGGGTAACGTAAATCGCTGTAATGCCTAATTCGCGCTGAATGGCCCGAATATCTTGGCGCAACGAAACCCGAATCTTGGCATCAAGCGCTGAAAGTGGCTCATCGAGCAGCAGCACTTGTGGGCGAATTGCCAAGGCCCGTGCCAGCGCAACCCGCTGTTGTTGGCCACCAGAAAGCTGATGCGGATAGCGATTGACAAATTCTTGCATATGGATAATCGCCAGCATCTCGTTGACCCGCTGCTCAATCGCTTGCTTGCTGAGTTTGGCGATACGCAAACCATAGCCGATATTCTGGGCTACGCTCATATTCGGAAACAACGCATACGATTGAAACACAATCCCAATATTGCGTTTGCTAGGCGGCGTTTGGGTAATATCGTTGCCGTCGATTTTGATTGAACCACCGCTGGGAGCCTCGAAGCCTGCGATCATGCGTAACGTTGTGGTTTTGCCACAACCGCTGGGACCGAGCACCGACAAAAATTCGCCACGCTCGACCACCAAATTGAGCGGCGAAACCACCGTCGTTGGGCCAAATTGCTTGGTTAAATTGTGTAATTCGATAAAAGCCATGGCAGTTCCTTAGTGTGTTCCACCAAATTGAGTCTGTTGCTGATCTTTGCTATTGACCAACAGCACAATCCCAAAAATCACCCAAGTTAGGGCAAAACTAATGATTGTAAGCGCTGCTGGTTCGTAGGCTTTATTTTGACTGATGCGGGCAAGGTATGGACCGAAGGCAGGCCAAGCCAAATATTGGGCTAAGGTCAATTCGCCCAGCACCGTAGCAAAGGTCAAAAATGCGCCATTCACCAAGGCACCCCGTACATTCGGCACAATCACTTGCCAAATAATTCGCGGCCAGCCAGCGCCAAGGCTTTGGGCAGCTTCGGTCAGAGTTTTGACGTTGGTCGCCCGTAGGCCAGCATCAATCGCTCGGTACATATAGGGCAGCGTTAGCACCATATAACCGGCGATCAGCAAGCCGCGACTTTGCACCAAAATCACTGGCGGGCGGCTATACGATTTGATCAAACCAAACACCAACACAATTGGTGGAATCACAAATGGCATCAGCGAGACCAACTCGATCAAGCGGTGTAAACGGGGATGTCGCAAATAGGCCCAGTACACCGTGGGAACCAGCAAAAGCAGGCTGGCGATAATTGTCAACAAAGCCATTAATGCTGAAAATAGGAACGTTTCATAAAAACTACTATCAGCAAAAACCCGTTGATAGGCAGTAAAGCCTAAAGTATCTTTTTTGGCTCGCAGCGAAAACAGAAACGTGGCAATCAGCGGCAACAAGAAATAGCTTGTGCCAACGATGATAAACAGCCACGCAACCAATGACGAACGTTTTTTCATTGCAACCACCGTGCCGATCGGCGCTGAAGCCAGCTATAGAGCGCCAAAACCAAGGTCATAATCACCATCATGCCAAATGCCAAGGCATAGCCCAAATTAGGATTATGTAAAATATCGCCCTGAATTTGTGCTCCAATCATAATCGGCACAATATTCAATGAGCCGCCAGTTAAGGCATAGGCCGTGGCATACGCGCCAAAGGCATTGCCAAAGAGCAAAACGACGGTACTCAACAGGGCCGGAGTTAAAATTGGCAAGGCGACGCTTCGCCAGTAGTAGCCGCCCGAAGCACCTAAACTTTCAGCCGCCTCACGCCATTGCGGGCGAAGTGCCTCAAAAGCGGGAGTTAAAATCAACACTACCAAGGGAATTTGAAAATAGAGATAGGTCGCGCTCAAGCCCCAAAAGCTATAGAGATTAAAGCCTTTGTCATACAAATCAAAGCCCAAATTTTTGAGCAAAACGGTGACAAAGCCCACCCGACCCAAGGTAGCAATAAAGGCAAAAGCCAAGGGCACACCAGCAAAGTTCGAGGCCACACCAGAGAAGGGAATCAAAAAAGCTCGCACAAAGCGCGGCAAACGACCCAGCACCATGGCCCAAGCCAACAAACCGCCAACCAACGTGCCAAGCAAAGCCGTAACGCCGCTCACCTGCACGCTGAGCAGATAGGCATTGACAATGCTTGGCTGGCCGAGATCGGTGATATTTTGCAGGGTAAAGTTGCCCGCGTTATCCTGAAAGCTACCAATTACTAGCGAGGCCGACGGAAGCACCAAAAAGGCACAAGCAAAGAGGAAAAATGGCACCGTGCCCAGCCAACTCCAATTAATGCGACGAAGGTCGAGGTGCTGCCATTGCGCACCCCGACCACGTTCTGAAGCTTGTTCTGCCACAGAGCGGCGATCCTTCCTTAATTATTCCTTGACATCGACGTTGACCGTGGTGTCCCAACCATCGACGATAACTTTTTTGGCGGCTTCAAGCTGTGCCAACGTTGGGAATACAGCATTGGCATAGAGTTCGGCTGGTGGCAATTTTTCAGCAATTTCGGCTGGAATTACATTGCGAGCAACCAAATCGTTGTAGCGCACTGGGTGGCCGCCACCTTTGAGCCAAGTCAATTGGCCTTCGTCGGAGTAGAGGTATTCCATCCACAATTTGGCGGCATTTGGGTGCGGAGCATAAGCGCTGATCGCTTGGACATACACGCCACCAAGTACGCCTGATTTTGGCACAACCACTTCGATTTCAGGGTTGCCACCCAACTCATCGCGAGCGCTGATTGCCAAATAGTCCCACGTGATCATGATTGGGGTTTCGCCTTGAGCCAAGGTGCCTTGTTTAGCAATAACTGGCACAAAGTTACCAGCTTGGTTCAATTTGCTGAAGAAATCCAATCCAGGTTGGACGTTATCCAAGCTGCCGCCATTAGCAAGCGCTGCGGCATAGACTGACTGAATCGCCAAGTTCGAGACCCGTGGATCGCCTGCCAAGGCGACTTGGCCTTTGTATTCGGGCTTCAAGAGGTCGGCCCAATCTTGGGGCACATTTTTGACGACATCTTTGTTGACGGCAAATGCCAACACACCGTAGTAATCGCCAAACCAATAGCCTTCTGGATCTTTCAACTCGTTAGGAATCGTATCCCAGGTTGAAACTTTATAGGGCTGCAAGAGATTTTCTTGCTTTGATGAAGGGCCAAACGCAAAGCCAACGTCGATCACATCGGGGGCTTGTGGGCCTTTGTTATCTTTATTGGCCTTGATTGCTTCGATTTCATCGCCCGAACCAGCATCAGGATTCAGTTCGTTGATCTTGATGCCATATTTTTTCGAGAAGTTTTCGATCATTTCGCCGTAGTTGAGCCAATTGTGGGGCAAGGCGATC
The DNA here is from genome assembly GCA_020161265.1 of Chloroflexota bacterium. NCBI lineage: Bacteria > Bacillati > Chloroflexota > Chloroflexota bacterium. The sequence goes on along the minus strand of JAIUOC010000005.1, from coordinate 319,374 downwards.
ACAGTTAATTCGCCTTCGGCTTTGGCAGCAGCAATCAAAGCATCCATCGTTGATGATGTGCCACCTGAGCCAGCGGTTGGGGCGGTGGTACTTTCGCTAGCGGCTGAGCCACACGCACTAATCATCAACGAAACAACGAGAAATAAGGCCGCTAATTTAGCAGCACGTAGCCGAAAAGCGCCAAGCTTCGATTGAGCCATGGTTTAAATCTCCTAGCAAGCTAGACCACAATGCAAGAGAATCTGTCAGGTTATTGACGAGTGTAACCACAAAAAATGGGCTGGGTTGATGCTACGGGGGCTTATTTATCGTACTATAACATAATTGTAATATTTTGGTTAAGAACACATCAGGCTTCAACCCACTAGCCACCAACTTCGCAAGATCTGGTATGATACAACGCCGTAGAGCAATGCTGCTCACCCACTGCAACGACGCACAACCCTGCAACCATGAAGGATTTTGTTGAATGCTGAATCGCCTAGGTGAGGATCGTTCATCCTTCAACCCTCATCCTTCATCCTTACATTTGGAGGCTTTATGCGGTTAATTTTGGTGCGCCACGGTGAGAGTGAGTGGAATAAAATCGGTCGCTATCAAGGCCAAGAAGATGCGCCCTTGAGCGAACTGGGCCAACAACAAGCCCAAGCCTTAGCCCAACGCCTCAAGCGCGAAAAGCTTGATGTGATTTACGCTAGCCCCTTGCAACGAGCCAACAACACTGCTCGCGCAATTGCCGAATTTCACCCCGAAGTACCATTTATCGACGATCCAGCTTTGCTTGAAATTCATCATGGCGATTGGCAAGGGTTGTATAGCCCCGATGTTAAAGCTCAATATGGCGCTGAATTACGCGAATGGCAATATTTCCCAACTCGTTCGCAAATGCCTAATGGCGAAAGCTTCTCGAACATCCTCAAGCGCGTGATTGACTTTAAAGAACGGGTTTTGAGCGAACGCCCCAACGAAACTGTGATTTTTTCAACCCACGATGTAGTTGTCAAAATTTTGGTTGCCGATGCACTTGGAATCAATATGGATCGGATCAATCGCTTGTGGATTACCAATGCCTCGATTAGCGTGATCGAATATGGCGAAGATTTGCCTTATTTGGTGAGCTTGAGCGAAGCTTGCCACCTTGGCAAATTGGCTACCGTGCGCGAAAACCAAACCGCCCTCTAAAAATACCCTCACCCCAACCCCTCTCCCGCTAGGCAGGAGAGGGGCTTTTTGTTATTTAAGCTGGCAATAATAGCAATTTACCTGTTGTTTGACGTTGCTCCAAAGCTTGATGAGCTTGTTGCGCATCGGACAAACTATAGCAAGTATAGTGATGTAAGGTGAGTGATCCATCCAAAATGCCATTGAAAACTGCATTACTACGATAGGCTAGCTCAGCTGAATCGACGATAAAATGGCCAATGCTAGGCCGCGTGAGCATGTATGAGCCTTGAATTAAGCGTTGTGGGTCAAAGGCTGGGGCTGGGCCGCTCGAAGCACCAAAGAGGACCAAGGTTCCACGACGTTGCAATACCTTGAGGCTTTGTTCAAAGGTTGCCGCACCAACTGAATCGTAAACAGCTGCTACGCCACGTTGCTGGGTATAGGCTAAAACTGCTTCAGCAAACGCTCCATCAGCATATATAACCACATGATCTGCCCCTGCTTGATACGATAAGCCAGCTTTGGCCTCGGTTGAAACCGTCGTGATCACGGTCGCACCCAATTGTTTGGCCATTTGGGTTAGCAATAGCCCTGTGCCACCAGCGCCAGCATGCACCAAAACCGTATCGCCAGCTTTAATCGGATATGAATCGTGGGCAAGATAATGCGCTGTGATGCCTTGCTCAAGCACTGCCGTGGCAATGGCTGGCTCGATACCCTCAGGCAAGCGAATCAAACGATCAGCAGGAATGCTGATATATTCGGCGTAGGCTCCGCGAATGTTGACATAGGCCACGGGCATGCCAACTTCCCAACCCTCAACGCCAGCGCCAAGTTCGGCAATAACTCCCGCTCCTTCCATACCCAAAATTGTGGGCAAGCCAATGCCCGCAATCCGCCCACTGCGTTGATAGATATCAACAAAATTAACCCCAACTGCTTGATTGCGTACTAGAACTTCGCCCGGTTGGAGTTGAGGCATGGCAACATCGGTGTAAGTTAAGACATTGGCGGCCCCGAATTGATCAATTTGAATTGCTTTCATCGTTTAAATCCTTGGTTAAACAAGCGTCGGATCAGTTTCCAACGGTACATTTAAGCCCGCTGCATGCAACAAAATTCGGGCGGCATGTTTGGCCATCAAGGCTGCTGTGGGTGTACCCTCGCGCAACGCCGTTACCAACGCGCCATCAACTAAGAGCAATAACCCATAAGCCAACTGTGGATCAGTAATTCCAGCCGCAGCCAAAAGTTGATTAATGTAGCCGCGATAGAAATCTTTATGCGCCAACGCCGCTGTATGCGCTGGATGCTCGCGATCAGCGGTTTCGACAATCGTGTTGGTAAAGGCACAGCCACGAAAATCTGCCGCCGTAAATCGATCAGCTAATACATCGAACAAGGCTAAGAGTTGGCCAACTGGAGTATTAGCGCGAGCCGCCACATTGGCTGGCAACGATGAGCGCCATTCAGCATCGCGCTGCTCAATATAGGCCAAAATCAAGGCATCCTTCGAGGCAAAATGGTAGTAGAAGGTTTTTTTGGTAATTCCAGTCTCCGCAATAATTTGGTCAATTCCGGTAGCTCGAATCCCTTGGCGGTAAAATAAGCTTGCAGCCGTTGCCAGAATATGGCTTCGGGCATGGCCTTTGATTGGTGATGCTTGCATATATCCTCACAGGTCTGTATACATCGAAGTATAAACCGAAACAGCAGCCTGTCAAGCCCCAAAGTTGAAGGGTTTGGGCAAAATGCTGAGCTTGATGGAATTTAATCGATTAAGCCTTGTTCGCGAGCTTTCACAATTGCGGCAGTACGGTTATGTACATCGAGCTTGAGGTACAAATTGCTAATATGGCGTTTAAGGGTGCTTTCGGCAATCACCAAGGCTTCAGCGATCGCGCGATTGCCCAAGCCAGCCGCCAAGTAACGCAAAATCTCATGTTCACGGGGGGTTATCGCCAAATCAACAGTCTCTAGTCGATTGTGGTGCAGCAAGCGCAAAACTAACGGGCTACTTGGCAATTGTTGCAATAATGGAATCAACCCAGCCTGTAAATCGAGCAACGGTTGAATAATTGACTCTGGCTCGGCAATTGTCAAGGCATGTTGGAGTTGCTCAAGCGCCTTAGGCAGTTGGCCTTGGCGAGCCAAAACCATGGCCAAGGTGGCGTAGATACTGACTAAGAGCGGTACAAAATTAATCCGTTCAGCGGTAGTTAGGGCTTGATTTAATAAGCTGGATGCTTGATCCAGCGCTGCTTGACGCAAAGCTAGCAAACCGCCCAACCATTGATTAATCGGGTTATTTAAATCCTCAGGGTCGGCGTTGATCAAAGCCAACCATAGGCTGGCTTGGGCTAAATCGTGCTGCTCAATCGCCAGCAAGCAGCGGGTTTGTTGAATAATCAGGCGAATTTTGGCATTATCATGGCCAATCGCATATTCCTCAAGCTGGAGTAAGCAGTGTACTGCTTGGGGATAATCATTCTGCGATTGCAAAATTGCCACCCGCTGCGCTTGGGCCACACACCACATTTGGCGATTATCCATTATTTTGCTGTTGTTGAGGCTTTGATCGACCGCCGCCAAGGCTTCGGGCAATTGATGGCGCTGATGATAAATGCGTGACAACATCCAATACATGCCAGCCATAAATGGGCGGGGTGCTGGCAAGGCTTGCGCTTGTTCGATCAAACTCAAGCAAATCTGTTCGGCGCGGCTAAATTGGCCGACATCGTGCAATAAACCAGCGCGATTTACCGCACCAACCGTTGATAAAAAGCGACTATTAATCGTTTGGCCTAAAGTTTCAGTTTGTTGATAGAACATTTCGGCCTGTTGAGCATCACCCTGAAAATGGGCTACCACTGCTAAACAAAAGGTCATCACCCCTTGAATCGTCGGATCGTTGCTCGTATTCAGGCGTTTGGCTTGTTCACCCCATAAGGTAGCTTGCTCAAGCTTTGAGGTCATGGTTGCGGCCAATGCACCCAACGCCAAGGCCTCAGCAGCCAAAGGATTTGGTTCGTTACTGCCAACCAACTGGCTGATCCGTTCGAGATAGCCTTGAATGCCCTCGCCATTGCGCAAGGTTATCAAAATCCACATTTGAGCAATGCACAAACGTGGCTCATTCCAGATGATATTAATTGGCAATTGATCGAGCCATGGCCGTAAGGTATAAAAGGCCGCTTCGCGCACAAATTGGCCAACCCACGGCGTAAGAATTGCCGCCGCTAACTGATGCGCTTGGGCTTGCAAGGCATAGTGCATTGCATCGTGAATATAATGTTGGTCGCGACACCATTCGGCGGCGATTGCCAAAACACGATTGCGTAGTTCAGGATCGATCAAATTGGCGTGTTGCAGCAGAAAATCACGAAACAGCGGGTGTAATTGCCACCACTCCTGGTCAAGCGCCCCGATAAACAGCTGGCGTTCGATAATCTGATCAAGTTGACTTGAGCCAAGTTCCCGTTGTTGATGCATAAAATCGGCCAACGAGCGATTAAAGCGATCAAGCGGAGCCAAAGCCAACAGAGCTTGCTGAATTGATGTTGGTTGTTGCTGAAAAACTTCTTCGAGCAAATAAACGCTAATATCGCTCGCTTGACCCGAATTGAGCGCCCGTAAACCATGCTCAGGGCTAGGCGCTTCGGATAAGGCTAAGGCGGCCAGTTGCAGGCCAGCAATCCAACCAGCACTTTGATGCAGCACTTGACTTTCAATCTGCTGATTTAGCCGAACGTGCATGACATCGCGCAGAAACTCACCGCCCTCATAATCGGTAAAACGTAAATCGGCTACGCCAACGGTGGTTAGCCAATTGCGTGCTCGCCAGCGGGCCAAAGGTAAGGCTGGTTGTTGACGACACGTCAACACGATATGCAATTGCGGCGGGCAATGCTCAATCAACATGGTAAGCGCTTCATGAATGACTGGATGATCGATCATTTGATAATCATCGAGCACCAATACCCATTGATCAACTTGCTCGTGGAGTTGGTTGATCAGAGTAGTAACCACATTGATTAACACTTGATGGCCGAGTAGCTCCAGCCATTGCCAATTGAACTGCGGCAGTTGAGCCTGAAAGCCTTGTTGCAGATATTGGGCAAAGCGTAAGGGATCGTTATCGTGGTTATTGAGGGTGAGCCAAACACAATGTTGCTGTTTGGTAGTGTGCAACCAAGCACTCACTAAGGTCGTTTTGCCAAAGCCAGCTGGAGCACTGATCAAGGTTAGGCGTTGGTTACGCCCAGCATCAAGCCGCTGATAGAGGCGCGAACGTTTGACCACCCGTTCGCGTGGTGGCGGCACAACTAATTTAGTTTGGATGAGTTGGAGCATAACACAATCCCTCAAGGCCTACTTGTCAGTCTACCACAGCCAACTACACCTTGTGGCTACACCTTTTGAATGAAGCTTGATCAGCGCAATGCGCTCTACAATAGTATGAAATTGCTGTTACCAAGGAGTTGGAAGAATGCCACGCATCGAAGCCTTGCTTGCCGCTCGTCAATTTGTTGTTCCGCAACGCGCTGGCGATTATCTTTATTTTATTAGTGATTTGAATGGCCGCCTGAGTTTGTATCGAATGTTGCTGACTGGCAGTGTGCCTGAGCCATTGCTGCCGCCCGATATTGCCTTGCAAACGCCGCATCATATGGGCGGAAAATCGTTTGTGGTGCTGGCCGAATACAATCAAATTGTGGTCATGATCGATAAAGATGGCGATGAAAACTACCAACCGCTGCGCATCCCCTTGACTGGTGGCTTCCCTGAGCCAGTTTTTGGCGACCAATTTGCTGATGCCCAAACCAACCTCTCCAAGCTTGACCCAAGCACAGGGATCGGCTATTTGAATGTTGCTTCACGTGTTCGACCTGAACTTAGTTGCTATCAAATTAATGTGCTAACGGGCAGCAGCACACTGCTTTATACTGGCCCAGATGGCCCATTTTATGCAACCTCAGCAGCGGATCAACAAACAATTTTGACGGTCGATGGCTATGGCATTGGTGATAGCGTGATTTATCGCCAGCAGCTTGGCAGCACTGAGCGTTCGGTGGTTTTCGGCACACCCATGGAGCAACGTACAACCACGATCGAGCCAAATGGCATGGGCTTTGCTGAATGGGTCAATGATCAGGTTGCCTTGGTGAGCACCAGCATCTTTGATGATTGTTACAGTTTAGCCTTGTTGCGCCTTGATGGCTCACAAAGTTTGGATTCTGTGACGATCGAGGGCTTGGTGCATACTGGTCAAGGCGAGTTCGATCGTTTGCTGCACCTAACTGAGCAGCGCTTTTTGATTGGCTACAATATCGATGGCTGTTCGTGGTGCTACGAAGCTGAGCTTGATTTAGCTGGCAAGCGCATGCTTGTCACCAAGGTTTTGGTTGGCCAAGCACCGCTCGACAACGGCGTTTTAGAGTCGATCGACTATGATGAAGCGAGTGATAGCTTTGCGCTTTCGTTCTCGACTGCGATTGCTCCAACCCAAATCTACACAATTAAGCCCAGCCAAGAGCTGCAACAGCACACCAACGAACGAGTTTTGGGCATTCCAGTTGAGCATTTAGCGGCTGGCGAAGATGCTGCATTCAACTCACACGACGGTTTGCGCATTTCGGCGCGACTCTATCGCCCAGCTCCAGCTTTGGGTTACGAAGGCCCACGCCCCTTGGTTTATTACATCCATGGTGGCCCGCAAGGCCAAGAACGCCCCGACTTCGCCTGGTTCTCGATGCCCTTGATTCAATTTTTGACCTTGAAGGGCTTTGCAGTATTTGTACCCAATGTGCGTGGCAGCAGTGGCTATGGCTTTAAGTATATGAACCACGTTACCCACGATTGGGGCGGCCAAGATCGGCTTGATCATGTGCATGCCATGACCAAGGTTTTAGTCAATGACCCGTTGATTGACACCAAACGAGCCGGAGTTATGGGGCGCTCATATGGCGGTTTTATGACCCTGACCTTACTTGGCCGTCACCCTGAGCTTTGGCGAGCAGGCATCGATATGTTTGGCCCCTACGATTTACACACCTTTTCGGCGCGAGTGCCTGAAACTTGGAAGAGTTACATGGCAACCCAAGTTGGCGATCCTGTAACCGAACATGATTTCTTGGTCGAGCGCTCGCCCAAAACCTATATGCACAACTTAGCGTGCCCATTGTTGGTGACTCAAGGAGCCAACGATCCACGGGTGATTGAGCGTGAATCGAGCGAAGTGGTGCACGAATTGCAAGCCTTGGGTAAAAATGTCGATTATCTGTTATTCAGCGACGAAGGCCACGATGTGCTGAAGTATGCCAACAAAGTGACTTGCTACAACCGCATCACCGACTTTTTCAGCCAACATCTCTAGGGAGTAGGGTTCAGGATTCGGGGTTCAGAGTTCAATGGTTAGAGCCTTTAGAATCCACCACATTACAATCGAGAGGAACGTAGGACGAAAACCCTGCGTTCCTCTGAATTTGTGCTTGAAATACTGCACCATTGTCTAAAAAGTGTGGTACTATACACTCCGGTGAGAAGGGCCATTAGCTCAACGGTTAGAGCACGCGGCTCATACCCGCTTGGTTGGGGGTTCGAATCCCTCATGGCCCACCATTAACCACTCGCCTATCTCCACCAAACCACATCCTCATGCGTACTATCACCCCTACTTTATTCGTGGTTTTTTGCTTTTTAACTAAGATTTGCTATACTGCCCATAATTGAATACCTCATCACGAGGAGTCGAGGGATCTGGCCCGATGACACTCCAGCAACCGTCTCGCCGAGAAAGGTGCTTCTTCCAGCAGCAATCGCGCTGATAGATGAGTGGCAACTCAATGATTGAAGCCCTCGCCAGTGCGCGAGGAGTTTTTTTTAACCTTGGTTTTGCGCTTTGGCAGCGCAGGCCATACCAATAAGGGAATGCGTCATGACCAGCATAAAACCTTACGTCGCCGAATTGGCGAAACGTGTTCTGATTTACGACGGCGCAATGGGTACTAGCTTGGATTTGTACGATCTCAAGCCTGAGGATTTTGGCGGCGAACAGTACTTCGGCGCACGCGATTATCTCGCCTTGACGCGCCCCGATATCATCGAACAAATTCATAGCTCGTTTATGGAAGCTGGGGTTGATGTGTTGGAAACCAATACCTTCCAATCAACCCGCATTCGCTTGCATGAATGGGGCTTGGCTGATAAAACTTACGAGCAAAATTTCAAAGCTGCCCAACTAGCCCGCAGTGTCGCCGACCGCTACCAAGCCAAAGATGGTCGCAAACGTTTCGTGGCTGGCTCGATGGGGCCAACCGGCTTTTTACCTTCATCCGACGACCCAACCCTCTCAAATATTACCTGGGATGCACTCTCTGATACCTTCAAAGAGCAAACCATCGCCTTAGTGGAAGGTGGGGTTGATGTGCTCTTGGTTGAAACCAGCGTCGATATTCTCGAAGTCAAAGCGGCAATCGATGGTATTCGCCGCGGCTTGGCCGAACTCAAACGCCCTGATATTGCGATTCAAGCCCAAGTCTTTTTGGATCTCTCAGGGCGGATGTTGCTAGGCACTGATATTCAGGCCACGATGGTTACACTCGAAGCTTTGGCCGATGTTGATGTGATTGGCTTGAATTGTTCGACTGGCCCCGAACATATGCGGCCCGCCATCACCTACCTCGCCGCTAATTCCAAATTGCCAATTTCGTGTATACCAAACGCTGGTTTGCCAATGGAAGTCAATGGCGAAACCGTCTTTCCATTAGAGCCAGAAGGCTTTGCCAAAAGCTTGACTGAGTTTGTCAAGGATTTGGGCGTGCGCGTCGTTGGTGGTTGTTGTGGTACAACTCCGGCTCACCTGCGGGCGTTGGTCGATTCAATCGGCAACGATTGCCCACCAAAACCCAATCAAGCTCCTACGGTTCCCCAAGTTTCATCAGCCATGCGCTCCTTGCAGCTCAATCAAGATCCAGGTCCATTTATCATTGGCGAACGAGTCAACTCGGTCGGTTCACGCAAAGTTAAAAAGTTGTTGCTCAAAGATGATTATGATGGTGTGTTGCAAATTGCTCGTGAGCAGGCCGATAGTGGCTCGCACGCACTCGATGTGTGTGTTGCAATGACCGAACGCCCCGATGAAAAAGAGCAAATGCAAAAGTTGCTCAAAAAATTAACCATGGGCGTTGAATTGCCGTTGGTAATCGACTCAACCGAGCATGAAGTGATTGACGCGGCGCTGCAAATCTATCCAGGCCGCGCGATCATCAACTCAACCTCGCTCGAAGGCGGGCGCGAACAGAAATTCGATAAAACCATGCCCTTGGTTGCTCGTTATGGCGCGGCAATTATTGCCTTGACGATCGATGAAGAAGGCATGGCGCATACTGCTGAAGCCAAGGTTGTCATCGCCAAACGCATGGCCGAAATGGGCCGCCAAGAATATGGTGTGCAAAATGATGCTTGGCTCTTTGATGCCCTGACCTTCCCATTAACCACAGGCCAAGCCGAATTGCGCGAATCGGCCAAAGAAACCATGGAAGGTATTCGGCGGATCAAGGCTGAAATTCCCGGCGCAATGACGGTGCTCGGGGTCTCGAATCTCTCATTCGGGATTCAGCCGCACGCCCGCTCAGCGCTCAACTCGGTCTTTTTGTATCACGCAGTCAAGGCCGGGCTTGACGCAGCGATCATCAATCCAACCCACGTCATGCCATTCGCTGAAATCTCCGCCGAAACCCGCAAGGTCTGTGAAGATGTGATTTTCAACAGCGACGAAGAAGCCTTGCCGCGTTTCATCCAATATTTTGAGGCCAATACAGCGGTTGCTGGCGAAGCCAAAGTTGACCCAACCGCTACCATGAATGCCGAAGAACGAATTCATTGGAAAATTCTGCATCGCAAAAAAGATGGCATCGAAGCCGATATCGACGAATCGCGGGCATGGCGCGAAGCTGGCGGCCAAACCCAAGGCGAAGCAGCCATCGATATTCTCAATGGCGTAATGCTGCCAGCCATGAAAGAAGTTGGCGATAAATTCGGCGCTGGCGAATTGATTCTGCCGTATGTGCTGCAATCTGCCGAAGTGATGAAACGTGCCGTTGCCCACCTCGAACAATTCCTTGATCGGGTCGAAGGCACAACCAAGGGCAAAGTTGTGCTAGCCACGGTCTATGGCGATGTACATGACATTGGCAAAAACTTGGTTTACACGATTTTGTCGAATAACGGCTACACCGTTTACGACCTTGGCAAGCAAGTTCCAGTCAATACGATCATCGAAAAAGCGCTTGAAGTTGGGGCCGATGCAATTGGGCTTTCGGCTTTGTTGGTCAGCACATCCAAGCAAATGCCATTGTGTGTGCAGGAGTTACACAAGCGTAATTTGGCCTTCCCAGTGCTGGTTGGTGGCGCGGCAATCAATCGCCAATATGGTCAACGCATTCTCTTCCCTGAGCCAGAAGTGGCCTACACTGGCGGGGTTTTCTATTGCAAAGATGCCTTTGAAGGCCTCGAAACCATGGATAAACTCTCCGACCCAGCCGTGCGTGAAGAATATTTGAGCGTTATGGAAGATGCTGCCCGCGAATCGTTGAAAGCGCCAGAGCGTGGTCGCACGCTGTTGGAAAAACTGGGCAAAAATAATCCTAGTGGCGAACGCTCAGCCACCCGTAACGATAATCCCGTGCCAACCCCACCATTCTGGGGCGTACAAGTCGCCAAGAAAATTCGGCTCGATGATGTTACACCATATCTCGACTTGAATACGCTTTGGCGCTTGGGTTGGGGCATCAAAAACCTCAAGGGCGCTGAATATGATCGGGTGGTCAATGATGAGTTCAAACCACGGTTACGCCGCATGATCGATGATGCCAAGCGTAATGGCTGGCTGCAACCGCAGGCAGTCTATGGCTACTTTCCAGCCCAAGCCGCTGGCGAAGAGTTGGTGGTCTACGATCCTAAGGATCGCAAAACCGTGCTGACCCGCTTCGCCTTCCCACGCCAACCAAGTCGCGAACGCTTATGTCTAGCTGACTACTTCCGGTCAGTTGAAAGCGGCGAGTTCGATGTGGTTGGTTTGCAAATCGTCACCATGGGCCATGTTGCAGCTGAGCGCGTCGAAAGCTTGCAAAAAGCCAACGATTATAGCGAATCGTTCTTTAGCCATGGCTTGAGCACGACCTATGCCGAAGCACTCGCTGAATTTACCAACAAAATTATCAGCCAAGGCTTAGGTTTGAGCTATCAGGCCAAACGCTATTCGTGGGGCTACCCAGCCTGCCCCGATCTTGAGGAGCATACCAAGCTGTTTAGCGTTTTGCCCGCCAAAGAGATCGATGTCAGTTTGACCTCGGCCTTCCAGCTTGACCCTGAGCAAAGCACCGCCGCCATCGTCGTGCACCACCCTGATGCTAAATATTTCTCAATTGGCTCTGTCGCCGAACGCGCCGAAAGCGATGTGGCTGAAATCGCAAACTGATGACTTAAGGATCAGGGGCCAGGGATCAAGGATCAAGGGCTAGCGCTTCATGGAAGTTCTGCCCCCTGACCTCTGATCCCTAGCCCCTACTCAATACTCTGCTTTAAACCATACTTTCTAGATAAACTCTCGAACGATATCGTAGCCATAGCGCAAAATCACCCCAACTACCACCACCAAAAAGATCACGCGCACAAACTGGCTGCCCTTGGCCATGGCCATGCGCGAACCAATGATGCCGCCCACAATATTGCAAATCGCCATTGGCACAGCCAAATGCCAAATAATTTGGCCTACGCTGAGAAATTGAACCAAAGCTGCAACGTTGGTGGTTACATTAATAATTTTGGTGGTGGCTGAGGCTTGCAAAAAATCGAAGCCCAAAATGCCTACAAAGGCAAACATTAACAAACTGCCAGTGCCAGGCCCGAAAATTCCATCATAAAAACCAATTAATCCACAAAAAACCAAAACATATGGAATCGGCTTGGCTGAGGCTTTGGTTTGGCGGGCAGCGCTACCAAAATCTTTGCGTTTAAAGGTATAGATCGCCATAGCGATAATCAACACCAGCATAATTGGTCGAAAAAGCTCTGGTCGAATCAAACTGACGGCTCGCGCCCCTAACCACGAACATATTGCCGCACTGATCATACCCGGCACGACGATTCGCCAATTGACTTTGACTCGCCGATTGTAATTGACCGCTGCCGTGGCCGTACCCGTAACTGCGGCAAATTTATTGGTTCCAAGGATAAAGGCTGGGGCAAGATCTTTTTGGGTAATTAACAAGGGTGGCAACTGAATTAAGCCACCGCCACCAGCCACCGCATCAATAAAACCCGCCAACAAGGCAAACCCGCATAAAATCAACAAGGTCATGGCGCTGTATGTCCTTCTTTGAGCAATCCCGTTTGCAGATCAATCCCGACTGCTGCTCCGACCGTGTGCCATACGCTTGGCACTGGCGCGATTAACTCAAGCATCGAGCCATAACGCGGATGGGGAAATTGCAGCCAAGCAGCATGTAATAATTGATCAGGAATGCTCAAATTGCCAAACTGAGTTACGCCACCATAGCGTTGATCGCCCACTAAGGGATGCCCAATATGTTTTGCGTGCAAACGAATTTGATGGGTGCGGCCAGTGTGCAAGCGAGCCGCCAGCAAAGCCGCTTGTTGCCCAACTGCCTGCACTGTAAAACTAGTGTGCGCCCGCCGCACTCGCCGATCCTTAGGCCCATACAATTGATCGATCATTGCTTCGGGGTAAACCGACCACAGCCCAAACTCGCCACGGGAATGGCCTGTCACAACCTCTAATTCTGTCCAATCAGGCACGCCACTGCATAGCGCCAAGTAGGTTTTCTGCACCCGACCTTCGTTGAACATGCGCTGAAAACGACTATTAAGGCTAGGATTTTTGGAGACGATCAACGCGCCTGAGGTACCATGATCCAGTCGATGTACCAGGTGAAACGGTACGGCTTCGCCATCGCGCCCAAGAAAAAAACGGTGTAATGCACCTTCGAGATGCCCAAAGGTATCCCACGGTGTGGCCACGCTATACCAAGCGGCTGGCTTATTGAGCACCAAAATCCATTCATCTTCAAATAAGATGTCGGCAGGAGTGACCACGGGGTTGGCATATAAACCAGCAGGCGGCGTATGCACCACCAATTCGCCTTCAGGTGAAGCCTCAGCCAACGGATCATTGACGCGCACGCTGTTGATCCAAATCGCGCCGCGCACCATCAGGGTTTGGGCCAAGGTTGGCGAGAGGTTGAGGCGGGCCATCAGCAGTTGCCAAAGTGGCATTCCAGCAGTATCAGCTTCAAGGGTTAATTTAATAGGGTACTGTGCGGCTAAATCGCACAGTACCCTTTGATCAAGTGCCGACAACTCGGCTAGCGGGTTGAACACAATCTATCCGTTCTATTTGTTGAGCAGCACCAACGGATTATAGAGCGTATGGGTGCCGTCATCGGTTGCAAACCGTAAGAGCGTGATTGAGTAAGCGGGCAGCGTGACCGTGGTGGTTTCGCCGACTTCGGTCAATTCAACCGTTTGCGCATTACTAAAATCATCGTTCACATTGGTTTGCCCATTATACGTGATTGTGGTTGCATCGAGGCTAGCGGCTTGGGCCACATCAATCGAGCCAGAAATTGCCGGAATGACCACACCACCAGCGCGAAGTTGGACATTGGTGGTGGTCGCTTGGCCTGTTTTGTTGATTGCCATCAGCGAGATCGTATGGCCATCGCTGCCAGCATAAAAGCTGATTTGGGTTTCGGCATCGGCATCGCTGCTATATTCGAGCAGGCGATTGCCAAAAAATTGCCAGAGATGGAAGGCATAATATTGCGGGCTACGAGTGTAGCTTGGCACATCGCCAATCAAACCATAATCGGTGCCATTGCTTTGTACATTGCCATTTAACAGCCAATGGTTGGCGGCTAACACATCGCCTTGAATAATTTGGCCAGTTGTATCGGCAATAAACAACATATTCAGTGCTTTGGTCATCATCGCTTGCGGATCATACGGCCAACCAGCGCTCAAATTGTATTCGCCAATCATAATCGGAATATCGCGACCATCAGCAAAATCGGCGATTGCTTGACGAGTGCTAGCAAAAACTTCCGGCCATTGTTTTTGCGGGCGCGAAAGCATCAAATAACGACCAAGCGCATCATTGTTCGGCACATCAACAAAGGAGTAGGGGTGAATCGCGAGGTAGTCGATCACATCGCCGCCCTCGGTCAGCACTTTGGTTGTCCAGTTATTGAATTCGGTTGGGTTGGCCAAGCCAGTTACGCCGACCATAATCGTTGGGTCAACCGCTTTCATTGCTGCACGAACTTCAAGATAGCCTTCGTGGCGATTAGGTGCTGGCAAACCGTTGATGTATTCAGCGCCATCGCAAGTCCAGCCAACTTCCCAGCCTTGGACACATGATCCATAGGTTTCGTTGCCAAAATCCCAATATTTGATGCCAACTGGAGCGGCGTTGCCATGGCTGGCCCGCAGTTGAGCCCAGTGGCCGACCGTCTGCCAATTCACGCCCTTGTGATCGGTGCCAAGTGCCCGTTGATCGGTGACATCGCCATTGAAGAAGGCCACCAACGCGGCGGCTTCGCCCGAAGTTACATTGGTATTGATCGTCCAGATCGCATCGCGATCGGTTGCGCTTAGGAATTCAATAAAATCAGTTGGGGTCATGGCCCATTCATAATTACATGGCCATGCGTTGGCAATTGTGTTGGCCGCGCCCAATTCACAGTTGATTGCCCCATGGTCTTGGCTCATTGAGCCGCCAGGCAAGCGAATGGTCATATTGCCCAATGCTCCACTGCGGGCCAAAAAGGTTGTATTGGCCGCAGCTTCGACCCCCCACATACCATAATTAGTCCCGAGTGCATTACGGGCACTAAAGTCAAGCACGGTTTGATCGGTGTCGATCGTTACATTAACTGTGCCTGGCGGGGCGAAATCGACAATATTGAGGATAAGATCGTCGATGTAAAAGGTTGCTTGGGCCACGCCCGTGGATTCTTGCAAGTTAATCCGTGAGACTGCGCTGGGGTTGCCCAACTGGGCCATGGTCAATTGAACCTGAGTCCATTGGCCAGCCGGAGCATTGACTGGCACAGCAGTGACAATATTGCCACCATCAGTTGTCGTGACCCCAGCATTAAATTGTGCGCCGCCAGTACCACCATAGACCCAAAAACTAATTCCAGTCAAGGCTTCGGCAGGAATCAAGCCAGGTGAGTGCAGCGAAAAACCGCCCCACGCCTCAAAGGTCACCGCCGTCGATTTCGTGCCTGTATGCGCTTGGGCAGTACTATCAAAGGCTGCCGTCGTGCTCCACGACCAATTTTGCCAACCGGTAGCCAAGGCTTCATCAAACACAATTGATGTGCCATTCGGAATTGCGGTATGTGCCCGCGTCGAACCGAGCCATGCGACACCCAACACCATCAGCAGCGAAAGTTGAACCAAACGTCGCATTCCTAGCCTCCTGATCATCATTGAACATAGCAAGATTATAGTGAAAGTATCTAAAGAATAAACTTAAAAAATTTAGTAATTATTCACTAAAATTAAGTTTGTCTAGCAACCCTAGCCCGAAGTATAGGCTCTAAATCCATATAAAACTTGACATTTTCTACCAAAGCTGGGGTTGAGGCTTATGTTATACTCGCAATCAAAAGCAAGGAGTTTTTGCGATGAAGCAATTGAAATTTTTGGCAGTAGCAGTGCTTTTGATCGTGCCAATTCGTGCTAGCACTGCCGCGAGCAGCTATTGTTTCCCCGAACTCAAAGCCTATTGCGTTGAAGCGCCATTTGACGGTTATTGGCGTGATAACGGTGGCCTGTCAGTTTTCGGCTATCCAATCACTGCCAAAGAACGCTACCAAGCTCCCGATCAAGGCCCAACCCTCAGCATTCAATGGACGGAACGCCAACGCTTGGAGCACCATAGCAATTTGATCGGCACGCCCTACGAAATTCAAATTGGCTTGTTGGGCAAAGAACGCCTCGCCCAACTCAACCGCGAATTGGAACCCGCCGCCCGCCGTCCAGCCGCTGATTGTTTGTGGTTTGGCGAAACTGGGCATAATGTTTGTAATCAAGATCTAGGGATGGGGTTTAAGCAGTATTGGGAGAGCCATGGCACAACCACCACAGGCTTGGATAGCTATGCCCGTTCGTTGCAATTGTTTGGTTTGCCGTTAACCAGCGCTCAATACGAAATTAATGCTGATGGCGACCAAGTGGTTACCCAGTGGTTTGAGCGCGCTCGCTTCGAGTGGCATCCTGATAATCCCGACCAATTTAAGGTGTTGTTGGGACGTTTGGGCAGCGAATTAACTGGGCTTGAACCAGTAATTGAGCCTGAGCCAATTCCTGGGCCAAACCCACCAGACAAGTAAAAGAGGCGCTGGCAACATCCAACGCCTCAGTACATTTCCTACAAACCAGTCATTTTTTCTAAATCTTCGGGGTAGCGTGCGCCTTGAATGTTCACTGAAGCGGCGGCTTGCTCGATTGCTTGTACATCTGCCTCAGTCAGGCGAATTGCTGCCGAGCCTAGATTTTCTTCCAAGCGTTCGACGCGGCGCGTGCCTGGAATCGGCACGATCCATGGTTTTTGGGCTAGCAACCATGCCAAGGCAATTTGCGCAGTAGTGGCCTGTTTTTGCGCGGCAATCGCTTCGAGCAAATCGATCAAGGCTTGGTTGGCTTGCAGCGCTTCAGGCGAAAAACGTGGAATTCGATTACGAATATCGCCTTGAGCAAAGACGGTGCTTTGGTCGATTTTGCCCGTCAAAAAGCCCTTGCCTAGTGGGCTGAATGGCACAAAGCCAATCCCCAATTCTGCCAGCGTCGGCATAATTTCGGTTTCTGGTTCACGGGTCCACAAGGAATATTCGCTTTGCAAAGCGGCGACTGGCTGAACCGCGTGGGCACGGCGAATCGTTTGGGAACCCGCTTCAGAAAGCCCAAAATGCTTAACTTTGCCTTGCTGAATGAGATCCTTGACTGCGCCCGCCACTTCTTCAATTGGCACATTCGGATCGACGCGATGTTGATAGAATAGATCGATCGCTTCGATGCGTAGGCGTTTAAGCGATGCTTCGGCCACCCGTTTAATCTGATCAGGATGGCTATTGACTCCCGACCAGCCAGGTTTGCCATCAGGGTGTAAGTTAAATCCAAACTTGGTAGCAATCACGACTTGGTTGCGAAATGGCTCAAGCGCCTCGCCAACCAATTCTTCATTGATGTAGGGGCCATAAACTTCGGCGGTATCGAAGAAGGTTACGCCGCGTTCAACCGCTGTATGGATTAAGTTAATTGCTGATTGTTTATCGCCGCCAAGGCCATAGCTTTGGCTCATGCCCATACAGCCCAAGCCAATTTCCGAGACAACCAAACCAGTCGTGCCAAGCGTTCGTTGTTGCATTGCAAACTCCTTGCAGCTGAAATTTATGCTAACAACAGTATAGATCTTGGGGCTACAATCGCTTGCCTATTTCTCTTAGTTTATTGCCCAATGCTCTAAAGTTTGGTTTTTTTAGGAGTTTTTTAAGCCACGAATTGGCCGAATGATTTATGATCAGCGAAGCCAGTTTTCAATACGAAGTTCAGGAACTGCGGCGAAGTCCTTATCTGTAGTAAATTGTGGTTTCAACCTCTTGCCACGCTGCATCCCACGCCTGACCAATCGCCGGATCAGATCCCTGAGCATCGTGAAGTGCTGCTGCGAGTGAGCCTTGGGCTGGCCGAATCTGGGTTGGATTGGGTGGCATAGATTGAATTCGTTGGACGACAGCAAGCACCTGAGGATCGGTCACGGTATCTAAAGCACTTGTTAATAAGCTGATAGCTAATGTTTCCATCGATTGATGGTGAGCCAAAGCATGCTGTTGTAAGCGCAGCGCCAACGCTTCAGGAACAGTAATTGTAGGCATTGCACGTCTCCTTGCCGCATATCACAGGAAGCATAGCTGTAGTTTAGCATTGCCATGTTCTGGCCGCAAGCTAATTAATGTTTCTATGCTAGATTTTTGGATTGTTTCGGGATCATTGCCTATATTGCTAGGCTATCGTGAAACGACAATACCAGTATCGTATGCACTCCTTTTAATCGTCTTTATGGAAGTATCATTTGAAGGTCACTGGCAAGCACCAGCACAAATAACGGTAATTTCTCAGCTTGAACCGGAAACCGAGCAATATAATTACGGGTATAGGTGCAACTTCTGAATACATAATTATCTAATGATTCACTAGGTTGGCGCTCTATAGACCAATTTTCATAGCTTATTTCAATACCTTCTAAACTTTGCAGATAAACATCTCCACCGAGAATAGGAATTGCTAAATCTTCGATAATAACAATCGCATTCATTGCGTCTTGCTGGTCTAAGGCATATTCTGGCGTGCCTAACTCAGATAATAATATCCCTTTTTTGGGTAAAAATGCGTTATAAGCTGTTCTATTTTTCAACATAACACTCTCACAATGAAAAGAATCTGTGCTTAATTATTCTACTGTAGCATAGATTTGGCTTTTTGGGCTAAAAACCACAAGCCCTGCACAACTGCAAGGCTTGGTAAAGGTTGAGTTTTGAAAACTTAGCGGGTTTCAGTAACTTTGCGCAAACCACGCGGCTGATCAACATCGAAATCGCGGGTGTGGGCTAGATGCAAGGCCAGCAGTTGGCCAGGCACAATGTTGATAATTGGCGAGAGCCATTCGGGCAAACCAGTTGGGGTGCGCAAGGCTGTGCGGCTCAAGCGCAGGGTATCATGGTCATCGCTAATCGCCAGAATTTCTGCGCCACGCTCGCGAATAGTTTGGATGAAGCTTTGCATTTCGGGCAACATCTGGCCACTTGGCGCAATCACAATTACTGGAAACCCTGGTTCGAGCACGGCCACCGGGCCATGCAAAAAGTCGGCGCTGCTGTAGGGCTGCACAATTGTATAGGTTAATTCTTTGAGTTTGAGCGCCAATTCAAAGGCGGTTGAATAATTGTAGCCACGGCCAATCACCACACATTGCTGCATGTAACGATAGCGCTGCACCACATTCGCCATATCTGGCAGATTACTCAGGGTGTCGCCAACAACCCGAGGCAAACGCTCCAACGCCTGATGCATGCTAGCATCATCGGCCAAGGCAGTGCTGAGCAAAGCAATCGCGGCCAGTTG
>JAIUOC010000004.1:300000-525889 GCA_020161265.1 Chloroflexota bacterium | reverse complement strand
GGCAGCCAAATTGGTACGTGTCGAGGTGGTTGTGACCCACGCTGCTCCATCCCGAACCAGGCCGTGAACGCGACACACACCGAGGCTACTGCAGCACCCGCTGTGGGAACGTAGGGGGATGCGTACCACTCCATAGAAATCCCACTGGACAACAATCCAGTGGGGTTTTTTTATTGTTTAATCTAGATCCAAGACATGCTCTAAGCCACGTTTCAAGCCGACGAAGGTATGAACGTTGCGAATCGCTAGCAAGGCTCCATCAACATATGGCTCGGCTCCATTGCCAGCCTCATGGCGCAAAATCAGCTTTTGATCAGGCATGCCAAAAATCGCCTCAATGCTAATGACATAGCCTGGCAAGCGCACCGAATGCACTTGTTGCTCGGCCATTCGTGCCCCACGGGTTGCCTGTTCGCCTACAATCGCTTCGGTTGGTACGGTTTGGGCTGAATCGCGCACTTGGCCGAGTCGATACGCTAATTCACGGGCTGTGCCGCTCGGCGCATCAATTTTCTTATCGCTGGCGTAATCGATAATTTCGCTGTGCGGAATGTAGCGTGCGGCAATTGTGGCAAATTTTTGCAGCAACACGACGGTTAATGCAAAGTTGCCGACCGCTAGCACGCCACGTTGGGCTTTTACAGCCGCTTCGTTAATTGTTGCATAGGCTGCATCATCTAAACCCGATGTGCCAATCACCACATGCGCTCCGTTTGCTAAGGCTTTCAACACATTATCAAGTGCTACAGCAGGTTTAGTGTATTCGACAAATACATCACAGGGCTGGCTCAGCGCCTCTTCGGCAGTAGCAAATATTGGGCAATCCAGCTCAGGCTGATTCAACACAATCCCCAAGTGTTGGCCAGCGTGGCTGCGTGAAACCGCCGCTACCAAGTGCAAATCGTTGGTTTTGGCAAGGCCTTGAGCTAGCGCCGAACCAGCCCAGCCCGTTGCCCCAGCTAAACATACTCGAATTGACATAAGCAATCTCCTACTGAATTTGTATAGTTTTATGATACAGGTTAAATGAAAACCCCTGTTGCTCAATTGAACAACAGGGGTTTTGGGTTGCCGATTGGGCTGGATTAGAAATCCATGCCGCCCATGCCACCCATACCACCAGGAGCTGGAGCAGCTTCTTTTTCTGGGATATCGGCGACCAAAGCATCGGTGGTCAAGATCATCGAGGCAATCGAAACGGCGTTTTGCAAGGCCGAGCGGGTTACCTTGGCTGGGTCGATGATGCCCATTTCAACCATTGAGCCATATTCGCCAGTGATGACGTTGTAGCCAAGGGTCGAGTCGCCTTGATCTTTTTGCAAGCGGCGCACGGTGTCGATAATCACGGCACCATCTTCACCAGCGTTGCGAGCCAATTGGCGAATTGGTTCTTCCAAGGCGCGGCGCAAAATCAAGACAGCAGCTTTTTCGTCTTGGTTAGCTGGCTCAACTTTATCCAAAGCTGGCAACACGCTCAACAAGGCAATCCCGCCACCAGGTACGATACCTTCTTCAACAGCTGCACGAGCGGTTGAGAGTGCATCTTCGACGCGGTGCTTGCGTTCTTTCAATTCTGGCTCGGTTGCAGCACCAACTTTGAGCACTGCTACGCCACCAGCCAATTTGGCCAAGCGTTCTTGCAGTTTCTCACGATCAAAATCGCTGGTGGTGGTTTCAATTTGAGCACGAATTTGTTCGATCCGAGCTTTGATTGCATCTTCGTCGCCGCGGCCTTCGATAACCGTGGTTTCGTCTTTGTTGGCAATCACGCGGCGAGCGCGGCCCAAATCTTCGACCGTGGCGCTATCAAGCTTGCGGCCAATTTCTTCGCTGATAACCGTACCACCGGTGAGGATGGCGATATCTTGCAACATGGCTTTGCGGCGATCGCCGAAGCCAGGAGCTTTGATTGCCAAGACGTTGATCGTGCCGCGCAATTTGTTCAGCACGAGGGTTGGCAAGGCTTCGCCGTCGATATCTTCAGCGATGATCACAAAGTTCTTGGTGAATTGCAAGACTTTTTCGAGCACTGGCAAGATTTCTTGGATCGAGCTGATCTTCTTGTCGGTGATCAAAATGTAGGGGTCTTCCAAATCTGATTCCATGCGGTCGCTGTTGGTGACGAAGTAGGCTGAGATGTAGCCACGATCGAATTGCATACCTTCGGTATACTCGGTCTCGTAGCCTAAGCCTTTGCCTTCTTCAACGGTGATAACGCCGTCTTTACCAACTTTGTCCATCACTTCAGCAATCAAATCGCCAATTGACGAATCGGCGGCTGAGATGGTGGCAACGCTTGAGATGTCGGTGCGATCGTTGACTGGCTTAGCCAAGTCGCGGATTGCTTGCAACAAAACGGCAGTGCCTTTGTCCAAGCCACGCTTGATCATCATCGAGTTAGCGCCAGCAGCCACTTGGCGCAAGCCTTCGTGGACAATTGCTTGAGCCAAAACGGTGGCGGTGGTGGTGCCGTCGCCAGCAACATCGTTGGTTTTGGTTGCGGCTTCAACCAACAAGCGAGCGCCCATGTTTTCAAATGGGTCTTTCAATTCGATTTCTTTGGCAACGGTAACGCCGTCGTGGGTTACGGTTGGTGAGCCGAATTTTTTATCGATAGCGACGTTGCGACCGCGTGGGCCCAAGGTCGTCTTAACTGCATCTGCAACCACGTCCACACCACGTTTGAGAGCGCGGCGGGCTTCTTCATTAAAAGCAACTTGCTTTGCCATTGGTAAATAATCCTCCTAAGAAGCGTCGCGAATTAGCCTTAGGCTTGAACGACGGCCAAAATATCTTTTTCAGCCAAAATCAAATAATCTTCGTCGTCCAGCTTGATCTCGGTGCCAGCATATTTGGCAAACAACACACGATCGCCAACTTGCACTGCAACTGGCACGCGCTTGCCGTTATCATCCAATTTGCCTTCACCAACGGCCACAACGAGGCCTTCTTGAGGCTTTTCTTTATTCGCTGTGTCGGGCAGGAACAAGCCACTCTTGGTTTTTTCTTCTTTGGCTTGAGGCTTGATCACCACACGATCGGCCAAGGGGCGAATCCGGAAATCAGACATGATTATGTGTCCTCCTTAGTTGACCATTTAGCAATCTACTGTGATGAGTGCTAAATCCAAGTGCTAGTGTATGTGGTTCTGTTAAGCTTGTCAAGGCTTGGTTTATCACTCTTGAGCTGAGAGTGCTAAAGCGATTTAGCGCATCCTGAAGGGCAAAAATCACACTACTCGGCTAATTTTTATGCGTTAAGCGATTGTTAGAATTTAGCAAAATCGTGGCGAGAGTGCTAATTTGATCAAGTCTGTTACTTTTTGGGCTTGCCCAACGATGTATTGAGTGCAAGGCCATTGCAGATTCAGACTATATGAGGAGGCTGATGTATGGCATTGATCCAGCGGCTCGTTGCGGCAACAACGCCATTCGATCAGCAAACTCTTGATGATCATCGTGATGTGGCGTTGGCAGTGGCGGGCGATCACGAGGCCTTTTTGCGCTTGTACCAACGCTATATCACGCCCGTTTATCGGTTTCTGATGGCACGTTTGCAACAGCACCACGATGCCGAGGAAGTCGCGGCGTTAGCCTTCGAGCGAGCTTGGCAGAGCCTTGCTCAATTCAAGCCCAATGGGCCATTCGTCGGCTGGCTCTTTACAATTGTGCGGCGCTGTTTAGTCGATTTCTATCGGCGTGGCCAGCATCGTCGCCAGCAAACCCAGCTATCGCCCGAATTGGCGAGCCACCAAGCTTCGCCCGAATTGACAATGCTTGAGCTTGAGCAACAACGCTTGGTGCACCAAGCCTTGGCTCAACTAAACCCTGAACAGCAAGAGTTGCTTCAATTGCGCTTTTTTGCCCAATTGCCTTATGCGACAATTGCCCAAATTGTGGGCAAACGCGAAGCTACGGTCAAAATGGCCGCCTATCGAGCGCTTGAACAACTTAAACGGAGGCTCACCGATGACCAATCAATCTGAGCTTGAGCGTGCTTTGGCTGAGCTAGAAACGAGCGAACTCGGCCAGCAATTAATCGGGCAATCTCAACGCTTCGGCCCATCACCAGCAACAATTCAACGCATTCAGGCTGGACTTCAGCCACCAGTTAAGCGAGGAAATTTCATGCAAACATTGTTTAAACAGCGGCCAGTTCGTGTGCTTGCTTTGGCTGCTTGTAGCGTAGCCATGGCCTTGGGCTTAGTCTTTGGCTTGAATCAACCAACCCGCAGCGTCTCAGCAGCAGAATTGATTCAACGCGCCGAAACCTTTGCTAGCCAACCAATTGTGGCCGATGGCAAAGCTCGCCATGTGGCAATTGAAATTTCGACCACCCGCAGCGATGGCCAAATTGGTGAGCATTATCGCGATGAGATTTGGCTGGTGCAAGGCCAATCACATATTTTGCTCTATCAACCAGCCCGCCAATCGCTTAATGGTCAACCAGTTGGCTACCAAATGGGGCCAACCATCGTCGATGAAAACTACTTTTGGAATTACAATGCCCACGACAATACCTCGGTCAAAGCGCCATTCGACGAATGTTCGTTGAGCTTAACCCAATGGGTTGGCAATGGGGCGTTTGGCTCGAACAGCGATTTTCCTAATGCCACGGTGCTCCGTACTGAAACGATCGATGATCGTCAGCTTGCGGTTGTTGATCTTGGCGGCGATATGGGGATTGCATGGATCGATGCCAACACTGGCCAGATTTGGCGATTCACCAGCAGCCAGACCTACGAAGGCCTGACCACCGAAACCTTGGTGCAATTTGTCGTCGATGAGACGGTTGAATTGGATGCACTGCCAGCTGAATGGCAAACCTACACCGCCCCCGCTGGTAGCCCAATCATCGAGCAAACCACGCCATTCTGTATTTATGGCTAGTTTTCAAGCGACTCTAGGCGCAGCACGGTTGCTCCTTGATCATTAACTTCGACGATCATTACGGCGCAGCCTGCCTCAATTGCTCGGCCACCAATTGCTCGGGCATTGATGCGGGCTGCGCCTTTTTGATGTTCATAAGCAACCACCCCAAAGCCATCGGCGGGCAAGGCTTCGACCACCACGCCCAATTGGCCGATTGGCCCAACTTTGCTTTGCGCCGTGCCAGCCTGTTGCACAATGTTGCGTTCAATAATCATTCGATAGAGCAGCAAACCAACTGCTAACCCCCCTGCCAAGGCAATTAAGCCACTTAACCACCAATTGACCCCAGCGCCACGGGCCAAAAAGCCCACGCCAGCCGCCGTGATTAGCCAACTTGCCAGAACCAAAGGCTGAATAAACAACCAACGCGATGAACGTTGCATCTGTTCGAGCGAAGGCCAGAGCGGCTGGCGGCGAATTTTGGTGATGGCAATAATTGCTAAGCCTAAACTGAGCGCTGCCAAATAAAACCATTGATCAAGCGTCAAAATGGCTGATCCTTTCACGTTGCAAGGGGATGTTAATCATCGAGCTGGGCACGGCCTGTTTGCAGCCAACGGGCCAAATTTTCGCGGCCATTGCGTTGAGCAGTAGCGGCGGCCTGTTGCCAATCATAGCCAAGCGCATAATGCTCAACCTGCCAGCCTTGGGCATTGCGCTCGACGATCGCATAGCGTGCATGTGGGCTACCAGCCTCGATGATATGTGGATATGGCTGCTCATCATTATACGCGGGGATGCCAACACTGCCGGGGTTGACGATCAACTGGCCGTTGCTAAGCTGTACAGTGCGGGCGATATGGCTATGGCCACAAACGATCAGCGATTGGCTGATGCCTTGAATTGCTGCGCGAATTGCTTCTTCAGAATGTAAAAACACTCCGTGCGGTGTAACTTGTTCCAGCAAATAGGTGGTATCACTGCTTGGTGTGCCGTGACAACAAAAAATATCATCAACGATTGCCGTGGCTGGCTGGTTGGCAAGCCAATTGCGTTCGTTTGGGCCTAAATCAGCCTGCACAAAGCGATAACTCAGGGTTTGTTGCTCTACTGGAATTTGCTCAAACAGTATGCGATCTTGATTACCACTGATTGAGATGTTGGCAACTTGCGCCAGTTGTTCAGCGCACCAGCGTGGTTGCAACACACTATACACACTATCACCGAGGTTGATTATCTGATCAACGTGGCGTTGAGCGAGATCGGCCAAAACCGCAGCTAAGGCCAAGCGATTGCCATGAACATCGGCCAAAAGTGCCCAGCGAGGCATAGAAATATCTCCAATAGCATAAAACATAGCTTGTATTCTGCAAGGGAATATGTTTTATTATACTGGAGAATGTTAAGTTATAGATTAAATAAGCAATTTAAGATTTCTTGATGGTTACTGCTAGCCAATTTATGACAAAAATGAATAATATTCTGATTAAATGTAATTGATAATCTTGTATTAACCACTGTTGCTAGTTCAAATCACAAAATCAAGAAAAGACAATCTTCCGTATTCATTCTTTCGGCTTACATCATCACAATCCATTCATTTAACTAACAACAATGGTCAAATAATAAATAAAGCAATTTTAGGCTTACTTCACAGATTTAGATAAAAAGGAGTCATAACAATGATGCCATTAGCAACATGGATCGATCATTTAGTCGTCACTGCGCCCAATCTCGCGCTTGGTGTGGCCTATATTGAGGATTTGCTCGGCGTGCCGATGCAGGCTGGTGGCCAACATCAGGCGATGGCAACTCACAATTGTTTGCTCAAACTAGGCGAGCATTGCTACCTCGAAGTGATCGCGCCCGATCCAACACTGGCTGCCCCCAAGCGCCCACGCTGGTTTGAATTAGATTCGTTGCAACCAACCAGTGCTCCGCGCTTAGCAACTTGGGTTGCCCGAACAATCCTGATTCAGGCGGCAAGCGCATTGCTGCACCAACAACTTGGGGTGGTCACGCCGATGCGCCGTGGCGATTTAGCTTGGCAAATCACGATTCCTGCCGATGGCAGCTTGCCGTTTGCTGGCGTTGCGCCAATGCTGATCGAATGGCCGCGCGATCAACACCCAATCCAGCGTTTAACTGATCAGGGTTGTCGTTTATTGCAGCTGGAGCTACATCACCCGCAAGCCAGCCAAATCGAAACCATGCTCAGCCAGATTGGCATGCAGGATGAAGCTCGTTGGCAAACCGCCGCCCAGCCACAATTAATCGCCACAATCGAAACTCCCAGCGGGATTAAGCGCATAGAGTAATCGAAAGGATGAAGGCTAAATCAAAAGGGGCTAGATTTTACCGCAGCAGCGCAGAAAAAATTATGAGGGAAGAATCTAATTCGTGCAATTCGTGCAATTCGTGGCTAAAACAAGCCTTCGTGCTCTTTGTGCGCTTCGTGGATCATTCGCTAGCACGGCTTATCATCAACAGCTTTGTGTGTTAAAATGAACAAATGTTCGATAACAAGCACCTAGGTATTGCAGCCAAATACTGCTACAATGCAGGGTGGATGTTGTGTTTCAGGAGGTTTTGATCGTATGCAGCAGCGACCCACGCTCGTCTTGGTTGATGGCCATGCGCTGGCATTTCGCGCCTTTTTTGCGCTTCGCGATACAGGCATGTCGGTTCGCGCCACTGGCGAGCCAACCTATGCAGTGCAAGGCTTTTTATCAATTTTGCTCAACTTGTTACGCGAGCGCCAACCAGAGTATGTGGCGGTTTCGTTTGATATTGGTCGAACCTTCCGCGATGATCTGTACCCCGACTATAAGGCTGGACGCGCTGAAACACCCGCCGATTTTCACCCGCAACTCGAACGAATCAAGCAAATTATCAATGCTTTGAATATTCCAATCTACACTGCCGAGAACTATGAGGCCGACGATGTAATTGGGACGTTGTGTCGTCAAGCTGAGGCGCAGGGTGTCGATACCTTGATCATCACTGGCGATACCGACACCTTGCAATTGGTCAACGACTATACCAAGGTACTGTTGGCCAATCCTTATGGCAAGGGCAATGTTTCGCTCTACGATGAAGCTCAAGTGCGCGAGCGCTACAAAGGCTTGGCTCCCAACCAACTAGCCGATTTGCGCGGCCTCAAGGGCGATACCTCCGACAATATTCCTGGGGTCAAGGGCATTGGTGAGGCTGGGGCAATCAGCATGCTCAATGAATGGGGCAGCGTCGAAAATATCTATGCCAACCTCGATAAAGTCGCCAATCGCTATCGCTCAAAGCTCGATGGCCAGCAAGAAGCCGCGCGATTTAGCACGCACTTGGCGACAATCGTTACCAATGCCCCAGTAACCTTGGATCTTGAAGCCACCAAAGTCCACGATTATGATCGTGATACGGTCTTGGCCTTGTTCAGCCAGCTTGAATTTCGCAAGTTGGTCGATAAGCTGCCCCTTTCCAGCCAAGTGAGTGCCGTCCAAGTTGTTGCCATTCCGCAAACGACCAATCCCAACCAATTAACCATGTTCGATGATGCCATGCCACCAAGTGCTGAGCCGATCGCTCAATCTGGTGATTATCAAGCGGTGACTACTAGCGAACAATTGGCCGAATTGGTAAGAATTTTGGCAGCAGCTGAACGTTTAATCTTCGATGTGGAAACCAATAGCTTGAATTTGTTCTCGCCTGTGCCCGCCAAAGTGGTTGGTATCGCTCTGACTCATACTGCTGGCTGCGGTTGGTATATCCCGCTGGAGCACCGCAGCGGCCAGCAATTGCCGATAGCCGAGGTTGTTGCGGCCTTGCAACCATTGTTTAGCGACCCACAAAAAGCTGTAGTAGCGCATAATGGCAAGTTTGATATGAGCGCCTTGAGCTTGATTGGGCTTGATGTGCCCCATTTGAGTTTTGATACGGCCATCGCCGCCGCCTTGTTGGGCAAACGTCAGAGCCTCAAAGATTTGGCCTTTGCTGAATTACGCGATGCCGATGATCGCCCAATTGAGATGACCCGCATCGAAACATTGATCGGCACTGGCAAAAAGCAAATCACCATGGATCAGGTGGCGATTGAGCAGGTAACGCCCTATGCGAGCGCCGATGTTGATATGACGGCGCGTTTATTGGCGCTGTTCATGCCGCAGCTTGGGGCAATTCCGGCGGTGCGCGAGGTGTTTGAGCAAATCGAAATGCCACTTAGCCCTGTATTGATGCGTATGGAAGCCTGTGGCATTGGGCTTGATCGGGCGCAATTGGTGCAACAAGGTCAAGTATTGGGTCAAAGTTTGCGCGAAATCGAGCAACATATTGCCGATTTTGTCGGCGAACCGCTCAACATTAATTCGCGCTTCGATTTAAATGATCTGTTGTTTATTCGCTTGAAGTTGCCAACCGCCAATCTCAAGCGTTTGGCTGGCACAACGCGCAGTGGCGGCGCGGTCTATTCGGTCAATGCCGAAACCTTGGAAGATTTACAAACGCACGATCAAAGCGGAATTGTGACCATGATTTTGCGCTATCGCCGTTTGTCGAAGCTCAAATCGACCTATGTTGATGCCTTGATCGAGTTGATCAACCAGCAAACAGGCCGCGTGCATACCCAATATCGTCAAATTGGCGCAGAAACTGGGCGGCTCAGCTCCGATTCACCCAATTTGCAAAATATTCCGGTACGCAGCGAGGAAGGCCGCGAAATTCGGCGGGCTTTTGTTGCGCGGCCAGGCCATGTGCTGATGACCGCCGACTATTCACAGATTGAACTACGAGTCTTGGCTCATATCACCGCTGATCCAGCCTTGGTCGAAGTGTTTAAAACTGGCCAAGATATTCACGCTGCTACTGCTGCTCGCTTGTTCGATATTCCAATGGATGAAGTCAGCAAGAATCAGCGGCGGATCGCCAAAATGACGGTCTTTGGTATTATTTACGGCATTAGCAGCTTTGGCTTGGCTGCTCGCACGGCGCTTTCCCGCACCGAAGCCCAACAAATGATCAACGGCTTGTTTGCTCAATATCCAGGCCTGAAGAGCTATATCGAACGAACATTGGAGCGGGTTAAGGCCGTTGGCTATGTTGAAACCTTGTTTGGCCGTCGCCGCTACTTCCGCGAATTGCAAGACGGTGGAGTAACTGGGCCACGCCGTAGCGCCTTTGAGCGTGAGGCGACCAACGCTGGGATTCAAGGCACAGCCGCCGATTTGATCAAGTTGGCAATGATTCGGCTGGAACAAGCATTAATTGCTGGCGGCTATCAGACCAAAATGCTGCTGCAAGTTCATGACGAATTAGTTTTGGAAGTGCCTGAGGCCGAGCGTGATGCCGTGGCCCAATTAGTTTGTGATACGATGACCCAAGTCTATCCCGATTTGGCCGTGCCGTTGGAAGTGAACGTTGAAACTGGGCTGAATTGGGATCAGCTTCAGCGCTGGCATGCCCCAGCCTAGTAATTTTAGGAACTCTGCATGACCGAAATGCACGAATTTAGTCAACAGCCATTAGTGTTGATCGTCGATGATCAATCTTCAAATCGTTCAATTGTGCGGCGGTATGTTGAAGCGGCGGGCTACCTCGCAGCTGAGGCTGAGCATGGCGTGGCGGCGTTGGATTTTGTGCGCCAAACGCCGCCAGATGCGATTTTGCTCGATATTTTTATGCCTGGCATTGATGGAATTGAAGTGCTGAAGACGATTCGTGCCCAGCGCGATCATCATTATATTCCGATTATTGTGGTGACTGCCGCAGCAGAATTGGCGGTGCGCCAACAAGCCTATTTTGAGGGAGCCGATGATTTTCTGCTCAAGCCGGTTGATTCGGCGACGCTTCGCGCTCGTTTGCGGGCGGCAATTCGCTTGAAACATGTGCTTTCGCGGGTTGAGGCCGAGCGCGAACGGTTTGCCCTGATCGCCGATATTACCCGCGATATCACCCAGATTGAGTCGATTTCGGGCATGCTGGCGCATGTGGTCGATGTGAGCACCAAAGCCTTGCAAGCTGATCATGGCAATTTGTTTTTGCTCCACGATGTAGCTGATGTCGAAATTCTGACGACCGATGATGGCGTTTCGCATAATCTTGATCGGGTCAAGCGGGTGGTCAAAGAGGGCGCAGCGGGCTATGCCTTGCGCAGCCGTGAAACTGTGCGCATCGCTGATGTCCATGAAGATGCGCGTTGGTTGCAGCTTGATCAATCGGCGGCCAGCGTGCGTTCAGCCTTGATTGTGCCAATTGGCGATGCCAGTGGGCCATTGGGCGTTTTAGCGGTGTATCATAGCGTTGTTGATCATTTCAGCGCTGATGATCAAGCCTTGCTCGAATTGATTGCCCACCAAATTATTGGGCCAATTCGTCAAGCCCAAATGCGCGAACAATTGGCGCGGCAAACCCGCCAGTTGCAATTGGTCAATAATCTAGCCCAATCGCTCAGCGCCAATTTGGATCTCGATTCGCTCTATCGCAGCATTGAGCAAGAGTTGCAGCAAATTATGGGGCCAGTCGCAATTGCCTGGTATTCATATCGCAATGCAATTATTGATTTGGCCTATACCTCGCAGCAGCAGGCCTTCTGTATGCCCAACGATCAGCAAAGCCTGCATTTGCTAACCGAGCTTGGCACGATTACGCGGGTCTATTCGTGTGTTTTAGGCACTGATACCTTGGTTCCAATTACCCAGCAATTGCTCGATGCAGGCTATCAAGGCTGTGCCGCAGTACCATTGTTGCATCAAGCTCGCCTATTGGGTGTGTTGATTATTGCAATCAAGCATCGCCAAATTACCAATGAAGAAGTAGCCTTGCTTGAAATGGCCCGACCGCATTTTGCCGTAGCATTGGCCAATGCCCAAACTGTGGCCGACCAAGCAGCGCGGCAAACTGAGCAGGCCGAATTGGGCTATTTGCGCAATATGGCGCAACTGGCTGGCCAAATGGCTCATCACTTCAATAATTTATTGGCGGTGATTTTGGGAAATACCCAATTGGCCGAGCTTGATGCGATTGATGAAAGCCAGCGCGAATTGTTGGCCGAGGTGGTCAAACATGTGCGTGGCGGCAAAGAGATGGTTCAGCGAATTCATCTGCTCAAAGGCGCTAGTCGCATTAGCCCTGCGCCATTTCCGATTGATCTGAGCGATGCCTTGCCAAGCCTAATCGATCAAGCTTTGCAAATTCATCGCTCGGTTGAGCACTTGCAGCTTGAAATTCAGCCGAATTTGCATATTTTATTGCAAGAACGCGAATTGCTGACCCTCTGCACCGAACTGCTGAATAATGCCTTGGAATCTGGCTCAAGCCATGCAGGGATTGTGATCAAGGCCTATCAAACTGAGCATGCGACGGTTTTGGCGTTTCGTGATGCGGGGCAAGGCATTCCAGTCGATGCCTTGGGCGATATTTGGCAGCCTTTTTGGACAACTCATGGCCCACAGCGCTTGGGTTTAGGCTTGCCAATTTGTGCTGCCGTGATGTGGCGAGCATCTGGTTCGATCAGTTTGATTCCAAATGACCCTGAGCCAGGCATCACCGCGTTGTTACAATTTCCCTTATTGCCCAACGAAGCAGTAAATTCGGCCTAGCTTGGCATAATTTCCTACTATCAGAAGCTTGAGGGCTGCGGTATAATACAGAGTGGCGGTGGCATTCACCCCGCTTCAACGGTGTTTAAGTAGAGGGTTTTTGTGCAGCAGTCTCCATCATCAACACCCACACCCATGACATTTTTTAATTTGATCCGTGAAGCAATCAACCTGCTTCGGCGCTATTCAGGCTTGTTTATGGGCTTGGCGGCGCTCCAAGTTGGGCCATTTTTGATTGGTAGTTTGTGGTTGCAGGCCAATGGTGTTCAAGCACGAGCAACGGCCCAACTGAATGTGATTATGGCCGAAATGCAACGGCGGGTTGATAATGGCCAAACCGGCAATGGTATGTGGGTCTTAGAGTATCCACGCGCCGATATTGCGCCCTACTTGTTGGCGTTATTTGGCTTTGGCTTTATTTCGATTTTTATCATGCGCAATTTAGCCATGGCGGCAAGTGTGATTGCGGTTGGTGACCATTATCGCCAAGCTACGCCGCGCTGGGCAAGCGTGGTTTTGAGTAGCTTACGCCATCTGCCCGCGCTGATTGCTTGGGGTTGTATTTGCGTTTTGGGCTTAGTTATCGCCCTCTTTTTTGCGATTGTGCCAATTTTAGGCACAATTTTAGCTTTGGGCTTGCTTTGGTTTTTTGGGGTGCGACTGAGCCTTGTGCCACAAATTATTGTGGCTGAGCAGGTGAATGTGTTTCGGGCAATCCATCACTCGTGGATTTTGACCCGTGGCGCATTTGGTCGGATCACTAATATTTGGATTACGCTGGTCGTACTGCTGGGAGTTCTGGCGAGCTATATCACAACTATCATCAGCGCGATTGCCATGGCCTTATTTGGCGAAACCAGCGCTTTGACGATTGCAATGACTGAGGGCTTTTCAACCGTTACCTCAATTATGATTTTGCCGATGGCCTATATTGGCTTTACCTTGCTCTATTATGATCAACTACGGCTGGCCTATAGCGGCATTCCTACAAACCCAAGCATTACTGCTCAGCAGTAACTAGCCTACTTGAGAGGTTGAGATGGATCGAATTTGGCGAATTACTGCTTGTTTGCTGCTCTTTGGTTGGTTACTGGCCCAGCCATTAACGGCTATGGCTCAAGCCAGCGAGGCCAGCGTCAGCGAATATACCCAGCTGTTACGCGAAGCCTTCACCGCAGCCCAACGCAGCGATGAAATTGGCTTGCGCGAGGTTAGCGACAAAATCGTTGCGCTCAAACAGCTACGAACTGCTGATAATCAAGCGCTTGCGGTTAATCATCAATGGCTCAAAGATAGCCTTGCGAGCAATAGCCCCAATTTAACAATTATTCGCGATCGCTTGGCGGCAATGCTCGAAGCCCTGACTGCTGGCCGCGAAACTGGCCCCCAAGACCTCGAAACCTTGAAGGTTATTCTCAACAATCCACCATTTGATAAGTTAAACCCTGATCTTAACCGCTCAGGGCCTGATTTTGATGTCGGCTTTCTAAGCTGGTTGTTTAGTGATGGCTTAACTGGTTGCTTTACAATTATTGCAATCGTCTTTGTCGTA
This sequence comes from Chloroflexota bacterium, assembly GCA_020161265.1. Taxonomy (NCBI): domain Bacteria; kingdom Bacillati; phylum Chloroflexota; species Chloroflexota bacterium. The sequence continues at coordinate 511,880 of JAIUOC010000004.1, read as the reverse complement.
GGCCTGATCGGCTATATTGTCTCAACTGTGCGCCGCAATAGTGTCAGCGTGGCCCGTCGCAAAGCTCCCGCTGAGGAGCAAAAACTAACCAGTGTTCAGGCGATCGAACGCGCTGATAAAGTCGCTGCCGAAGAGGGCGATTTTCGCGATGCTGTGCGTTATTTGTACCTTTCAACCTTGTTATGGCTCGAAGAACGTGGCCTCTTGCGCTATGATCGGACGTTGACCAACCGCGAGGTCTTAGCAGCAGTTCCAACTAATTCGCCCTTACATCAACGCTTGGCTCCAGTTGTGCAAACCTTTGATCGGGTCTGGTATGGGATTGCCGATGTCGATCAAGGCACGTTTGATCAATACCGCCAACAAGTGACAACCCTGCGCGAGGTACGCTAAGATGAATAGTAAAGTAAAGTTTTTCGCGATCTTCGCTGGGATCTTAGTATTGTCATTCTTTTTATTACGCTCATGTGATTTCCAAGCCAGCAATGCTCGCGCTGGCTCGATGTATAACCAAAGTGTGGAAGGGGCAGCAGCCTTACAATTATGGCTCAGCAAAATTGGCTATCAAACTGAGTCATTTGAATATCGGCATTTTGATGAACTCGATCAAACCATTAATAGCATGATCTCCATCAAGCCTGCTGACCCTACAAATTGGCGCAATGAAGAAATTAATGCTGTTTTAGCATGGGTTGAGGATACTGGTGGCACGCTGATTGTGGCTGATGATCAACAAAATGGGCTCTTTACACGTTTAGATCTGACGGTAACGTCACTCAACGAATTGAATCCGACGACCACGAATAAACCCAGCCATGCCTTTATAAACCCCGCAGTGAGCGACTTGCAAAGCTACCTGACTACGAGTTATTTTGAGCGGACTCGCGCAAATAGCCAAGTGTTGGTAGGGACAGAACAACAACCAACGATGCTGGGAATTAGTCGTGGCCGTGGGATGATCTATGTTTCAACCAATGTTGGGCTATTTACCAATACTGGCTTGTTTCACGAAAGTAACGCGCGAATTCTTTTAAATATGGTTAACCGTGTGCCTGCTGGCGGGGTGATTGCCTTCGATGAGGTGCATCATGGGCGGGCCTTAGTGCCTAGGGCCGCGCCAGTGCCAGCCCAACCCTATTCGCCATTAGTTGCGGCAATGATGTATAGTGCGATTGTTGTCGGTTTATGGGCGTTATTATCAGGCCGTCGTTTTGGCCAAATTGTGCCCAGTAGAATCGATTTGATGCGGCGTAATAGCAGCGAATATGTCCAATCGATGGCTAATTTGTTTCAGCGCGGTCGCCAAGCCGAACATATGCAATCCCACTATAGAACCTATCTCAAACGCCGAGTTGCCAAGCCCTATGGGATTAACCCCAAGCTTGACGACCAAAGCTTTTTAAGCGAAGTTCAGCGGTATTCCGATACAATCGATCGCAATCACTTGGCTCATTTGCTCAACCATTTAAGCCAACCCAACCCCAGCGAAGCGACGATCTTGGCCCTGGTCAACGATATCGATCGCTTTATAAAAACATGGGAACAACAGGGTCGGGCCTAAACCCGCGCTTTTTGCCTTTACTACGGGCATCGTGCGGTGCTCGTGAGAATGATATTGGAGGATCAATGCTCGTCAAACAACTTGCCGATTATATGCGCCAAGAGGCCGCCAAAGTTATTGTTGGTCAAGAAGATACCTGGACGCAATTGGTGGTTGCGCTGCTGAGTGGCGGCCACGTATTGCTCGAAGGTGTGCCTGGTACGGCCAAAACCTTGATGGCCAAAACCTTGGCTCATTTGGTGCAGGCCGAGTTTAAGCGGGTGCAATTTACCCCCGACTTGATGCCCTCGGATGTGATGGGCACCAGCGTCTATGAGATGCAAACCAGCCAGTTTCGGCTGCGCAAAGGCCCAATCTTCACCCAAATTTTGCTGGGCGATGAAATTAACCGCGCTCCAGCCAAAACCCAAGCAGCCTTGCTTGAAGCCATGGAAGAGCAACAGGTGACGATCGATGGCGATACCATGCCTTTGCCCCAGCCATTTTTTGTGATTGCCACCCAAAACCCCATGGAATACGAAGGCACCTATCCGCTGCCCGAAGCGCAACTCGACCGCTTTTTGTTCAAGGTTTTGGTTGGCTATAGCCCGCCTGAAATTGAGTTTGAAGTATTACGGCGCTATAATCAAGGCTTCAGTGCTCGCAACCTGAGCACTGCCAATTTGCAGCCAACCGTCACGCCTGAAACGATTATGCGTTGCCGCGAGGAAATTGGCCGCCTACGCGTCGAAGATGGTGTGATTAACTATATCAATGCGATTGCCCAAGAATCACGCCGCTCGCCAGATTTGGTGTTAGGTGGTTCGCCACGCGCCTCGATTGCCTTGTTGCTGACCGCCAAAACCTTTGCGGCAATGCAAGGCCGCGAGTATGTCGTGCCCGATGATGTTAAATTCTTGGCACGGCCAGTTTATCGCCATCGGATTATTTTGAAACCAGAGGCTGAGATTGAAGGTTTGACCCCAGATACCGCGATGACCCGGATTTTGGGGCGTATTGAGGTTCCTCGCTGATGATTCCATCGCGCCGTTTATTAGCACTTTTGCTAGCAGGCTTGGTTCCGGTGATTATCGGAGCAGCAACCCCCAGTTTGCGCTGGACAATCTGGGTTTATATATTGTTGCTGATTGGCTTTGTGGCGCTTGATTGGTTTATGACTCCCAAGCCTAAATTGTTGGAAGTAGCGCGGATCAACGAGCCAAAGCTTTCAATTGGCGAACAAAACCTGATCACGCTGGCAGTGCATAATCAAAGCCCGCGCACGCTCGAAATTCAAATTCGTGATGAGTTTCCAGTGGAGTTTCCCAGCGATACGCTGATTCTCAAAACCAAGGTCGAGCCAGATACGGTGCAAGAGGTTAGCTACCATGTGCGGCCCTTGCGGCGCGGTGATTATCGCTTTGGCAATATTAATTTGCGCTATACCAGCACCTTTGGCACGTTCTTGCGCCAAACCAAAATCGCCTTCGACGAGTTAGTCAAGGTTTATCCCAATGTCCTTGATGTGCGCAAATACGATATGCTGGCGCGGAAAGGCATGCTATTTGAGTTGGGCTTGCGCACCGCCCGCGTGTTTGGCTCAGGTACCGAGTTTGAGCGCTTGCGTGAATACACTCCCGATGATGAGTTTCGCTCGATTAACTGGAAGGCCAGCGCTCGTCGTAACAAGCTGATTGCCGCCGAATATGAGACCGAGCGTTCGCAGTATGTGGTTTCGGTGATCGATACTGGGCGCTTGATGCGCCCAACCATCAACGATATCGCCAAACTGGATTATGCGATCAATGCCTCATTGATGCTGGGGTATGTGGCGATGCTCAAAGGCGACCACATCGGCATGCTTTCGTTTGCCGACCATGTTGGGCGTTTTTTGCAGCCGCGCCGTGGTAAAGCCCAGTTTTATCAAATGTTGGAGATGTTGTATAACTTGCCATCGCAGCCGGTCGAGGCCGATTATGGCCGCGCGATCTCCTACTTGGGCTTGAAGAATAAGCGCCGTTCGTTAATTGTGATTTTTACCGACCTCAGCACCATGGATACTGCCAAGCCTCTGATTCAGCATATGGCACGCTTGGCCAAAACCCACCTCGCCTTGTGTGTGGTGATGAGCGACCCCAACTTAGTCGGCTATGCTGGCAAAGCAGCCTATAGTTCCACCGATGTTTATGAACGTGCCGTAGCCGAAATGGTGCTTGATGAGCGGCGGGTAGTGCTCGACACGCTGAATCAAGCTGGCGTGCATACGATCGACGTGCCAGCCAACAAACTAACGGTTTCGGTAATTAATAAATATCTGGAGTTCAAAGGGCGAGGGCTTATTTAACCGCCAATCACGGGGCTACTTTGCCCCGTGACGGCGTTATTCATAATAGAATCAGCACCAGAATAAACATGCTGACTACGCCTCCGAGGGCAATGCCGAGAGCGATGCCTGCTGCGATACTCATGACACGGCGTAGTGGTGTTGGTGTGGCTTTCACCTGCAATCCTCCTAATGTGGTTATGCCCTATGGCCCTAGAATACCACAGTTTGGCCGCGAGCTTGCTCAAAATCGGCTGATACTCATCTGAGCTTAAGCACACGCTAAGCTGAGCATGACGATCTCGGGCCGACAGCCAAAGCGCACTTGTGGCCAGCTACAGCCCAAACCCCACGAGGTAAATTGCACCATCGAACCCACATCATAGCGATGGTCGGGGTAGCGCATGCCCAAGTAGGGCAGCAGTAATGCGCCTTTAACTGGTACCCGCACTTGGCCGCCGTGGGCATGGCCCGAAAGCTGCAAATCAAAACGATTGTAGCTAGCGGTGAAATCGGCGGTATCAGGCTCGTGCACCAAAATAATCGCTGCATCAGTCTTGGGCAATTCAGCAACCAAACGATCAAGCACCGGTTTCATGGTGCTGGGGTCGTTGGGGCCAATCGGGTTGGGCCAAAGATCGTCGTGGCCTGCCAAATGCAACTTGCTCGAACCACGATTCAGGCTAATCGCACGATTCGTCAGATCGTGGATGCCAGTTGACCGCAACACTTGACGCACGGTCTCGCCATTGCCATCGCCCCAATAATCGTGGTTGCCCAAAACGCCCAACACCCCATCGGGCGCTTCAAGCATCGCCAAGCCAGCCGCTAAATCTTCGCTGTAACGGCTCGGGTCATGGGTAATAAAATCGCCTGAGATCGCGATTAAATCTGGTTTTTGGGCGTTGACCATGCGCACGGTGGTCAGCCAATGTTCACGGGTCATCACCACATCATCAACATGAATATCGCTCAAATGGGCGATACGATAGCCATCGTAAGCGCTAGCCAAGCGGGGCAAAACGATCGTTTCTTCGTGTACGCTCAGCCATTCGGCCTCAATTTGAAACCCATATGCGGCGGCTCCCAGCGTCGTGGCGGTCGTCGCCAAGGTCGAATAGCCCATTATTTTCAGAAAACTACGGCGTGAAAGTGCTGCTGCCATGTCAACCTCCTACAATCTGGTTTATCTGGTTTATGCCTAAGACGTAGTTTATAGCGGTTTTGGCAACAAATGTAGCTGATATGTAGCTGATATGCAGCAGATAGAGCGCAACTTAAAGCAATTTTACCAACAGCACAATTGGCTGGCCTTGCAGTTTGGTCAGTACCAATGTTTGCTCGTAGCGACCCTTCAAGCGCAGTTGTTTGCTCAATTCTTCGGGCGTAATCGGCGAGCCACGCTTTTTGACGGTTACGCGGCCAATCTCACGCGCTTGCAATATTTGGCGCAGCGCTTTGAGATTAAATGGTAGCCATTGCTCAATTTGCCAAGTTCGCAGAAATGGCGATTGCACCAAACGATCGCTGGTAAGGTAGGCAATGCTGGTATCAAGTTGCGCTAAATCCAACTGATTGGCAATATCGGCCACGGCGTGCGCTCGAATCACCGCTGGATCAGGCTCGTACAAATAGGTCAGTGGTTCACTCAGCGCGGCGGCGGCTTGCGTGGAATCGGCAATTAAACTGTGTTCAGCACCAGCACTACTGAGCACTATCGCCTTGCGTTGCCCGCCAACCTGACCAGCTTGCCACCACAAACAAGCCTCGCGCAAATCGCCATCAAGCGAAATAAACTCAAGATCGTAGCCAGCAGGCACGGCTTCATCGGGAATACCTGGGGCAACTTTGGCTCCATGAATTGGCACTTGCCCACGCCAACGCTCCAAGGTAGAAAGCGGCGGCTGATAGTGCTCAACATCCCAAATACGCTTACCATTGCTGCGCCGCGCCGGATCGATAAATAAACCAGCGTAGCCTGCAAATTCTAGCGTGGTAAAATCGGCCTCTTGGATGCTGATTTGCTGGCTTAGCCCAAGCGCCTGAGCATTAGCCTCAAGCATTGCCAAACGCAATGGATCACGATCGATCGCCAAAACCGAGCAACTTTGGGCTAAGGCCAAGGCATCGCCACCAACCGAGCAGCCCAAATCGGCCAGCCGCGAGCCAGCCGCAAAATGGCGTTGGCGATAGCTGGCGACCAGCCAAGGCGTAGCTTGTTCCAAGGCCTCACGGGTAAAATATAGTTGGCTGGCTTGGGGAAATTTAGCTTGGGCGGCGCGGCGCAATAAGCTGGTTTCCAAAGCCGCCGTTACCGCCTCGACTGGGTAATGCTTGCGCAATTTGGTGGTGTAGCGCAAAAAGTTCGCTTCATTCAAATCGCGATCATCGCTAAGTTCAGCCAAGAGTTGTTGACCAGCGTCGCTCAACAACCAACGAAACCCTGTTATTTCCATCAGCGCGGCCCAGCCCAACGTTGGCGCAACTCGGCGATTATTGCTGGGCCATGCTCACGGCCATTTTCAATAAAGATTTTGCTCGGGTGTGCTCCCGCCGCCAACACACCAGCGATAAATAGATTGGGCACATTGGTTTCAAAGGTGGTTGGGTTATGGCTTGGCACAGCATCCTGATCAACCATAACTCCAACCGTTTCGAGCATGCTGGTGTTTGGTCGATAGCCAATCAAGGCAAAAACCCAATCGTTGGCTTGGGTATGTTGCGAGCCATCAGCGCTGGTAATTTGGATGCTGGTTGGCGTGATGGCACTGAGCTTGGCTTGCCAAAAAGTCTGAATCTTGCCCGCTTCGATCCAAGCCTTCAAATCAGCAGCAATCCATGGCTTGATCCGTTGATCCAAACCAGCAAACTGATGAATAATCGTGACATTTGCGCCGTGATAATACAAATCGAGCGCAGCTTCGGCAGCTGAATTGCCGCCGCCAATCACTGCAACGTTTTGGCGATAGAAGGGGTGACCTTCACGATAATAATGCTTAACTTTGGCTAGCTCAGCCCCTTCAATCGCCAACTGATTGGGCGTATCATACGAGCCACTGGCAACAATCACCGCCCGTGCAGCATACCTAGCGCTGGTTTGATCGTGGCGGGTTGTGTGTAGCTGAAACGTGCCATCGGCCAAGCATTCCAAGGCTTGAACTGGCTCGTACATCTGAACATTTAATTGAAAATGCTCGACCACGCCGCGATAGTAAGCCAGAGCTTCGGTGCGGGTTGGATGCGGATGAATGCTACTCCATGGCACATTGCCAATCGTTAAATTGGGCGCAGTGCTAAAAAACACCGTTTGCAGCGGATAATCAATAATCGTGTTGGTGATTGCGCCACGCTCAAGCACCAAATAGTTGAAGCCTGCTTGTTGCGCCGCAATCGCCGCGCTCAGGCCACTTGGGCCAGCCCCAATAATAATCAAATCATAGGATTGCATAACTGCTCCTCAGAACAAAAAAACCGCAGAGAGCGCCAAACTTGAGCGCCCTCTGCGGTGCCAACAGGATCAATTAACTCATCGAAGCCCACATCATCAACGCCAGCACCTGAATAATCGCTGGAATTGCGCCGATACCTAATAATTTACCACCACTCCAGCCGTACAGCCCTTCCCACAAACCAGCGGTCAACAGGAACGACCAGATTGCTGCGCCAATCCAGAGCAGCACTGGCAGCAGTGGCACATTCAATACCAGCAGCAACAATGCCCCCAACATCACCACAATTCGCGGCAATTGGGCCGTTGGGTAGAGGTAAAACGGGCGGGCCAGATGGGCATCGCCATCCATATTGCGTTCGCTGAACTGGGCCACAGCCGCCGCAATTGGGTATTCCAATAAACAGATGAAAGCAAATATCAACACATTGATAATTGAATTGACGGTTGGATAGTGCACGCCATTGATATGGCGCTCGACCAGCAGCATTAATGTAGGAATTGCTGCTAGCCAGACCATTGGTCGGCCCAAGGTAATCATCGTATCAAATTTAATTTTGGTGCTATCTTCGCGGCGCAAAATGTTGGAAACCATGCGATCGATCGCATCGCTAGGCTTGAACATCAAGCGTAACAACCAAGCTGGAGCATCTTCGGTCAAAATGCCTTCATCTTGCTCGTTAGGCCGTTGGCGGCGTGAAACTTCGAGCACAATTTGCTGCACCAATGGATCGTAGACGCTCAAGGCCGAGGTTAACAGCACCCCTCGCGCATTCGAGCCATCGAACAGCAACGATGAAATGTGGTGCATCAACTTCAAACTCTGATTCGTCGTTTGAATCAGCATCACATGGTTATTTTCCGAGAGGCTAGCGGTTTTGACCGCGATAATCTCTTCCCAACGCACTAAGAGCCAACGGTTGAAATAGCGCACCATCAAGCCCTCTTGGCGCGATTCAATATCGGGCAAAATATTGCGAACTACCACCAAAATCGGAATTAACACCACCAGCAGCAATACAGCAGCGACTGGCAACCACCAAGCACTTTGATCAAGCGGTAAAGGGCTGCTATTGAAAATGCCGCCTACGCCAAAACTTAAACCAATCCATTGGCGCAACATTTCGAGCACGCGCAGCAGCCCCAGCACCGCCATCACCGCCGTACCGATCACCAGCAAGCTACTGATGCGTTTGGGATACGTTGCCATAATGCTAGCGACCCGACCAGGTTGGGCGGTTAGACCAGCTTGGGTTGCATACTCAACATAATCTTTATCGCTTTTGGAGCGGCGGCTGAAGAAACCCGCTGGGCTAAGCAATAGTTGAAACAAGGGCGAGGAAGCCTTTTCATCGAGCTTAACTGCTGGCTGTTTAGTTTGGCGAGCCACCTGTTCCAGCTCACTGGTCAGCATACGCACCAACGGCAGAAAATCGGAGATGCCCGAAGTAATCAAGACCCCACGACGTAGACTAAACCGATAGAGCACACTGTAAAAGCGATGCCAACCAGTCATTGCCTTATTGTTGGTTTGGAGTAGTACCACAAAGCGTTCGCCCGAAAGATCTTCGGTAACTCGCAACCCGTTAACTTGCTCCCAACCGACAGGCAACCAACTATTGCCCCATTCAATTAAAATACCACGGCTGCTCGTGCGAATGGAGGGGAAGAAATTACGAACAAAGACAACCACGAGCAAAGTTAAGCCCATCCAACCAAAATAGGGCGCAAGATCAGTCAGCTCGCGCAGGCGTGGGCGGGTCGTTCCAGTTTGGTTAAACCAGTTGACCAGAGGTTCATAAAAGGTGTCGCGGGCCTCGAAGGCAGCATTGATGTTGCGGCTATCCCAGAGATACTGCAAAACGGCACGTCCCCAACGCACCACAGCAACTACAATGAGGACAGTACAAAGCACCTCAAAAATCCATTTGAACCGACGAGGGTAACGATGCACCTGTTCGGGTGTGGCGAAGGCCATGGGCAGTCCTCCAGTTAACAAACCGCATATTGGCGGAACTGTCTCAGGAATTTGTCAGCTTCTCACGCTTCTCTAGCGCTACGGTGGGTCGGTAAGATCGAGTATGATGATTATATAGAATCGCGCACGATAATAGCACAAGATCGTGCTGATGATCGCAAAGATAAGGAGTACCGTAGGCATGATTCGACGTTGGATTCGTGGACTGTGGGGTTTGACGCTGTGTGGGGTGTTGTTGAGTTGTGGTCAGGGTACTGCCACGCAAGCACCACAAACCCAAGCTCCCACGGCAACCACAACTGTTGCTGCTAGCCCAACCACTGCCGCCTCGCCAACGACGGCTGCTTCACCAACCTTGGCGGCAACAGCAACTTCCGAAGCTTCACCAACCCCCGCTGGTCTCAGCGATGCCGATCTCGCGAAGTATGCACCCAATGAGATTGGCTGGGTTTTGGTCTTAGAATATCACTTAATTGAATCTCCCGATGCAGACTATAGCCGCTCACCCGAAAATTTGCGCAAGGATTTAGAGTGGTTGTATGCCAATAATTTTTACCCAATGACCTTGCGTGATTTGGTTGATAACAACATTAGCGTGCCGCTGGGCAAATCGCCAGTTGTTTTAACTTTTGATGATTCATCGGATGGTCAGTTCCGCTATCTTGAAGATGGTACGCTTGACCCAACTTCGGCCATGGGTATTTTGCAAGCATTTGCCGCCGAACACCCCGATTTTCCGGCGATTGCGGTGTTCTTCCCGTTGATCGATGTTGATGTGAAAGAGCGGGTTTTGTTTGGTCAGCCTGAGCTTGCCACCCAAAAACTGCAAGAAATTGTGGCCTTGGGCGGCGAGATTGGTACGCATACCTACACCCATCAACGCCTCGACGAAGCTGATGCTGAACAAATTCAATGGCAATTGGCCTTCTCGATCAAAGAGCTTGAGGAGCGGATTGGCGATGGCTATAAAGTTACAAGCCTGAGCTATCCCTTGGGTATGTTTCCCGAAGATGAGAGTTTGGTCCGCGCAGGCGAATCTGAAGGCGAGAGCTACACATTAAGCGCAGCTGTTGATGTCACTGGTGGCGCTAGCCCTTCGCCCTATTCGCAAAACTTCGATCCCTACCATATTCGCCGAACGCAAGCGGTTGATTCGCAATTGGAATATTGGTATCAGTTGTTTGAAGAACGGCCTGATCTCAAATTTATCTCCGATGGCGACCCCGATACCATTACCGTGCCCAGCGAGGAAACGCTTGGCGAGGAGCAACAAGGTCGTTTGCGCCCCGACTTGGAAGTACGCCGCTACGAACGGAAGTAGGCGAGGGACTAGTGCTCAGGGTTCAGGGGCTAGGGGTCAGAATCCTTTCACTCCTAACAAGGGGATCTTTCCCTTTTGAACCACTAATCTTGAGGTTCATCGGTGAATGCATAACACTCGATAATTGCCCTTGAGGGGGTGCAGGGGGATTAAAGCCCCCTGCGTCTCCCGCCTTGAGGCGGGACGGAAGGGTGGTGAGCACCATCCTCGAATTCTGCTAATAATTCGATTAAAACCAACTCCTGTATCTCGTCCACAACGTGGAAACGGGGCTGAGGAAACAGTATCCGTGGTAGACTTAAACGCAATGCTATCACGAAGGTGACCTATGACTGAAGAACAAAATGAACGCGATATTGAGCAAGCTTTGGCCGAAATTGGCGACCATAATCGCCCAATTGTGTTGAGTGAACTCAAAGTTTTTAACGATCTCGACCAAGATGAAACTGAGATTTTTGAAATTGAATGGCTGCGGATCGAGCCAAGCCATCGGCGTAATTTGGCTCAAGCCATGCAAGAAGTTGCCGAAGCTAGCCTTGAGCTTGATTTTCGCGCAGTATTTAGCATTTTGCTGACCGACCAAGATCCAGCAATCCGCATCGCAGCAGTCAAGGGTATGGCCGAAGATACCCGCCGCTCAAGTTTGCGCCGTTTAAGCGAATTGCTTACAACCGATCCTGATGATGGGGTGCGAGCTAATGCGGCGATCACGCTGGGTGCGTGGGCGTTACGCGCAGGCGAAGGCAATCTCGATCAGCGAACCAATACTGAATTATTGCAAACGCTCTGGGCCGCTTTTGATGATCGCCAAACCTCGACCTTGGTACGCCAACGCTTGTTGGAAACCTTGGGCTATTTGGCCGATAGCGATCCACGAGTCAATCAGGAAATTGGGGCAGCTCACCAACGACTTGATGATGGTTGGCAGGCCGCCGCGCTCTGTGCCATGGGTCGCACTGGCTTAGATCAATGGTTGCCAACGATTACGGCTAGTTTGCGTTCCCATGAGCCATTGTTACGGTTTGAAGCAGTGCGGGCCGCTGGTGAACTGGGCGATTTAGCCGAATCGATTGTCAACCAAGTGGCACGGGCGGCGGCTGATGGCGATGTTGAAGTCGCTACAACTGCGATTTGGGCATTGGGCCAAATTGGCGGCGCGGCAGCGCGACGCTTTCTCGAACAATTAGTTAAAGATTCAGAAGGTGTTCGCCGCGAAGCTGCTGCCGAAGCGCTCAAAGAATTGCAATTCTTCGATGACCCCGTGCAATCCTTGCCCTTCGACGACGATGAGGACGAGGACGAATATTGGTATGGCGACGACGAGGACGAGTAATTGAAGGATGAATTATAAGGGAGGAGGGATGAAAGAGGGGATTAGCGATGTTAACGCAGAGGCGCAGAGAGGGCTAGGGGTCAGGATTCAGGGGTCAGAGGCTAGCGATCAAGGATTAGGGGAATTGGCACTGGATTGTTGACATGAAGCCTTCGTGCCACTTCGTGGCCTTCGTGAATCAAAACAAGCTTCATGATCCTCGTGTTCTTCGTGGTTCCAATGCTCTGATCCCTAGCACCTGATCCCTGACCCCTCATCTAGTAATAAGGAGCCGAACATACCATAAGGCAGCACTGCTCTATGTTCTATGTTCTTTGTTCTTATGTATCAACATATTTGTTTATCACCCCATTTCGATGATGCCGCGTTATCCTTGGGTGGTGCGCTGGCTGGTTGGCATACTGCTGGCGAGCGTTGTTTGATCGTCACCATTTGTAGCGCTCCGCCCAGTGGCGAACTCAATCAATTTGCCGCTTATCTTCACGAACGTTGGGGTGCTGCCAGCGATCCAATTGCGATTCGTCGCGCCGAGGATCAAGCCGCCGCCAACCGCCTCGGAGCCGATTTGCTGTTTCTTGAGCAACACGATGCGATCTATCGCCATGCTGGCTATGATTCAGCCGCCGCTATTTTTGGCACACCGATCGCCGATGATTTGCTCTGGGCTAGCCTCACCACCCAACTTCAAGCTCTTGTCCAGCAATATCCCGACGCGATTTGGTATGCACCGTTGGCGGTTGGCAATCATGTCGATCATCAAATTACCCATGGCGTGGCGGCCAAAGTACTTTCAAATTTGCGTTGGTACGAAGATTTGCCCTATTCGGCCCGCAATAACGCCCGCGATCAACGCTTAGCCCAAGTCCAACCAACTCTCGATCAAGTGATTGCGATCGATCAAACCTTGGCGATCAAATTGGCTTCAGTCGCCGATTATGCCAGCCAAATCTTTGAATTATTTGGCACAGTTGCGGCGATGGAGCAGGAGCTGAGCACGTATGCGGCGAGTGTCGTCGAACAAGGCTTTGCTGAACGCTTATGGCGAGGAGGCCAGGTTTGAGTTTTGCGCTACGCGAACTTGATGCCGCTCAATGGTCGGCAGAACTAGCAGCCAATCCCGCTGTGCATCTTTTGCAACGCGCTGAATGGGGCCAACTCAAAGCCCAATTTGGCTGGCAACCGCAACGCATCGCAATCTACAATCAGCATGGGTTTTGCGCCGGAGCACAAGTGTTGTGGCGTTCGCAATATGGTTTGCGGGTGGCCTATGTGCCGCGTGGCCCAATTTGGTCGGCTGATCAGGCCGCTAATCGGTTATTGTTGCAAAGCTTAGAGCGTTTGGCTCGCAAACGTTGGGCAGCCTTTTTGCGCTTGGAGCCAAATTTGCTTGATGCTGGAGCCGCTGATCAACTGCATTCTGAGTTATTGCTGGCGGGCTATGAGCAGTCGCGGAGTATGCAGCCAAGCGCCTCAATTCACCTCGATCTCCAGCCAGAGTTGGCCAGCTTGCAAGCTCAATGTAGCAAAGGCCATCGTGCTGATGTGCGCCGCGCTGAGCGCCAGGGCGTAAGCATTCGAGTTGGCACAACCGAAGCCGATCTCGATCAGTTTTATGCGATTATGCAAGCGACCAGCCAACGCGCTAATTTTGGCATTCACAGCCGCGAGTATTATGCTCAGGCTTGGCGCTTGTTTGGCGGCGATCAGGCTGATGGCGCGGCATGTTTGTTGATTGCTGAGCGCGAAGGTCGGGTGATTGGCAGCTTTTTGGTGTTTGCCCAAGGCGCTGAAGCACAATATATGTATAGCGGCACCAATGAAGAAGGCTTGAAATTTGCCGCCAGCCATGCTTTGCAATGGGCTGCGATTAGCTGGGCTAAGCAACGTGGCTGCACGCTCTACGATTTTTGGGGCATTCCCGAGGCCTTTTTGGCGCTTGAAGCCACGACTGACCCAGCGGAACGTGAACGCTTGGAGCAAGCGGCCCAAGCGACGGGCATGGCGGGAGTCTATCGCTTTAAAAAAGGCTGGGGCGGCCAACCAGTCCGCTATCTGCCAGCCTATGATCGCGTTTTCTTGCGTCCGGCGTATTGGCTTTGGCAGCGCCGCCGCTCTGAATAGGAACAATCAATGAAATCGTTCGCTGAACTTTTGCTGCATGTTACCCATCAAGCCTCCGGCGATCACCACGTTGCAATTAGCAATGTAGCTTACGATTCGCGCAAAGTTAGGCCTGGAGCGCTGTTTGTGGCGATCAAAGGGGTGCATGTTGATGGTCATCGTTATATTGCAACTGCCGTGGAGCAAGGCGCGGTGGCAGTGGTCTATGATGACCCTCATCAAGCGCCGCCTGCCACTATTCCCTCGGCCTTGGTTGCCGATGCCAAAATTGCGCTCTCGCCGATTGCCGCAGCCTTTTATGATTACCCCGCCCAGCAATTAGAAGTGGTGGGAATTACAGGCTCAAAGGGCAAAACCACCACCACCTTTTTAACCGCCGCCGCTTTAGAAGCTAGCGGCGAGTTGGTGGGCTTTATGAGCACTGTCGATTTTAAAATTGGCCAGCGCCAATGGGCCAACAAAACCCGCCAATCGACCCCCGAAGCCTTGGAAATTCAGGCCATGTTGCGCGAGATGGTCGAGGCTGGTTGTCGCTATGCTGTGGTCGAAAGCACGTCGCATGGCCTCTCACCCCGTTGGAATCGGCTGGGCGATTGTGCCTATGATGTAGCATTGATTACCAATGTGACCCACGAGCACCTTGATTACCATGGCACGGTTGAGCAATATCGTGCTGATAAAGCTCAATTGTTTCAGTTACTCACCACCAGTCCCAGCCAAAAATCAATTCTTGGTCAAACAACGATAGTCGAAAAAGTCGCAATTGTTAATGCCGATGATCCGTATGCGGCCCAATTTCGGGCAGCAGCTGGCGATCAAGTGCGCCATTTGAGCTATGCAATTCATGCAGAGGCCGATCTTCGGGCTACCGAAATTGTTTCAACGAGCAAGGGCTTGCGTTTTACCGCAACCACGCCGCAAGGCAATTTTGCGCTCAATTTGCAATTAGTTGGCACATTCTATGTCTACAATGTGTTAGCAGCACTCAGCGTCTGTGTGGCGCGAGGCGTTGATCTGGCGGCGGCGATTCAGCGGCTTGAGGCAATTCCAGGCATTAACGGGCGCATGGAGCAAGTTGAGCTTGGTCAGCCATTTAGTGTGCTGGTCGATTATGCCCATAACCCCGATTCGTTTGAGCAAGTGATGGGTATGATGCGCCCCTTGACCCAAGGCCGTTTGATTGCAGTATTTGGCTCAGCAGGCGAGCGCGATCTCGCCAAGCGTCCAATTCAAGGCCAAATTGCGGCCAAATGGTGCGATCTGCTCTACCTGACCGATGAAGATCCACGCGCCGAGGATTCGCTACAGATTTTGCAGGAAATTGCCGCTGGCGCACAGGCTGAGGGCAAAATTATCGATCAAGATTGCTGGCTGATTGCCGATCGGCGAACGGCAATTGAGCAAGCGCTGGCGACCGCTCAAGCGGGTGATGTGGTGCTGTTGCTCGGCAAAGGTCACGAAGGCAACATCATTTATGCCAGCGGCGATATCGAATGGAATGAGCATGCCGAGGCTGAACGTGCATTGCAAGGCTTGGGCTACATCAAACGATAAATTCGTTTGAGCCGATCGAGTTCGGTATGGGTCACTTCAGTCAGAAACGGCTTAAGATCCTGAACTGGTAGAAGTGCCTGATAGCCACGGCGTAAAAAGCGATGCAATTCGCCCATGCCCATCAATTTGGCAAAGGTTTTGGTATTGTTGAGGGCTGCGCCAAGCAGGCTAATTTTTGATAAACGATGCACTCGCCGTAGCGATTCGTTAATCAGCTCGATTTGGCGCACCCTTGGCTCAAAACTATTGACCCGATAATAGGCCTCTTCATATTGAGCCTCAGTAAACGGAATCGTGAAGTTATTATGTTCAAGCCAATCGGCGACCTGCTGATCGAGTCTGACCGTCAAATTGAGCAAATCGAGGGTCACCTCAATATCTTCGATGCTCAGACCAGGAGCCAAGTGAATAAATTGGTGCAAACGACGGGCTTGGGTATCGCGAGCATGAAAATCATATGGCCCATACATATCTTCAAGAAAAAATTGGGCTAACCCATGATATTGCGGCTCGGCGAGGAGATATTTGTAATCGCGTTCCAAGCGTTTGACCTGAAAAGTTTGGAGATAGGCATAATACTTGGTTGATGGCATATAGCGAAGCACCGTTGCTTGAATTCTGTCATAGCAACCATTGTAGCACGGTGTGTCATTGGATTGAAATGCAGACTGAGGGACGAGGGGTCAGAGGTCGGGGGTCAGGATTCAGCCCAATAAGGCCAAGCTGCTCCCTGACCCCTCGTCCCTCACACTCGTCCTTCGTGCCCTTCGTCTTCTTCGTGGATCAAAAGCTAATCACCTCGCCCCTGAATCCTGCCTCCTATTTTTTTGCCCTCTACCCTTGCTACTGCTCACAGCCAACCCGATAGGCATCGAGTTCGCGATGTTTGAGCATGGCATTAATTCCTAATTGGCGGGCTTGTGGGCAAAATTGGCTGGTTTGGGCACCTGTATCGGTATATTCAATTGCAAATACTGGCTTGCCTGCGGCGATAAATGGGCTTAATTCGGCACACCAGCCTTGGTCAAAACAATCTTCAGTTAATGCCCAATCATAATAATCGATCAGCTCGCTGATTTGCTCGGAATCGTTTTTTAGGCCAATCGATAAGCCACGGCTATGGGCTTCATTAGCCAACCAGCGATTAAAGATCAGTTGATCGTTAGCGGTCAACGGAAACCCAGTATTATTTTGGTAGCCATTGATATTATCTGGCTCGATGCCATCAAAGCCTTTGTTTTTGCACGAATCCATGCGTGCTCGCATAATCGGCGCAAGCAAATCGATTTGGCGAATATCGAGCCATTTTTCACCTGGCCAGCCATCGTAATCGTTGCCCAGCACACTGCTCGGAAACGCAGCGGCATCGTCGCGCCAATCTTCCCAAGCGCCAACATTGATATAGCACACAACTTTGCGGCCTTGGCTATGTAGTTGGCTCACCGTCGCACTGCTGGTATCAAACAAATCCAAATCATAGACCGTTACATTAACCCCAAGATCGAGCGGCGTGCCAGTAAATTGAAGTTGCATAGTGGAATTGACGCTTGGTTGCCACCACGCATTGCGTTGGGCAATCGGTACAAAAGCCCGTTGGCTGAGCGGACGCGCAAACAGCACCGAGGCTACCACCAAGGCCAAGCCAATCCCAATCAACCAATAACGGCGCATACTTACCTCGCTAATTCAACCCAATCCAGTACAATTCCAAGCTGGCGTTGGTCGCTTGGGGCTTGCCATGGCTGGGTTAATAGTTCAAGTTGACGTTCGTTTGGGCTAGCGGCAATTGGCAGATGCAGCACCCGCCACTCAGCCCCAAGTTGCTTGATTTGGATGCATTGCTGCTTGGCAACACAGATTTGCAGGTTTGCTGCGGGGGCATCGCTTGGCCGTGGATTGGCAATGCGCAAACGGACAACGCCAGCCTCACCTGCAGGCAGGCGCAAGCGAGCATGAGCGGTTGACCAACGGGCTGTGCTCTCCGCGAGGATTTCGGCCGGATAAAATCCTTCGATCACGCCAATATCCAAGCCAGCCCCAAGATCGATCTGCTTTTCGGCTGGGCGATCGGCTGCACTCCAAGCCCAATCTAGCAAGCTCGTGCGATCAACATAGGGGTTGGCCCATGCTTCACGCGCCGCCGCCAGATCGTTGCGCCGCAGCAAATAATGGCCTAATTGATAGCTTGCCAAGGGATAATCGCGGTTGTGATTGACCGCAGCGATATAGGCTTGCACCGCCGCATCAAATTGGCCCGCTTGCTCTTTGATCTGAGCAAACGCCAGCCAACCATCAGCCGAAGGCAAGCTATTAAGTGCCCGCAAACTAGCAACCTCGGCTTGAACCAAATCGCCAGCCGCTAAGGCTTGGTCGGCTTGCCAGCGCCACCAACCACGGCTTATTTGCTGTTGCAGCACTTGCCACGGCGAATGATCAATAATCACCCACAAAATAATTAGGCCGAGTACGCTTGCCCCCAAGCGTTGCCATATCGGCGTAGTTACCCGTAATTTGGCTAAACTAAATGCCGCGTAGATTAGCATAATTGGCCAGAAAAACTGGCGATAGCGTGCCTCGCCATGGGTAAACATCGTGCTACCAACAATATAACCTACCCAGAGCAAGGCCAACCACCAGCGAGCATCACGCGGAGCACGCGCAAAGCCCCACAGCGCCAACACGACACACAGTACATACCACAGATCATCGAAAATCAAGGCAGCGATTAAATAAGGTAAGGCTACATCGCTATAATAATTGGCCTGAATAAAGCGATCTTCAATTGGTTTGATGCGCCAGAGATAGACCGTATTCGTCCAAGGCTTACGCGCCAAAATGCTCGGATCGGCGGCCAATAACTCGCGGCCTTTGGCCGAAGCATAATCAGCCCGCTCCGCCGGATTGGGTATTGCTGAGAGAATGGTGTTAATCTCGCTTAGCTCAAGCGCTGGCTCGCTAAATGCCCACAGATTGTAGGCAAAGCCAGTTTCAACCGTAATCAAACGCCCATAAGCTAGCCAATTGCGCAGCGACCATGGCGCAACCAGCGCACAAGCTACCAAGCCCAAGGCCAAACCATGCTGCAAACTCCGCCAACCTCGCCAATTCCACCACATCCAGCCAATTAATACTGGCACAAAGGCCAAGGGCAACGAGCGCGTCAGAATCGTCAGGCCAATCGTCAAGCCAGCAGCCAAAGCAAAACGTAATTGTTTGGTTCGATGCCAATGCAGCAGCAGCAGCAAACTACTGGCCCAAAGCACATTCCAGAGCGTTTCGCTCATCCATAAATTGGCAAAAGTTGCGAAGGTCAATAAACCACTGGCCAAACCAGCCGTCCACAGCCCAACTTTTTCAGCCTGCGGATGATCGCCAGCCCACTCGCGCCCAAGTAACCACAGCAACCACAGATGAATCAGACTCAAAGCGATATTAAACAGCAAGGCAATTTGGGGATCGTTGTTGCTCAGCCAGAGGGTTGCCGCCAGATACAGCGGGTACAACGGGGCACGTAGCCAAGGGTAAGCATCATAAAAACGCCAGCCTTGGCCTGCCAACAAATCGCGGGCAACCGCGAGGTATTCAACTTCATCATTCGCTGGTTGGTGGCTTGGCAACAACCATAAGCCCAAACGTAGCGCCGCCGCTCCAACCAGCAAAAGGATCAATATCAGTCGATAGCGCCGAGTTGTCGGCCACCAACAAAAACGTGCATCCATGCAATTAGCCAACGTATTCAACATAGCGCTGCATTATTGATCAAGTTGTTGCAATACGTCTAGCGCAGCTTGCACCGTTTGCTCTTGTTGCTCAGCGTGGCTAATGCTGGCTGGCAAGTCGCCCGATTGCTCACCATACCAACCAAATTGGGCATGATTGCCGCCTTGAATTTCTACCCAATTGGTCGTGCTCGGCAGCAATGGGCGGGCCGCTTCAATATCAGCCAAGGTTGCTAAGCCATCGTTGCTAGCATAAATCATGCTGCTCACTAGATCGCGCTCAGCCAAACTGTTCGAGGCTGTTGGGTAGGCTGCCAGCAGAATCAGGCCATCGATTGTAGCGGGATGCTCATAGGTGTATTTTGCCGCCATTGCGCCGCCCAATGAGTGGCCACCAATCGCCCAGTGCTCAATTTGCGGATAGGCCTCCAGCACCGCATCAGCACGGTTAGAGCCAAAAATCGCCATATTCAGTGGCATTGGCACAATCACCACCAAATAACCAGCGTTGGCCAATTCATGAGCCAGCGGGGCATAAGCGGCAGGCGCAACTCGCGCCCCAGGATAGAAAATCAAGCCCGTGCTTGGCGCAACGCTCGGCTCGAAAATCAGCCAATCAGCTTCAGTGACAGTCACGGTTTGGTCGGAAACTAAGGCTTCGTTGGCCGTTGCCATTGCGGCGGCGGGATTACTCGCCCACAGCACAAAGCCCGCAACCCCAATGATCAGCAGCAAAACTAAGCCAAGCGCAAGGCGTTTAACCAATTTCATCAGTGTACTCCTAGCATGTGTTTCAGTTGTATTCTACGCAGAATGCAGGATTGGGGATGAAGCGAAAGTCAAAAGGCAGAAATCAAAAGGCAAAATAGTAGAGGTCAGGGTTCAGAGGCTAGGGGTCAGGTATTGAGCATAGTAAGCTAATTACATAAATCTGTGTAATCTGTGGCGATAAATATTTCGTGGAATTCGTGGAATTCGTGGCTAAAAACAACCTTCGCGAAGCTTCGCGTTCTTCGCGGTTACAACCTTTCGTGTCCTTCGTGCCCTTCGTGGATCAAACCCGATCCCTCTATTTCCTTTTCTGCTTCGCGGCACCAAAAAACAACGAAATCCACGGATGACATTGACAATAACGGGATGAAACCACGCACGTGCTGCACATCGAACATTTATACTATTACCATAATATGCACCACCGCGAATAACCATCCCAGAATTACTATCACCAACAGTCCGATTTAATTTAGTACGGCTCTCCCAATAAGGCGTGGCAGTCCATTCCCATAGATTTCCAACGCTATCCAATGCGCCGCAAGCGGCTTGACCAAGCAACCCTAAGCCACTTGATAAAGGGCGACTTTCTTCGCTCCAATCGTAGACTGCATGCTCAGGTGTGGCTGGTTGCTCTCCCCATGGGTAGGTTTGGCGCTGACCTTGGTTGTTGTAAGCTTCCGCCACTTCCCATTCGGCCTCACTAGCA
The DNA here is from genome assembly GCA_020161265.1 of Chloroflexota bacterium. Lineage (NCBI taxonomy): Bacteria > Bacillati > Chloroflexota > Chloroflexota bacterium. The sequence goes on along the minus strand of JAIUOC010000004.1, from coordinate 491,063 downwards.
AGCCACACCTGATAGCCCGTTGGCAACCATGGCCCAAGCTGCTCAGTCAGCCACTGGCAATAGGCCACAGCCTCATACCATGTCACGCCATAGATCGGCTGATTCAGATATTCCTGCTTGGTTTGGGTATCCCACCATCGTGGTTCTACTCGTTTACTACTCGTTTTCCACTCGCGGCCATGGTCTGTCCAGTAAGCATCGTTGCTATAGCCGCTAGCCTCGATAAACGCACGATATTGCTCAACCGTCACCATAAACCGCCCAACCCAATAATGCTGAAGCTCGACGGTTATTGCTTGGGTTAATGCATCCCAGCCGCCAACGTGATAGCGGCCCGCAGGCACATAGCGCCAGTAGTGGTTGCCCTCGCGGCCAAATTGGGTAGAAAGCTGGCAGGTTTGTTTTTGCCATTGCTCGCTGCTCACTGGGTAGCGTGGGTCGCCCAAGCCTGCCAAAAGTTCGGCGGCCTTTTGACGTTCTCGCACCAACAACGGGGCTGGTTGCATGGCGTGGCCTTGGTAGTAATCAAGCGCTGCTTGGGCGTGCTCATGGTCTTCGAGCAGTTTAACCAGCCCCGCCCGTAGCCGTCGCTGAATCGGATCAACCCTAATTTGTTTGCCGCGCAACAAGCCCCAATCGCAATCGGCTCCCAACTCGGCGGCCAGCACCAAATCGCGATACCAATCGTAGCGATGGATCTCCCCAGCTTCATAGGCATCGGGATCGACCAATGCGTTCAGTACTTGTTCAATTTTGGTTGAGCCTAAACTAGCTTTGGTCAGGCAACCAACCCCCAAGAAGATCGGTTCGCGCCAACGGTCATCGCGCCGTAAACTCAACAATTGATCAAGCGATTCGTAAAACAACAAGTGGCGGCCTGCGCTATGTTCTTGCAAGGTCAAGTGGGCAAAAGCATAGACATTGCCCGCATCTTCGGGCTGAATCAAGCCGCTACATTGATCGATATAGGCAATACAACGATCTGCGGCGTGATAGGGATTGGCAACATTGACCCGTGCAAAATACTCCATCAATTCAAATTTTAGCTCACGGCCTTGAATTCGCCCACGACCATCGGCTGAAGTGCTATTTAAATGGGCCTGATAACACAACCGATCCAAGACCTGATCACGCAACTCCTCGCCGGTAATTCGTTCATCACCAACTGCCTGCCCAAGGTTCTGACCATTGCGGCTGGCAACATCCCACTCACCAAGCAGTTGTTTCAAGATTTCTTCGTAGAGGCTATGGCGGTCGCGCGGCAAAATACCCTTGCGGGCCAGCACGAAAATCATCATGCTCAGCAGCAACGGATTGGCAGCCATTTCCCGTAAGCGGCGGCGTTTGGGGTCGTGCAAAGCCTGCAACAACTGCTCAGCATAGCGATCAATTGCTGCATGGTCAATCATGCCCTTGGTGTGCAATAGGGGAAACCAATTATTAATAAACTGGGTCATTTGGCCGCCACTCAAGGGAGCTAATTCAACCATCGGCCATTGGGTAATCTGGCGATACTCTTCCGTCCAAGCTCGTGAACGGCAAGTGATGAGGATGCGAGCATGATAGGCATTGGCAAACAAGCGCAAAAAGGTCAACAGCGACGTGCGATCAATGCTTTCGACAGTCGCTTCGAGTGGCACTTCATCCAAGCCATCGAACACCAACAGCACCTTGAGTGATCGAGTCAAGCCAGCATCTAACAGCTCTTGCGGCTGGGCTAGCCCATATTGGGTGTGGAGATAGGCGCAGACCGCATCGAATAGTAAGCCGATCTTTGGTTTGTCGTTCAAGCCTAAATCGTTGCCGGCTAAGGCTCCTGCCAACTGACGCAAGGGCATAAAGATTGGCAACAAGCGCCGTTGATCATTCCAGCCAAGCAAGCTGGTTTGCTGGCTCATTTGATCAAGGCCACGCTGCGCTAAGACCCAGACCAAATGATTGGCAAAGGTCGATTTGCCGCTGCCTGGTGCGCCACACAACACAAGGTAGGGTTGATCTAAGACAGTTTCGGTAGCCAACTCGGCTCGCAGCAATGCCAATGGGCCAGCCCCATCATCAACCGCAATAATGGCTTGGTCGGGCAAACACTGATCAGCACTGAGTTCATCAGGAATCTCAAATTGCTGTTGCTGATAGGCCGCAACTTCCTCTTCGGTTAAAGCGCGTACCACCTGATAGCGATGTTGCACCGCCAACATCATATAGGCTGAAGCCAAGTCAATGCCTGATTTGAGATGTGATGAACCAAGCCCCACCACACGCATGGTGTTGTGACTATTGCTAAGCTGCCTCAAATACTTCACCAAGCGTTCGCGCTCAACATCATCGGGTGGGCGGCCATAAATAATCGTACCAAGATTGACCCCAACTACCACACCATTGACGTGCGAGTTATTCAGATTAACTGAACCATCCGTGCTATCAGGCATAGGCAAAACCTTCTTTCAAGCGTGGGGCGAATCTGGTTTGATTGTAGATGAAGCAAGGATTGATGTAAAGTCAAAAGGCAGAAATCAAAAGGCAAAATAGTAGGGGCCAGGGTTCAGAGGCTAGGGGTCAGGTATTGGGCATAGCAAGCTAATTACATAAATCTGTGTAATCTGTGGCGATAAATATTTCGTGGAATTCGTGGAATTCGTGGCTAAAAACTTAACCTTCGCATTCTTCGCGGTTACAACCTTTCGTGACCCTTCGTGTCCTTCGTGGATCAATTTGTCCTACAGGATTGCTCAAACTTGTCGCTGCTGCTTGACTGATGACATCTGCTATACTTAGGGACGCGAAATCGTCCCGCAAGCCAAACTGTTCCTCACAAACACCGAGGAGTGTAGCAATGACACTGATTGAAACGGTTGATGCCGCTCACTATTTCGAGCCAAAATCACCCGAACTGAGCAGCCAATCGATCTCCGCAATGGCGCGTGGCATGGTTGGTTCTGAAATTTTGCGAATCGCTGGTAATGTCCGCACGTTGCAAGCCCAAGGCCGCACAGTCTGTAATTTCACCGTCGGTGATTTTGCGCCTTCCCAATTCCCAATTCCTGAAGCGTTGCGCGATGCAGCGATTGAATCATATAGCGCTGGTCGCACCAATTACCCACCTGCCGAAGGTGTGATGGCCTTGCGCAAAGCTGTGCTCGACCACTACGAACGCCGTTTGGGGTTGCGCTATCCCTTGGAAAGCATCCAAATTATTTCGGGCGCACGGCCAGGTCTCTATGCAGCCTATGGCGTATTGATCGATCCAGGCGAAACGGTGGTTTATCCAGTGCCATCGTGGAACAACAACCACTATGCCTATCTCTGTGGCTCAAAAGCGATTGAAGTGCCAACTCGCCCCGAAGATGGCTTCTTGCCCACCGCCGAACTGCTTGCGCCATTCATCCAAGAAGCACGGTTGATCTCGATTAACTCGCCGCTCAACCCAGCAGGCACGATGATCTCGCCTGAGGAATTGCGCAAGATCAGCGAGTTGATTGTCAATGAAAATAATCGCCGCAAAGAGCTTGGTTTGCGCTTGCTCTATTTGGTTTACGACCAAATTTATTGGGAATTGCAGCTTGGTGATATTCGCCACGTTACGCCTGTCGAAGTGATGCCCGAAATGTCGGCCTACACGATTTTCATTGATGGCATCTCAAAATCGTGGTCGGCAACTGGCTTGCGGGTTGGCTGGGTTGTGGCTCCACCGCACATCACCGATCGCATCAAGGCCTTTTTGAATCACGTTGGCGCGTGGGCACCGCACCCAGAGCAAGAAGCCACCGCACATATTTTGAATTCAATCGATGTGCTCGACGATTTTTATGCGCATATGCATAACGAAGTTCGCGCCCGCTTGAATTTGATCTACAACGCCGTGCAGGAAATGAAGGCCGCTGGCTTGCCAGTTGATGCAATTGCACCGCAAGGGGCGATTTATCTTTCCACCCAATTCGATTTGGTTGGCAAGAGCCTCGATGGTGTGCAAATTACCAGTAACGCCCAAATTGGCGACATCTTGCTGGAGCAAGCAGGCGTGGCCTTAGTGCCATTCCAAGCTTTCGGCCTGCGCCAAGAAACGGGCTGGATGCGGCTCTCGGTTGGTGCGGTTTCAATCGCCGACGTTGAGCAATGCATCCCACGCATGCGGGCAATTTTGGAGCGCGTCAAGTAACGATGCCTGATCCACGTGGCCTGCGTTTGCTGCTAGCCCGCCATGGTGCGACCGCCTGGAACGAAGCGGGACGCTACCAAGGTCGTGCTGATGAAGGGCTAAGCCCACGCGGCCAAGCTCAAGCGAGCCAGCTTGGGCAGTGGCTCAGCGCAGAAACCCCAGAGATTGTGCTTCACAGTGGCGCACGTCGTACAGCCGAAACGCTGGCGCGTGCGCTACCGCAACATCAAGCGATCAGCGACCCACGCTGGCGCGAAATTGACCATGGCGCATGGGAAGGCCTGACCTATCGCCAAGTTTTAGATCAAGCTCCTGAGCAAGCCCGCGCTCATTGGAATGATCCCCTATATATTCCCGCGCCCCAAGGCGAAACCCTGCTTGCTGTAGCTGAGCGCGTCCAAGCCGCCACCAACGACCTGATTACCAACTACGCTGGACACTGTGTCCTGTTGGTTGCTCATGCCACCAGCCTACAAGTGTTGTGCTGCCAATTATTTCAAACTCCGCTTAAGCTTTATTGGCAATGGAAATTCGACCTTGGCAGCCTTTCGTGCCTCGAACTCTACCAAAGCGGCACGATCATCAACTGGCTCAATCGCGGCTACACCCGACCCGCAAGCTGCTAGCTTTTAATAGAATCACAGCATCCGCAGGGACTTGAATATTTCCTTAAGTTAGCCGTAGTAGTACAGTAACTCCGAGTTTTGACCAAAAAGCACCAATGTAAGGCTAAATCTGGCATATATGTGGCCCCAAAATAGCCCAAACTGACAAAAACCTGATAATTAGCTGAAAATTATTATTGACTTTAAGGTATCAACCCGCTATGATTGGCCTCCAAGCCCCATCTCCCTGTTGAGATGTTTGTTGCCATGAACGCTGAACACCTGTTGTTGATGGCCATGTATTGCCTTGCTGTGGTTCGTGGGCTGAATGCACACTTGTAGGAGGTTGTCGATTATGCGGCGTTATTTGCTCGCCGCCGTCGCCATTGCCCTCTTGATTATGCCAGTATTGACGATTAATGCTGGTCCAGAGCAAGTTTGGGTTGATGATTTAACGGCTGGCAGCTTTGATGGGTTGGTCGGCAGTGGCACTATCACCCTCGCTCCCAACGCTCCTCCCGCTCCTGCTTTCGTTGGTGATTATCCTCAAGCAGGTAGTTACCTTTCTTCCGAGCATCAATTTGAAGCAGTCGTTGCTGCGGTTGTGATTGATACCGATACAACCTTGACGACTGGGAGTGCTGTGCGCTTTGATGTGCGTGGCAAAAATCCCAGTGGTTCGTGGCAGATGTGGCAAGAGGCTCCGCGTGGTGGTCGAATTGCGCTCGAACGACCAAGCAGTGTGATTCAATATCGCATGTGGTTGTTGGCCAACGGCGAATCACCGCGTGCTCGTTCGGTCACAATGCTTGCTGAATGGTCAGATGGGATGACGATTCAGGCTGAATCGCAAGCACCAACCTACCGAATTTATGCCACTCGCGAGGGCTTGGTCGGCCATCGGACGGCTAACGGCCATATCATTCGCCCATACGATCAATTTGTGGCTTTGCCTTCATGGCGAGCACTCTCATCGTATCGGGGTTATGAATACCAAGTGCGCGTCACCTACAAAGGTCGCTCCAAGGTTGTGCCAGTTTGGGATGTAGGGCCGTGGAATACCCGTGATGACTATTGGTCAACCAATCGTCAGTCGTGGAAAGATTTGCCACGCGGCTTGCCCGAAGCTCAAGCAGCCTATTACGATGGCTACAACGGCGGGCGTGATGAGCGTGGTCGTCGCCCGAATTTGCCCAACGGCATTGATATCGCCGATGGTACGTTCTGGGATTTAGGCATTCCGGATAATGCTTGGGTGGAAGTAACCTTCTTGTGGGAAGGCTATGATCCTGGGGCTGGCACGCCTGCGGCAACTCCAACGCCGAATGTTACCGCAACTCCATTGCCAGTAGCCTTGCCACCAGCCGGCTCGATCTTGGTCGATAATCGCGATAATAGCTTCCGCGAAATGCAAGGCACATGGTTCGATGCCCGCTGTGGTTTCAATGGTTCACACCGCTGGACTAAGAGCGTCGCCAACGAAAGCCAAGTCGATAACCTTGGGGTTTGGAAAGCACCAATCACCAATCCTGGTTTCTACGAGGTGATGGCCTATATTCCGCCGTGTGGCGAGCCAGCCACCAAGAATGCCACCTATGTGATTGCCCACGACGGCAGCAATACCAAAGTGCGGGTCGATCAAGAGGCCAATCAGAATAAATGGTATTCGCTGGGGGTTTACTACTTCAAGGGTGGCAACGAAATTCGACTCGATGATGTGACTGGTGAAGAGGGCTTGAGCGTGCGTTACGATGCCATGGCTTGGTTGCCGCGCTCCGATAACACTGCACCAAACGCCACAATCATCGATGTCAAAGATCTTGGCGAGGGCCGCTACGAAGTGCATTGGAATGGCCAAGATGATAGCACTGGAGTGGCTAGTTTCGATGTGCAGGTGCAACGCAACGGTGGTGAATGGATCGATTGGTTGGTTACAACGACTGAACTGAAAGATACCTTTATCATTGATGTGAATGCTGCTGATGCTGAAAATAGTACCTATGGCTTCCGTGCGCGGGCGCGTGACTGGGCTGGTAATACTGGCGAATTCCCGCCGAATGCCCAAGCAACCTCAGCCGAACCGTTGATGATTCAACAACCCTAATTCCCCTGATCTATGATCCCTCTGCTATGGCAGTTTAGCGGCGAACAAGTTGACGAATTGGTTGAATACCGTTAGTCAACTCCGCCCCTAAACTGCCATACTTTATTAATGCAGCCCATCTCAAATCATCACTGGGCGGTGTATATGCTGGCCGAAGCAGCGCAGAAATAATTCAGTTTAGGACAACCTCGGTTTTGATAATGGGTTTTGCTTTCAGCGCTACCCACATACCAAACCGAGGTCGTTGGGCGAACCTTAAAGAACAAAGGCTGCTTATTTCACGACATACGGCATATACACCAGCCATTCATCATCATCAACAATTGTGATGCTAATGGTCGCTGTGCCAAGCGAGAGATTGCTGGGGTTGCTGATGGTAACGCTAAAGCTTTCGTTTGGCTCCTTCACCCGATCGCCAACAATTGCCACACTGACGACCTTTTGGGTTTCGCCAGCAGCAAAGTTGAGGGTCAAATTTTGGCCGACAAAATCACTACCAGCGCTGGCCGTGCCCGCCGCCGTGGCAAATTGCAGGCTGCTAGCCCGCCCACTCGCTGCCGAAAGTGTCACGGTAAATTGTAAGGTTGTGGTGATGCCAGAGCCTTCAACCACGCTGTTGAGACCACTCAAGGCGGCACTTGGGGTTGGGTCGTTATCAACAATCGTGGCTGTGCCGTTTGAGCCAAGCGTTGCGCCACCTGTCGCGCTACTCAGGACGAGGGTAAATGTTTCGTCAGCTTCGTCTAACAGATCGCCAAGCACCACAACCGTCACGGTTTTGCTGAGTTCGCCAGGCGCAAAACTTAATGTACCAGCGGCTGGCGTAAAGTCAGTGCCGCTTAATGCAGTGCCAGCTAAAGTTGAATAGTTCACGGTTACAGCAGTTGCGCTGGGGTTGGATAGGCTGACGTTGAATACGGCGTTAACGCTGTTGGCATCGCCCTCAGTAACGTTAATCGCTTCAGCGTTGATCGTTGGTGCGCCATCGTCGTCGATGATTGTTGCAACTGCATCGGCAGTCAACAGGCTAGCATTTTGCGGATTGCTCAGCGTCACCGTGAAAGTTTCGTTGCTTTCATCGATCAGATCGCCATTGACATTGACAATAAATCTTTGGGTTAGCTGGCCTGCCGGAATCGTCAAGGTGCCGCTGATCGTGGTGTAATCGCTGCCGCCAAGCGCTGTATTGTCGTGGGTCGCATATTGGACACTAATTGCTTGGCCGCTGATTGCCGAGAGCATCAAGCTAACCGTCAATGGTCGCGTGCCACTATTGCCTTCTTGCATAGGCGGCGCAACGAAGTTGATTATTGGAGCAGCATCATCGTCGAGAATAACCACCGTACCAGCACTCCCAACCGTTGCATTGACTGGGTTGCTCAATTCAAGCGTAAACGACTCATCGCTTTCATCAACCATATCGCCCTGGATAAACACATCGACGGTTTTACTAGTTTCACCAGCGGCAAAGCTTAATGGACCACTGCTGATCGCAAAATCGCTGCCAGCACTCGCCGAGCCTCCCACAGTCAGATAATCAACCGTGATTGCGCTACTGCTAGGGTTGCTCAAACTAACGTTGAGGGTTACGGTTACACTGCCGCTGTTGCCTTCGGCTGCTTCACCATTGGTCACATTGATCACAGGTGTTGCATCGTCGTCGAGAATTGTGGCAACTGCTTCATCGTTGCTAATCGTAGTGTTGACGGCATTGCTCAAGGCCACGTTGATCGTTTCGTCTGGCTCGTCGATCAAATCGCCAACCACGGCAATTGCAATCGTTTTGCTGGTTTCGCCAGGGGCAAAATTAAGCGTGCCAGTGATCGTAGTGTAATCGCTGGATTCGTTGGCAGTGCCATCAGTGGTGATAAATTCAACACTAATTGGCAAATAGCTGGCATTCGAGAGCGTGACTGGCACATTGATTTGGCCTGGTGCGCCGCTGCCTTCATTAGCACTTGCTTCATTCACGCTGATCGTTGGCGCAGTATCGTCGTTGGTAATTGTGCCAATGCCTTGGCCATCGCCAATTGCCGCGTTGGTGGCACTCAACAAATTGATAAAGAAACGTTCATTGAGTTCAAATTGCGTATCGCCATGAACTTCAATCGTCACTGGAATACTCAGGGTATTGGCTGGAATGGTGGCGGTTGTGCTTGCTGCAGTGTAATCATCGGGCGCAATCGCTGTATCATCAGCCGTTACATAATCGACGACGACTGGATTGGGGCTAACTGCCGACAAGCTCAGGGTAAAGTTGAATTGGGTAATGCCGCTGTTACCTTCGGTTAATGTTACATCGTTGACGCTCACGCTGGGCAAATTGCCAACCGATGAACAGCGTGAGAATTCCGAGGTGTTGCCGCTGCCATCGACGGCGGTTGCGGTTACCCGTTGGCCTAGTGCCACAGTCGTGGTCAAATTGGCGGTGTAAGAAATTGCTCCGGTTGGGCCTGTGTTGATTGCAAACGAGCCAATGTAGCTTTGACCTTCGCCAAAGTTGCTTGGATCACACGCGCCTTGGCTATAGAAATCGAGGGTCAAGGCCGTATTGCTTGCGCCAATATACGAGCCAATAATTTGAGTTAAGCCCCCACCCGAACTGGTCGATTCGACGATTGGATAGTTGAGCAGGTTGTTTGGTCCAGTATCGCTATCGTTGGCATCGTTGGCAGTTACGCCATCGCCGTTGGCATTGTTGTCGGGGCCAAGATCGATGCCCAAGCGATTGTTGCTGAAAATGCTGTTGCGCTGAATCCGTTGGGTTGTGGCAACCGCCGCGCCTTGGGTAATCAGCACCCCATTTTTGGCATTAAAGGCAATCACATTGCCAGCACCTTGCGCTGATCCGCCGATGGTCGTGGTCGTGCCAGCCGCAACCCGCACCCCATTGAATTGGTTGGCGACCCCAGTTGGGCTAGCTGGCGGAATAAAGGCGTTTGTGCCGATGTAATTGCCTTGAATCACATTGCCCGACGAACTCGAGGTGAAAATATTAATCCCGTTATTGCCATTGCCTGAAATGACGTTGCGCTCGCCGATGGTTGTGCCACCGATTTGGGTGTTACGTGCGCCGTCGAGCTTAATGCCATCGCTGACATTGCCCAACGCCCCGTTGCCATTCAGGGTTGTACCAATGTAGTTGCCCTTGATGATATTACCAATCGCCGAGCCGCCGCCAATCACAATCCCGTTGCTATTGGCTGAAATCAAGTTGCGTTCGGCAGTGGTCGTGCCGCCGATCGTGTTACCACCAACATTGAAAATATAGACCCCAGCCGAGCTATTGCCCAAGGCTGAGCCACCACCGTTGTTGGTGCCGATATAGTTGCCCGAAATTTTGTTGTTGGTAGCGCCAGCTTCGATAATTGCCACGCCATCGCTGTTGTTGCCCGAAATGACGTTGCGCTCAGCCGTCGTGCCACCAACCAAGGTATTGGCGGTGCGGTCGATAAAGACCCCACGCTGGGTATTGCCAACATCGAGGGTTGCCCCAATGTTCGTGCCAATAAAGTTGCCTTGAATTCGGTTACCCAATGGTGCAGCTGTCACATTGACCAACACACCATGTTCAACGTTACCCGAAATGACGTTGCCCAATGTGCCAAATGTGCCACCAATTTGATTGTTATCGCTGGCGATGCGCACGCCGCTCTTGCTATTGCCAAGCGCTGCGTTGCTACTCAACATCGTGCCAATATAGTTATTTTGGATGGTGTTTGCATTTGCGCCGACTACCAGCGTGATGCCATCACCATCGTTGCCCGAAATTAAGTTGCGCACATTCGAGCCGCCGCTGCCGCCAATTAAGTTATTGGCAGATTCGACCCGCACGCCTGACAAACTATTGCCAGCATCGACCGTGCCCGAAGCATCGCTGCCGATGAAATTACATTCGATCGTATTGCCGCCGAGGGTTGCCAAACGCACGCCGTTGCCAGCAAAACGATTGATCACCAAGCCGCGAATCAGGCTACTGCCGCCTGTTACATCTAAGCCATTGACGCTCGCTCCCGCCAACGAACCATTTAATTCGATCAATGGGGCATTACAGGCAGCACCTGCTTGGCTCAAACCATCGAGAATCACAGGAGCACTAATCGCTGGCAGTGCCGCAGTTGGCGAGATGGTGCGCACGCCGCTACCAAGCAAATTAAAGCGAATCGTATCGGTTTGCGGAGTTGAATTGGCTAAAGTGATCGCTTCACGCAGCGAACAATCGAAGGTGGTACAAGCCCCATCATTGGTATCCAAATTGGTGCTCACCAAAATTGGCGACGTTTGGATGCTGTTGGTTGCTTCAAATGCGCCAATATCCAAACGGCCTTCGCGCACCCGCGCAAAGCCAGGTCCACGCTGATCGGTCGCTGGGGCTGCAATAGGCGCAGGATCGCCAGTGTTGTAGGCGGGGCTATTTTGTAGCAATGCTGCGGTTGGCGTACCACCGCCATTGTTCAGTACATCGCCCAACACCGGATCTTGGCCAGTGATATTGGTGGCAGTTGTACCGCCAAAGACCGCGCCACTTGGCACTGTTTCGATCAAGTTATAACCATTTGAGGTAATTGTTTGACCAGTGCCAACCCCAAGATCGGCGCTGGTAAGGGTGGTATTGGCAGCGCGTTGGGTATTATTGGCAACAATCGTGTTATACAAACTGAGGCGTAAAGCCGGCTGGCCGGCTGTAGTAACCCCGTTGACCACCCCACCAACCGCCGAACCACTGCTATTTGAGGCAGCATTGTAGGCAATCGTGCTGTAATAGACATCGATCATGCCATTATTATCGTTGTAGATTGCTGCCCCAGCCTTGCCACGGTTATAAGCAATCGTGGTATTGGTGATTGCTGTGGTTAGGTTGGCCGCAGGATTTTGAATATTAACGTGGTGAATGCCTGCACCCAAGCCCAATGCACCACTGCCGGTCACCCCGCCTGAGGTGCTGGTGACGGTATTGCTCAGTACAGCGCTGTTGATGATGGTCGTGATACTGCCGCTGGTGCTAAATCCACCGCCATTATTTGGCGCAGTATTGCCGCGAATCACACTATTGTAGACCCTCAGCACCCCGGCGATCCCGCTGGTACGTTGGTTGCGCAAGCCCCCACCGTTGCCACTGGTTCCAGCGGTATTTGAGAGTACAGCCGTATTGCTGATAACGACCGTGCCACCTTGGTTAAGCACAGCGCCGCCGTTGGTAATGCCCGAATTGGGCGCTTTACCGCGTTGCAACGTCAAGTTGTAAATTGAAAGATTCGCTGACGTGACATTGACATTGAAAATCCGTGAGGCGTTGTTGCCATCGATTTTCAGGCCAGGCGCAGCGGCTCCATCGATCACCACCAAGCGCCCAACAGTCAATTCGCCAGCAGTTAACGTGATCGTTTGGCCTGCCAAACTTGGGTCGAACACGATCGGCGAACACGCTGTATTAGCCACAGCAGCGCGTAATGAGCCAACTGGTGGCGAAGCAGCATCGCTGGTGGTGGTAACCGTACAAGCAGCGCTTGGAGCACTCGCAGAACGGGCTTCAGGAAGCTGTGGTGCTGCAATGCGTGCGGCTGTTGGTTGAAGCGGAACAACAAATAATGCCAACAATAGTGCCAAATTAAGCACCAATGCACGACGACGAACCTGCATATGCAAGGCTCGCCCTTGATCAGGGGATTGGAGCATACAAACCTCTTGCTAGACTCTCGAAGAGCAACCCTGCACTGAGCGTCATTACTCTTGAGGCCAAATGAAGGTGGAGCAGATCAGCGCAACTTCAGCGTAGTTTGTTTGCCATGACTAACATATGCCGCAGGTTAGTACGAAGAGTAGCAGTAACAAATGACTAGGGTACTACGGAAGTGCATAGCGATTATATTCTAAGGCTATATCAATTGCTAGGGAAAATTTTATTAAAATGGGAATAAGGGGTCAGGGGCTAGGGCGCAGGGGGTCGGAGATTTAACGCAGAGGCGTAATGATGGCTATGGGCTGATGGCTTTTGGCTATCAGCCCATTTTGAAATTTCAAACGATCTTATAGCCCATAGCCCATAGCCAAACATCACTCTGCGCCGCTGCGTTAAATTCCCCTTGATTGTTTGTTCGCGCTACTTTTGCCTTTTGATTTCGGCCTTTTGACTTTACTTAAAATCCACGGCGGCGGGTTTTGAGCACGGCAATTTTGGTCGAATGATTAAACGGGGAGGGATTGGTGATTGGTTTGCTAAGCCGCGTTGTTGGGTAGCCCGTAAAATCTTCAGCAATATCAATATATTGTTCAATTTCAACATAGCCATCGGCACAAATTTTTTCAAGCAAGGCGAGATATTCTTCGCCGCTCAAGAAGAGGGCATTGTTGATGGCGATAATTGTGCCGTTGTGTTCCATCAAAGGCCGCACCCGATTGAGCACCTTAGTGTAGTTTTGGGCCAAATCAACCACCCCATGATCGGTGGCCGCAAACATCGGCGGATCAACAATCACACAATCGAACAATTCGCCTTTGCGTTTGAATCTGTTCATATGCAGCCAAAAATCGTCAGTTTGAAAATCGGGTTTATGAATTGGAAAGCCATTTAAGGTGTGCGAGGTTTTGGCCACATTCAAAAAGCGCCGATTACGGTCGGTTTGTACCACCCGTTTGGCTCCCGCCGCTACCGCCGCCACGCCTAAGCTTCCCGTATAGGCGAAGGTGTTGAGCACCGTTTTATCGGCTAAATTAGCCAAAATCCACTGGCGCAAGTTGCGGGTATCCAAATACAAGCTGGCATCGCGGTTCATGGTCAGATCAAGCGCATACCAAACTCCATGCTCGCGGATGCGCGTCGCTAAACTTGTGCCATAGCGCAAAACCCCATTTTGGGCTGTTTCATCATCGCTATGGCGGGTTTTGACTAAAATTGCTTCGAGCCATGGCAAGCGAGTTGGCAACCACGCTAGCACTTGCTCAACCAAGGCCTCGCCTGCTTTGGGTGGGTCAGCATAGTTATGCACCACCGCTGTGGTCGCATACAGGTCGATCACAAGTTGCGGCTCGCCCTCAAGAAACCCATTGAACAAGCGCAAGCCTGCCTGATGGCGTTCGTCAAATAAGCTTTCACGAGCAACAATTGCCCATTCTATTCGATCAGTCAAAGTCACGACTGGCATACTTCATCCTTAATTGCTGTCAACAGATCGTTGGCGTTATGCTATTTTAACCGAAATAGCAATTAAGGATCGAATTGGCTCAAGCCTTGTTAAATTAAAATAGCGCAGTGGGTTAACACCGCGCCATTGATCAACAGATTATGGGCTAATTGCCAAAGAGCAATTGGAACGGCAGGGTGAGCAAATAGCAGATAAATGGTACGCCAAAAATCACCAAGGCAATAATAATCGGCGTGCCTGCTCGCTTGCCCGTAGAATCAGGAATCAAGGCCCAGCCAATCAAATAGGCTAAAATCCCAGAGCCAACAAATAAGCCAAAAAACACGAGAGCAATCCGCACAATCAGCGGATCAATCCCGAAATAGCGGGCGATCCCAGCACAAACGCCAGCGAGAACCCGGCCTTCATTTGGTCGAACAAGTTGACGTGATTGATACGACATTTGTAGCTCCTAACACACGAGAACGTTTTAATTTTATACTATTGCTGCGCTTATGGCGAATGACGTGGCTGTAAGACGTAACGCCCCTAGCAAAAGTTTCAGCTGCCTAGGACAAAGGAGTCAGCCTGTGGCAACACCTGCCAAACGCTCATTGCGTGATCGTCCACCCCTTCAGCGTTGGTTTATTCTATTTTTGCGCTTCTTGTTAATTGTTGTGCTCTTGCTGGTGTTGGCCAGCGGCGGCGGCTATCTGTATTTGCGCCGTTCGTTGCCAACCACCGCAGGAACCCTGACCCTCGCTGGCCTCGCGGCTCCGGTCGATGTGCTGCGCGATCAATATGGCGTGCCGCATATCTACGCCCAAAGTGAAACCGATGCCCTGATGGCCTTGGGCTATGTTCATGCTCAAGATCGGCTGTGGCAAATGGAGTTTCAACGCCGCATCGCCCGTGGTACGCTCTCCGAAGCTTTGGGCGAAACCACAGTCGAAACCGACCGCTTTTTGCGCACGCTTGGGGTTTATCGCGCCGCCGAAAGTGCCTATGCCGCGCTCGATCCGGCAGCTAAAACAATTGTTGATGCCTATGTTAGTGGCATTAATGCTTTTTTGGCTGAGCACAGTGGCGGCGAACTCTCGCCTGAGTTCACTTTAGTTGGGGTCGAGCCGGAGCCATGGGTTGGCGCTGATGTGCTGGGCTGGGCCAAAATGATGTCGTGGGATTTGGGTGGTAATTATTCGACCGAATTGCTGACCATGGAATTGGTTGCCAAATTGGGCAGCGAAAAAACCAAAGATCTTGTGCCCCACTATCCGAGCGATGGCCCGCTGATTGTGCCAAATCCCAGCGGTGGCAGCCAAGCTTCTCAATTGTTGGCATTAAGTCGGCGAGTTGAGCAAGGTTTAGGAATTGGTGGTGGCAATATTGCCGGCGTTGGCTCGAACAATTGGGTGATCGGCCCAAGCAAATCAGCCACAGGCAAGCCCTTATTGGCCGACGACCCGCACTTGAGCTTTCGCACGCCCTCAATTTGGTATATGGCCGAGGTCGAAGGTGGCGATTTGCACTCAGTTGGTGCGACGATTCCAGGTTTGCCTGGGGTAATTGTTGGCCACAACCAGCGGATCGCATGGGGCGTGACCAATACTGGCCCTGATGTTCAAGATTTGTATCGCGAAACCCTCGACCCAACTGGCACTCAAGCCATGTTCAAGGGTAGCTACGAACCACTCACGATTATCAGCGATACGATTCGGGTCAAAGATAAAGGCAATCTGCCGCTGACGATTCGGGTTAGCCGCCATGGGCCGTTGATTTCTGATGCGCTGAATGCCAATAACGCCGACGACCCCGATGCGCCGCAACGTGAAGCCTTGGCCTTTCGCTGGACAGCCCTCGACCAAACTGATAGCACTATCAACGCCTATTTAGCGATTAACAAAGCCCAAAATTGGCAAGAATTTCAGGCTGGCTTAGAAAGTTATGTTGCGCCAGTTCAGAATTTTGTTTTTGCTGATGTTGATGGCAATATTGGCTATATGGCACCTGGCCATATTCCAATTCGCGCCAATGGCGATGGCACAATGCCGGCTGATGGGGCTTCGGGCGAGTATGAATGGACGGGCTTTATTCCGTTTGAGCAATTGCCCCAAAGCTATAACCCGCCTCAAGGCTATATTGCGACAGCGAATAATAAAGTTGTAGCCGATAGTTACCCGTATTTTCTCAGCCACGAGTGGGCCACACCATTTCGTGCCCAACGAATTACCAAGTTGATTGAGGCCAAACCAACATTAACCATGGACGATATGGCAGCGATTCAGGCCGATGTGCATTCGACCTATGCCGAGGAATTATTGCCAGTGCTGCTGAATTTGGTGCAGCCAACGACCGATCAACAGCGTCAAGCCATCGCCATGCTGCAAAACTGGAACTACAGCACCGCTGGCGATCAACCAGCCGCCAGCATTTTCGAAGCTTGGACCTATTATTTGACCGTGCCGATGGTTGGCGACGAATTGGGCGAACGCTTGCTTGAAACCTATGGCCAACGCCGCCAACTGATCGATTTGGCGATTCCAGCGATGTTGCAAGACCCTAACAACCCTTGGTGTGACGATGTTAGCACGGCCAGCAGCACTGAAAACTGCAATGCAATTGTGACCCAAGCGCTTGATGTGGCACTCAAAGATTTAAGCTTCCGCATGCAAGATAAACCGATGGAGCAATGGCGCTGGGGCACAATTCACCTTGCTTTGTTCCCGCATAACCCGCTTGATGCAATTGGGCCGTTGCGAGGCTTTTTCAGCAAAGCGATTGAAAGTGCTGGCGATGGCAGTACGGTTAATGTTGGCCATGTTGCCGATGGCGAGCCATTCGACCAAGATCGTGGGCCAATTTATCGGCATATTGTCGATTTAGGCGATTTTGCTAATAGCCGCATGATCAACGCACCAGGCCAAGCAGGCCATTTTCTCGCGCCGCACTACGACGATCTACTCGAACGCTGGCAAAAAGTTGAATACATTCCCATGACCTATGGCCGTGCCGCAGTCAGCGCTGGCGAGGTGGAGATGTTACAATTACAACCCTAGGACATAATGTAAAGGCTACTGGTAGTTGTTGCCAGTAGCCAGCAAATTCATGGAAGGTATGGATGAGACGAGTTTTTTGTTGGTTAGGATGTTTATTAATTGGATTAAGCTTCGTGCCGAGCCATGCCAGCCCAGTTGCGGCCACGTATCAGGTACAAGCCGAGTTTCAACAATTTTGGCAGGCGAATGGCGCTGCGGCACTATTTGGTCAACCAATCAGCGAAGCGTTGTGGTTCGATGGTCAGTTAGTACAATATTTTGAAAACCAACGTTTGCACTTGATCAACAATCAAGTTGTGCCAGCCAAACTTGGCCTAGAGCTATTTCAGGCCAGTCGCCGAACCTGGCAAAACCAACGCCAACATCTGCCAACTAACCAGTGTTTGCGGGTTGAAACAACCGAACGCTCAATCTGCGAGCCGTTTCGGCGCTATTGGCAAGCCAATGGCGAGGCCAGTCGTTTGGGCAATCCAATTACTGAAACGGTCAGCGAGACCAATCCATTAACTGGTCAGCAACAAACCATGCAATACTTCGAGCAGCAATTGCTGATCAACACCAACCAACAAATTATGCTCAGTCCACTTGGGCGGTGGCAAGCCGATTGGCTGCTGAATGGCACACGTCAAGCCAGCCCAATTCGCGCCAATTTAACTGGCCCAAGCCAGCCGCTCAAGCCACTCGACCAATTTGAAATTCAAATTGATGCAGGCAACTATAGTGGTACAGCCAGCCTACGAATCTTTGATAGCGCTGGGCAACTTGAAACCAGCCAATCACTTAATCTCACAGGCCAACGCCAAAATCTTGTATTAACCGCTCAAGGTGCGTTAGGCCAGCATTACGCCGTCTTGGTGATTGATGGCAAGGTGGCGGCGATCACCAGCAGCATCTATCAACTTGAGGCGACGACGAGCGTTCAAACTGGAGTTGCGGCCTACGATACGCTGCCCAACAAAGTGCGTAGTTTTTTGCGCAACGACCTATCGATCTATCAATATCAAGGCTACACGATTCGCGGCTATCGTTCGCCCGATAGCTACCTGATTTGGCTGCGCGATCATGTTCATCAAGGCTTGGGCTATCGCTATTTCGAGCAAGATATGACCAGCACGCTGGATTATTTTCGGCGTGAGCAAAAAGCCAATGGAGCCTTCGACGACTATTTTGCAATCCTTGGCGGTGCGCCAGTCCAAGGTCGTACCGCTGTTGAGGCCGATTTAGAATATCTGTTTGTGCAGGGCGTGCATCAAGCCTGGCAAGCCACTGGCGATACCAGCTGGATGCTTGAGCAAAAACTAGCCATGCTACGAGGCATCAACTATAGCCTGAGCGATCCACAGCGCTGGAATCCCACCCTGCGATTGATTCGCCGCCCATATACGATTGACACATGGGATTTTGAATATGGTGGGCCGACGATTGCCCCCGATGGCAAAACCTCGCCACGCCATTGGATCGACGAAAAAACCCGCTTTGGAATCATGCACGGCGATAATACAGGCATGGCCCATGGCTTATATTTGCTGAGCAAACTTGAATTAACCCAAGCCAATTTTGACCAAGCTACTCAATGGCTGGTTCGTTCGCAACAACTAACCACACAGCTGAATGAGGTTGCGTGGAACGGCAAATTCTACACCCACAATGTTTTAGAGCAGCCTTTTGATATTCCTGAACTCGATGAGGCTCGCCAGCTGTCGCTCTCCAACTCGTATGCGCTCAATCGCTATGGAATGGAAGCCAGCAAGGCCTTGGCAATTATCGACGAATACTATCAGCGACGGGTGGCTGATTCGAGCAACCTCTCCTCAGAATGGTTCAGCATCGACCCGCCATTTCCTGCTGAGAGTTTTGGCACATTGCCAGGCTGGGGCAACGTGCCTGGCGAATATGTTAATGGTGGGCGGATGCCACTGGTTGGCGGCGAACTGGCTCGTGGCGCATTTCGCTGGGGCCAGCCAGCCTATGGCTTTGATATTCTGCGCCGCTATGCCCAAATGATCGAAGCTCAAGGCGGCAGCTATTTGTGGTATTACCCGGTCGGCAATCCTGGCATCTCCGGCCCGGATACCCTTGCTACTGATGGCTGGGGCAGCACGGCAATGCTGGCAGCGCTAATTGAAGGTGCAGCCGGGGTGACCGATCAAAGTGCGCTCTATCAACAACCAATGCTCAGCCCACGTTGGATTGTTGAGCCAGATGTGCAACAAGCCCAAGTTACCGCCCGCTATGCTGCTTCGCAAGGCTATGTGAGCTATCGCTGGCAACGCCAAGCACGCGGTTTTCAGCTAGATTTTACCGGCAGCGGTGAACAAGTCACATTACAATTGTTGCTGCCTAACGATGCTCCACAACACGTTAATTTAACGATCAATGGCCTGCCATCATTTGGCCATGAACGAACAATCGGCCCAAGTCGCTATCTTGAGCTGCGACTGACCAAAGCCACTGGTTCGGTCGTCGTCAGTTGGTAAATCACAAAAACCCTGCGCCCACAATGCTGGGCGCAGGGTTTAGGCACTGAGAACATCGCTATCAAACTATAGTGGTTATGCTAAAACGTGGAAGCATCGCTACTCCCACGCTCCGCTCGAAATGGTTGAAATTTAGTCGCTTACGAGGCTTCCAGCGTTGACATTGGTAGTGCCACTGGCAGCCGCGTTATTGCCTGCCCACGTGCTATAACTACCAGCCCAGGTGCTGTAGCTCCCTGCCCAAGTGCTATAACTGCCAGCCCAAGTACTATAGCTCCCCGCCCAGGTGCTGTAGCTCCCTGCCCATGTTAGATAACTGCCAGCCCAGGTGCTGTAACTCCCCGCCCAGGTGCTGTAGCTGGTCGCAAGGGTTGAGCTATAGGTCGTGGTGCTATCAGTAAAAGTGTTGGTTGCCGTATCATACTCAGTTGAGCCTTGATAGTGGTTGCTAGTATCATCGGGATTGCTGCTCACAATCAGGTCGGTCGGCAAATCCATGCCCGCGTTGGCAGCGCCAGTGTTGCTGCCATCGATCACCGCAGTTGGCACAACTTTGCCAGCACCTTGTTGCCACATGCTGTAAGCGGCTTGACCATCGGCTAAGCTGGCAAGCTGGGCTGTGCCAGTCAAACGGGCCTTGATTTGGTTATTGGTCAAATTTGGCTCATCTTGCAACAACAAGGCGACAATCCCACTTACCTCAGCGGCGGCCATCGATGTACCACTCAAGGCATAGTAATTAAGTTGTTGCGAGGTTTTCAAATCAGCCCATTCGAGTTTGGCGCGTTCGCTAACCAAGCCTGCGGCTCCAGAATTAGCTAACACACTATCGGCAGGCAAGGGTGCAATGACCCGCGAGCCAGCAATCACCACATCGGGTTTAACAAAACGACTTTCGGTTGGCCCAGCCGATGAATAGGCTGCTAAACTATCGCTAGCATTGTCGTTGTAGATTGCAGGTCGAATTGCTCCCACACTGATGATATAGGGCACGTTGGCTGGGGCCATAATCGTAGCGGGATTTGGACCAGTGTTGCCAGCCGCTGCCACCACCGTGATGCCCTCGTTCCAAGCATGCATCACCGCTTGATTCAGCGGATCATACCAGTAGGGCACAATCACTTCGGCTTGCAACGAGAGATTCAGCACCCGAATATTGTATTCGTCAGCATGCTCAATCACCCAATCAATCGCCGCGATAATCGTGCTATACGAGGCTTGGCCCTGCGAATTTAAGGCCCGAACCACCACATAATTCGCGCCTGGGGCAATCCCAACTTTGGCTCCGCTATAGCCTGCTGGCAAAGCGCGATTATCGGCTAAAGTGGCAAATACATGGGTTCCATGGCCATATGGGTCGCTGCTATTCGTAATTTGGTTGCTTGCTAACATGTCTTTATAAATCAAAAAGCGGCTGCCTTGGTTGTAACGCGCAGTCGTGTTATCGATGCGCTGCCACCGCTCAGGTCGTTCGATCGCTGGCAAACCTGAATCGATCACGGCCACGGTCACGCCGCGTCCATCGATGCCACGGCGTTGCACCACATCAGCGCCAGTTACAATCGAGGGATATTGCAATGGGGTGGCACTTTTGGGTCCAGCCTGCACAGCAATTGGCTGATCAACCGCTACTTGGGCTGAGCTAGCAACCGCTTGATCGGCAAAAACCCGCAGGCCTTGCGCTTGCAGTTGGGCGATTTGTGGTTTGGTTAATTGAGCCACGCTGGTTTCAAAGCGGGCAAATTGGCGTTGCACAGTGCCACCAACTGCTTGAATTGCCTTGGCTTGGTTGCTTAGCGCAGCCCCTTGTACCAACATTGATTGGCTGGGTGCAACAGGCTGTGCAATCCCAATCAAGCTTATCAAGAGGCTTGCCAGCAATAAACTGCGAAAAAATCCTCTGCGATGTTCTCTATCCATAGCGCCTCCAAAATTGGCATACATGCGATGTTTCGAGCGGAATGAGGCTGCTATATCATAGGCTATGCCAGTATTCGACGTTATGTATGGCCATTAGTCCTAGCTTATACTAGCCCATGGGGGAGATCGCCAAGGCTTGTAGTAGCTTTTCATCAACCATTAAGCTCGCTGTGCTATAACTTCAACAGCGTGCCAGATTCACATTCCAGCAACACGCCTATAAGGAAATTTTGATGATTGACGATCCTTTTGCCGATTTAGTCGCTGTACCACGTGGCAGCAAAGATATTCCAAATGTCTCGCATGTTGTCTATTCGCGGCGCTGGCAATATCTTGGTGGAATATTGGGGATGTTAGGGCTGAGTAGTGCCACAGCCTTATTTGCTAGCCAACCACCACGTTGGGCCAAGCCAATGCTTGGTTCATTGCTGGCGGCGGGGCTTACCGCGGGTGGGCTTGGGGTTGGCAACATTTGGCGCTTAGCGGTCGAACGGCATACCTTGCGCTTACCCCGCTGGCCAAGTGCCCTCAACGGCTTCAAAATTGCCCATCTCAGCGATTTGCATCTTGGGCCAAACTATAGCCAGCACGTGTTGCGCCAAGCGCTCAACATGATCAAAGCTTGGCAACCTGAAATTATTTTATTAACTGGCGATTTTGTTAATCGCCCAAGCGATGTTGGCACATTGAAACAGATGCTGACGGGAATTGCCGCACCCTTGGGCGTGTACGCCTGCCTTGGCAACCACGATTATTGGGACGACCCGCAACTGATTGCCCGCACGCTCAAAAAGGTTGGCGTAGAGGTGTTGATCAATCAACATCGGCTGGTGCAATGGCATGATCAATCAATTGTGATCGCTGGAGTAGCCGACCCATGGCAGGCCGATGCTGATTTAGCGCAGGCGTTGCACAATGCTCCAGCAGCACCAGTGGTATTGCTAGCCCATGGCCCCGATTTTGCCGACATCGCGGCTGAGCAGCAGGTAGCCTTACAACTTTCGGGCCATGCTCATGCTGGCCATATCAATGCACCATGGTTGGGGCCGTTGGTTGTGCCACGTTGGGGCGAAAAATACCCACACGGCCAATTTCGCATCGGCCAATGTGGGTTGTATGTCAGTCGAGGTTTGGCGGGTTTGCCAATTCGCTTTGGGGCAACGCCCGAAGTAGGCTTATTGACCCTGATGGCAGCCTAAAAATCTTCGTGAACTTCGAGAATTCGGCGGCGCAGTGGGTATAAATCGGCGGGACGGCAATGCACATCGCCGATTCGCAGCTGATATTTCAAAAATGCCAACTCGGTAAGTAAATGATGGCGAGTACGCACCGTTTGCAGTGCTCGCCAGCCGCCGCGAAAGAGTGCTTCCCATTGGCTTTGCACCCGACGGCGGGTTGAACGCACGGTTTGGTAGGTCGCTTGGTCGATAAATCCACAACGAATTTCCTCGACCAATTCTAGGTCGATCCAATAGCGCTCTTTACGCCAGGCGATGATTGCCACCAACACCACAATTAACACGCCACCGCTGCTGATCAACCAAGCGATCAACACACCAGGAAAGCGATAGCTAATTGTCATATTGTGCAATGCGTGGAACACGACAGCCAAAATCAGGCTCAATGGCTGCATCACAACTACCACCCAACGGCGGCGCTCATAGCGAATCATGCCCAACGCCACCCCAATGATGCTGGTGTAGAACGCATGATTAAAGCCAAATAGCACCACGCGCAGCCACAGTAATGAAGTAATCGAGCCGCCACGACTAGCAAAATAAATCGCATTTTCGGTCATAGCAAAGCCAAAACCAATCAGTGCGCCATAAATAATGCCATCGAGCACGCCATCGAACTCATAGCGAAAGAACATATAAATGCCAAACAATGCCAAGGCTTTGAGTGGTTCTTCGACCAACGGAGCATACCAAACTGGTTGGCTGCCACGGTCAAAGCCTAAAGTTGAAGCAGTATTGGGCAATTCAGCCAACAACGCGAGGGCCACGGCAGGCACCGCACCCCATACAAACACTGCTAACAGCAGCGGCCATGGTTCTTTTTCATAGCGATCAAGCCACCACAAAAAGGTCACGTACAGCAGCGTTGGCAATACCGTCAAAACAATTGCAAGCCACATTGATTTTCTCGTTGATTGATTGCGGCGCTCAGCCTGGCCATCAATACGGTATGACCTACTCCGTCACCCATGGTCGGGAATCGGGTTCGGGAATACTTAGCTCAGCGAGACGGGCATTTGTGGGAATCCCATCACTGTCCCATCCATGCAGAGCATAATATTTCGTTAGCAGTGTGTCAAGGGTGGGAATTTGATTGGCGGCAATACCGCTGGTTAATGGTTGTTGTTGCCAGCGGGTGCTGAGGTCGTCGCTATGGCCCCATTGCAAGGCCAGCAGCCGCTCGACGGTGATAATTCGTTCGCCAACTTTGGCTAAATCGGTCGGCGAAACGCTCTTGCCAATATCGGCACTCAGAATTGTCGCCAGCTCTTTGGGGGTAATTTGGTAGGCCAAGGCCGCCAAGCGCCGACAAATTCCAGCGCTATCGAGGCCAGCGACAAAGCGTTCATGCCAAATTAGGCGTTCAGGCTTGCCATTGACCACGCTTGGTTGATGGTCGTCGTTGCCTTTGAGCCATTGGGGAATCGTATCAAGCCACTCGTACCAAGGCATGGCTCCTCGCGCATCGCCGCCAATTGAACTGGTCGCCAAGTGCAAGGCCCAACCTTGGGCAGCGCGTGGGTCAAGTGGGCTGATCGTCAAATTATTGGCCAGCGGGGCAAATTGATCGCTGCCATAAAAGACTTGGCTCATCTCGTATACGCCCAACGAGAGCAAGCCCCCAATGCCTTGTTTGGTGGCAATCGCATCGATCGCCGCCAAAATCGCCGCTTCATCGCCCCATTGCAAATCATATTGGCGGGTCAATTCGCGCTGGCGACATTCCATCAAAAAGGCAATTGCATTGGCGGTTGCATTGGGATCAAGGCCATAGCGCAGGCAGCGTTGGTTGGCTTCGATAATTGCTGCTGCTGATTGCAAACCGCAGCGTGCCCCAAACCCGACAATCGCCTCAATTTCAGGGCGGGGCTGGTTGGTCGCAGCAAAATCATGGTAGCAGGGCAGTGGGCAGCGCGGGCAACCACGATCATAAATTTCGCCAGCATAATCGCCAGTGGTTGGCATCACGCTTGGCTCAGGATCTTGGCCATTGCGTCCGGTGATCGCCCCGTGGTTGGCGGCCAAATCAACATAGTAGCTTGAGCCATAATCGCGAATCGCGGTTGCCAATGGGTCGCGGTCGATGCGCTCGGTAATTGGCTTAAACGATGAGAGAAAGTTGGCGGTATCAGCAGGCTTGACCATGCGTGTGCCGCGCACCACAATCGCTTTGAGCCGTTTCAAGGCCATCACCATGCCCGTGCCAGCAGGCTCGGCCAAGTAGCGACCTTCGGCCACCAAAGCCGCATAGGGCAGCATCTTTTCACCAGCCTGACCAAGCGTCAAAACTCGCGCATCAGCGCCGTGCTCGGCCATCAGGGCATCGTTAATTTGCTGGGTATCAAGGCCATTGAGGTGATTGGCGGGGTAAAGTTCAGCTTGGCCATTATCGATCACGGCGTAGAGCCAAGCAGTTGCCTGACCAACCACCCAAACCGCATCAAAACCAGCGCGTTTGAGCGCCGCGCCCCAATCGCCAACCGCCCAACTATGAATCAAATTGCCTGTCAAGGGCGAACGAGTGGTAGCCACAAAGCCGCCAGTAGCATAGGCCGGAGTGCCAGCCAACACCCCAGGAGCCAACAGCAACGGATTATCGGGAGAGCGAACTGCTGTATCGGGGGGAACAAAATGATACATCAAGCCCGCTGTCAGCCCACGTCCACCCAAATATAGCTCGCGAATTGGCGATGGGATGTCAAACGTGGAAGTACTGGCTGTGTCGAGGTTAATGCGTAACGCACGCCCGATAAACGCCATGCGTGGTCTCCTTCCGAAGCTACTACGATGGGTATTGTACAGTAGGTACACAAGTCTAGCAACGCATACCCTGTACGCTAATCAGCCCGACCGCAGGACTGGCCTAAAACCGCTTCTCTAGTCGTTGTAGGCTGCATGCTAGCGTGTTTCAAGTCGGGCGTTGTTTAGTGCTGTCCAGTCAATTTGCACGCCTAAACCTGGCGTTGCTGCTGGCTGAATCGTAGCGGTTGCAAAGTTCAATCCTGTTGCCAGATCGTTGGCGATCAATAATGGCCCATCAAGGTCAACGAAATCGGCCAAGCCGGCCAAAGCACAGGCCGCTGAAACCCCGATGCTACTTTCAATCATACACCCAAGCATCACTTGTAAATCATGGGCTCTGGCGGTGGCAATCGCTGCGAGCGCCCCGACAATTCCGCCAGTTTTCATCAACTTGAGGTTTACGCCATCAACCACACTGGCCCAACGCGCCACATCAGCCGCCGTTTTAATCGGCTCGTCGGCAAAAATTGGCACGCCATAGTTGGCAGATTTCAGTTGAGCATAGCCTGATAAATCATCAACTGCCAACGGTTGCTCAATCAACTCCACGCCCAATTCAGCCAACGCCGGAATCAATTGGGCGGCGGTTTCACGGCTCCAACCAGCATTGGCATCAACCCGCAGGCGGCTATTGGGCGCGGCTTCGCGAATTAAAACCACGCTGGCTAAATCGGCAGGGCCGCCCAACTTCACCTTGAGAATTGGATAATGCGCTACGGCCAAAGCTTGTTGGCGCAAGGCTTCAGGCGCTTCAATTGGCAAGGTAACTGAGGTTTGCGGGAGTTCTAAGCCGTTCAAGCCCAAAAGATGGCGCAACGACACACCAAGTTGTTGGCCTAAGCGATCATGTAAGGCTAAATCGACAGCAGCGCGGGCGGCACGGCTCTCAAAATCGAGCTTGGCCAAGAGCCAATGAATTGCCGCTGGATCATAGCTGCTGGTGATTGTTTCGCGATACCGTTCCAGCCAAGCCTGAATTTTAGCAGCAGTTTCGCCGTGATAAGCAACAGCAGCGGCCTCGCCCCAGCCATCATCTAAATTCAACAACACATTATGGCGGGTATTGCTAGCTCCGTGGGCAATCCGAAACGTGTTGCGCAAGCGTAGTTCAACCGGATAAATCGCCCATTCCATGGCTACTGCTCCTCACGAATCCGCCGAATTACCACCAAACCTGGGTTACCTTGCGCTTGATAGACTTGCTCGTGCACTTCATCAATCCGATCAAGCGAGATGCTCCAATTGCGTTGATTTGCATGAATCATCCACTCGTTGTCAAGCGCTATCGAAACATGGTTAATCCGTTCGTGGCGATAATCTTCGATGTTGCGCAGCACGCCCCAAAACAGCAAATCGCCAGCTGCAACCTGCTCACGGCTGATTAAATGACCGATTTGCGATTGCTGATCAGCGTCGCGTGGTAATTGCACGCCCAACCAACGATAAGCGGCCTGAGCCAAACCTGAGCAATCAAAGCCAAAACTGGTCGTGCCACCCCACAAATAGGGCACACCAATCAATTGGCGAATTGCCTGCAACATATCCTCGATGCCAGCGCTATCAACCGAGCATAAATCTTCAACCGGCGTTAATGAATCGGCTTCAAGCCAACCTGGCACGCCCGCAGGTGAGCGCATAAAGGCTTTGCCATCACGAAATTCATCGATTTCGAGCCGAATGCCCCATGGCAATAAGCCAATTTGGTCGCCCTCTAACCCCCACAATGGCAACCAACGGCTGGTTACAACGTGAGTTGCAGCACTCCGATAGGTGCTTGGCTGCTCGTGTAGCACGACACCATTGCGCCGTACCCAGCCCAAATAACCATCGCTGGTAATTACCTGCAACCATTCATGATCGTGGGCCAGCACCTCTAAGCCTTCGCCAAAACTGGCCTCAGTCACCAATTCTGAATCGCGGGTGGCCTGCCAGCGCACATCTAATACGCCAAAAGCAACTGTTGCAAAGCCATGCTCAGGCTGTTCGCGCAGCACGATTAATTCATCGCGCACATTTGGTAATAAGGCCAACAACGCCGCATGCTGGCTGCGATCCAACACCCGACCACGGAGCACCGTTCCATTGTCTTCTTCGACGTGGGCAGCTAAAATCGTCATGCGCCGACGATCAAATTGGGCTGCATACTGATCAATCGTGGTTTGAAGTGGATGCATCGTTCACGTCCTCTGCTAGCATGAAACCTTGAGTGGTGAAAAAGTGGGCTTGTGAACTATTGGCTAAAACGGCTACCTGAACTTGTGGATAACGTGCTTGGGCTAGGGCATTCAGTGCCGCACTCAGCAGCACTGGCTCAAATTGTTGGTTTTGAAACGCTTGAGCTACCGCCAATTGCAAAATCTTAACCGTGCTGGCCTGTTTGACCACCACAATTGCGCCGAGCAAACCGCTGCGGGTTTCGATCGCAAATGAGCAAGCATCCAATAAACGACCATACTCGCCTTGCAAGGCCGCAAAGGCCCAATCGATTGTGGCCGAAAGCGTGGGCGTTGGCTCATTTGGCAGTGGCACGGCGGCGGCATGCACCAAGCGACCCAAATCAACTCCATCGTCGATACTCAGGTAGCGTAGTGGGTAGGGGGCATCAAGCACCCCTAGGCGAGTTGCCATGTGTAAGGTTTGCCAATGATCCATGGGGTATCCTTTGAGATCGTGATTAATGGGTATGCTACCATATTTTTGGGCAATCCGAACGATCCCCCACTCCACCAAGAGTCCTAGTTCGATAATCCGACTAAAGACTGAGTAATCACTACTTGACGGCCTGCAAGCGGCTATGCTATTCTAGGCCTGTTCGAAATCAATTCTGCTATTTTCTTAGATGGAGGCTGCATGATGATCAACTTGATCAACAATCCAGTGCGCACTGCAAGTGATGCAGGCACCCATGCGCCCATCTACCTCGTGCTTCTCTCCTAAAGCGATTCGCTAATAAGCACCGAGGGCCGTGGGCGTGATTCTAACAACGCTCACGGCTCTTGTTTTCTACGGCTGTGGACCTGCCTTTCTATGATGGGCCGTGAGCATTCTTTCAAGCAAGATACTCATGGTCTATTACGTTTGTTTAGGAGGCTCCTAGTGTTAATGCTCGACCGCGATGGAACCGTCCTGTGTGTAGAAAAGCCCAAGCCCAAGCCCAACTCGATGAAACGGGCTTATGCCGAGTTGCCCCACGAACCAGATCAAGATCAAACCAGCCGCATTGGCCGCTTGGTGGATCTGGCCTTCGACCAACTAGGCTTTCGGCGCTTGGAATTACACGTTAGCGACGACCACGCCAGCAAACGTCGATAAATCCTCCTCAATGAAGAGAGAGAGTTGATCGATCCCATCTATCGCATATCATGGAATTGCTCGTAGCAATTGACCAGTTCGTGCAACCCTTGGATGGAGTATCCCAATGCAGCAAGCACCTGCTTTAGTGGTAGCAAATATTTATAAACAATTCGGCGCGAGTGAAGTCAAACATTGGCTCACTCGTCGCCCGCGTCCTAACCCCAAGCCACCAGTCGTCGCGGTTGATCACGTTAGCCTCGATGTGGCCGAGGGCGAGATTTTTGGCTTATTGGGAGCCAATGGTTCAGGCAAATCAACCTTGATTCGCTTGATCTCAACCTTACTTATTCCCGATTCGGGCAAGATTCAGGTTTTTGGCCTCGATGTGCGCAACGATGAGAAAGCCGTCAAACGCTTAATCAATCGGGTCAGCGTTGAGGCTTCGTTTTTTAAGAAATTGAGCGCCTTAGAAAACTTAATGTACGCCGCCCGTTTGTATGATCTCAAGCCAGCTTATGCTCGCGCCGAATGTGTGCGCATTTTGGCGGCGCTGGGCTTGAAGGAAAAACGCTTGTACGAGCCGCTGGAAAATATGTCACGCGGCATGCAGCAAAAAGTTGCGATCGCTCGTGGCCTGTTGACCAAACCACGGCTCCTGCTGCTTGATGAGCCAACGACTGGGCTTGACCCACGTTCGCGCTCGGATGTGCAGCGCTTTGTGCGGCGTTTGCGTGATGAATCGGGCACAACTGTCTTTTTGACCACCCACGATATGGATGAAGCCGATCGACTTTGCGACCGCATCGCCATTATCGACGCTGGCAAAATTGTGGCTTTGGATACCCCGCAAGGTCTCAAAGATCGCATTGGCCAACAAATTGGCAAGCCCAACGCCACCATGGAAGACGTTTTTATGACTCTCACAGGCCGATCGTTGGCCGACGAAGATTTTATGGACGAAGACACAGACTATATGGAGCATCATCATGAAGACAAAGCTGAACACAGCATCGAAGGAGCGTGAATGAACGGAACGATCATGCGTGCCCAAAGTGGCTTTTTTTGGGTAAAACTCGACGAAACAGGCGAAACCTTGCGCTGCACCCTGCGCGGGCGGCTCAAAAAAACCAAACAATATAGCGATCTCGCCACGCTTGGCGATTTCGTGCGAATCACGCCAACCATTCCCAACGAAGGCGTGGTCGAAGAGATTTACCCACGGCGCAGCAAGCTTGCCCGGACAGCCATCAAGGGCGCACATTTTGAACAAGTAATTGTTGCTAATTTAGATATTGTGCTAATTACCTTTGCCGTAGCTCACCCCGAGCCACATGTGCGCATGATCGATCGCTTTTTGGTGATTGCTGAGGCCAATAACCTCGATGTAGCGATCATCGCCAATAAATGCGATTTAGCCAGCGATAGCCCGCAAAAGGTCTTTGGCATCTACGAGCAAATTGGCTATCCGGTGTTTTACACGAGCGTTAGCACTGGCCAAGGCATCGAGCAAGTTCAAGAGGCGATTCATAATAAAATTTCGGCCTTTACTGGCCCTTCGGGGGTTGGCAAATCAAGTTTGCTCAACGCAATTCAGCCAGGCCTGAATTTGCGGACTGGCGATGTCAGCGATGCGGTCAATAAAGGCCAGCATACCACGGTGGCAGGTGAATTGGTGCCATTGCATGCTGGTGGTTTTGTGGCCGATACCCCTGGTATTCGCGAGCTGGGCCTCTATCAAATGGAGCCAGACGAACTCGAATGGTGCTTCCGCGAATTCCGGCCATTTATCGATCAATGTGGCTTTAGCGATTGCACCCATACCCACGAGCCAGAATGCGCGGTTTTGGCCGCAGTTGAGGCTGGCCAAATCAGCAGCGCCCGTCATCAAAGTTACCAAAAACTACGCGACCATACCGCTGAACAAAGCGCAAGTCAACGCTTTTAAACCAAAAACCCCCATCCCTGCGATTTGGGATGGGGGTTTTTATGCCTATAATTAGCGTCGATTGTTGTTTTCGGTTGAGCGAGCAATCGATGGGCCAGGGGTATGTGATGGTGGCCCAGCAACTTCACGGGCTGATGGCGGAGCTTGCTCTTGTTTAGCCGCATAATCTGCGGCAAATGCTGCCAAGGTTGCATCAGGCTCGTAGAAGAAATCGAGGTTATTGCCATCCTTGGCTTCTTCTTCCGAGACCACAATTTGTACTTTTGCCCCGCTGGGAATCCCGCCCGAAGCCAGCAAATCGGCCAACGGAGCATCGATATCCTTCATCAAACGCGAGCGCAACGGGCGAGCGCCAAAGCGTGGGTCGAAACCACGGCGCAAAATATAATCGCGAGCTTCCTCGTTTAAGCTAATTTCCACGCCATGGCGGCGATATTGTTCATTCGATTCGGCAACCATGCGATCAAGGACTTGACGTAATGTATCGCTACTTAATGGCCGGAAAGCGATAATTTCATCGATCCGATTGATCCATTCAGGGCTAAAGACCTTTTGCAGCGATTCAAAGCCGATTTGATAAATTTGTTGGCCAGTCGATTCGACGACGCGATTGGGTGTGCGGAAACCGATGGTGCGTTGCGAGACATAATTTGCCATTTCCTGAGCGCCAACATTCGTGGTCATGATAACAATAGCGCGATGGAATGAAACTTTGCGCCCGCCGTTGAGCAAGGTAATCTCGCCATCTTCCATGATTTGCAGCAACAAATTCCAAAGCTCGGATGTGGCTTTTTCGATTTCGTCAAACAAGATCACTGCATTTTCTTGCTCGATCAACTCAGGGTCGAGCAAGGGCTTTTGATCGCGTCCGACGTAGGAGGGAGGAGCGCCAAGCAACGCCGAAACTTCGTGGCCTTGGCTAAACAGCGAACAATCGAGCTTGAGAAACCCACCGCCTTGCGGATGTAAAAATGCAGCTAAGCGCTTAGCACATTCACTTTTACCAACGCCAGTTGGCCCAAGAAACAGCAACGTTGCGCGTGGACGTTGCTGACTACCAGCACTAAAGCCAAAGCGAGCACGATTCAAGGCACGAATTAAACTTTCGATCGCACGATTTTGGCCAAAGACGCTGGTGCGTAATTCTTGTTCAACGGCATCGAGTGGGTTTTTATCACCGCGCACCGCTCGTTGCATGGAACCGCTGATCGGTGTTTTTTGCTGTTCATCCATACTTTACCTCCAAGACAGATACGGCAACCATGGCAAAACCCGTGAGACTATTGTATCCCACGGGTTTTTGCTGAGTCAAGGATGCTTAGTACTGTTTTTTAGGGTGCTACAGGGATGGTATTTAATACCGCAGGGTTGATAGTCAGGATCTGACCAACGACCCATCCTTCACTACCGTTTGGTAACTTGATTTTGAACCAAGCGCTATCGCTGCTGCGGTTGATCAACGAGACATTTACCCCAGCATCAACTTGGGTCAAAACATCGCCGCCAGGTGCTGAGCGCACATTGCCGCCATTGAAGGCTACGGCAAATGGTGCATCACCACTGACAGGGGTAATTTTGTTGACTTCAGTTGCAGGTAAGTCGATCAGGCTGCTATTGAGCCAGCCCGATTGGCCACTTTGGCTGATCGCCACCAAATACCAAACTTCGCCATTGACTGGCATCTTGACGACAATCCGCGCAATTTCGCCAGCAGTTACGTTGCCACGTTGGTTGGCCGGGCCAAACGGCGTGGTGTAGACAATGCCTGGGCGGCTGATCACCACATTATCCAACGGAACTGGCACGCCACCAGGTGCAGCAGTTGGTTGAACTGGGGTGACTTGGGTTACTGGAGTCGAGCCGTCAGCAGGTGTTGGCACCATCGTGCCAGAAATTGGATCGGTGGTGGTTGGGGTTACATCGATAGGAGTTACTGCGGTATCGCCCAAGAAGCGATCAAGTGCATCGCCCTTGATTTCAATCGCTTCATCAGCGGTCGCCAAAGCAACACCATCGGCGCTAGCGACTGTCACCTTAACCGTATATTCCGACGATTTGCGGCCATCTTCGTGGCCTTCCATTTCAGGAATAATCAAGCGAGCCTTGCCGCCGCTGACAGTTGTGGTCATTGCGTCAGATTCAAAAAACTCAAATGGGCGGCCATCTTCCAATAAGATCGCTCCCACTTGGCTGTTATCAGGGGCATCTGTGGTAATTGAGATTTGAGCCGTCAATTTGCCATCGCTCACAATCATGCTGGCACGATCGATCGTTAGGGCTGTGGTTGGAACTTGAGTTGGAACCAGATCTTCTTCGCCACCACCTTGGCCCCAAACAGCATAGGCGATTGCACCCAAAACCAAGAACAATACCACCACAACCAAAATGATCCCTAGCCCACCACCTTTTTTGGGTTCTTCGGGGGTTGGCAACGACGTATAGTCAGTTGGAACATAATCAGCTGGCAACGAAAGTTGATCGGGGACTTTTTTGCGCCGTAACTGCCAAACAGTCGTTGGCTGAGAACGTGGTGTTAAGGCAACTTGAGACATTCGGCTCGCCTCCCCCACGAAGTGTGGGTTACTAAAAAATGCAAAGTTATCGCTTTAGGGCGTATTATAGCGAGGAGAGATTGATTTGACAACGAAGCCAAGTGTTGGCTCTGATACAATAGCCTAGCATTAGTGTCAAGCGAGGTCGTCTTATGCGGTTGATCGTGGTTCGTCATGGCGAAACGGCCTGGAATGCTGAACGCCGTTATCAAGGCCATTTGCCAATTCCGTTGAATCAGCGCGGGCGCGAACAAGCCTTATGCGCTGGTCAACGCCTAGCAAAATTAGCAATCGATCATCTTTATGCCAGCGATATTGCCCGTGCTTGGGAGACCGCCACCATCATTGGTGAACAGATTGGCCTTACGCCTGAGCCATTAATCGATCTGCGTGAGATCAACGATGGCGATTGGGCCGGCCATACTCCCGAAGAATTGCACGATCTGTTTCCCGACCATATGCAATTGATCAAGCTTAACCCCGATAGCACCCAACGCCTGAATGGCGAATCGTATGCTGAGTTGCAACAGCGCATGGCCAAGGCCTTCGAGCATTTTGCCGCCAATCACCGTGGTCAAACCGTGGTAGCGGTTTCACATGGCGGCGCAATTCGTGCTTTGGTTTGCCACTTGCTGGCCGCACCGCTACGCCACTTTGGCCGTTTATGGCTCGATAATGGCGCATTCGTCGAGATTGTAGCGCACGGTGATGAATGGCGAGTCTTGCGGGTTAACGATGCCGCTCATCTTGATGGGGTATTTGCCAAAGGAGAATGAGAGCATAGAACATAGAGCATAGAGCATCGGTACTGGAGTCAGGGATCAGGAGCTTGAAACAGGATGCTTTCAAATCCTGATCCCTAGCCCCTGATCCCTAGCTTCTTCGTGCTCTTCGTGGTTAATATTAAATCGATTTATTCGAGATAATCACGGAGTTTTTTGCCAAAGCGCGGGTGTCGCAGTTTGCGCAGCGCCTTAACCTCGATCTGGCGAATCCGTTCGCGAGTTACGCCAAATTCTTTGCCAACTTCTTCGAGCGTGCGTTGGGTACCATCTTCTAGCCCAAAGCGTAGCTTCAACACGCGCTTTTCACGCTCAGTCAGTTGATCGAGTACCTGCGCCACTTGTTCACGCAACATCTGATGCGAAGCTGCATCGGAAGGCGCTTCAAGTTTTTCGTCGGGCAAGAAATCGCCTAGCTGGCTATCTTCTTCTTGGCCAACGGGGGTTTCCAGCGAAACAGGCTCCATCGAGGTTTTGCGAATTGCCCGCACTTTCTCGACTGTCAGATCGAGTGCTTGTGCCAGTTCTTCATCGCTTGGCTCGCGGCCATTCTCTTGGGTTAAACGTCGTGCTGTGCGCATCATACGGTTGATCGTTTCGACCATGTGCACCGGAATTCGGATGGTACGAGCTTGGTCGGCTATTGCCCGTGTGATTGCTTGGCGAATCCACCAAGTGGCGTAGGTTGAGAACTTAAAGCCTTTGGTGTAATTAAATTTCTCGACCGCGCGAATCAAGCCGACATTGCCTTCTTGAATCAGATCGAGCAACGAAAGTCCACGGCCAATATATTTTTTGGCGACACTGACCACCAAACGCAAGTTGGCGGTGGTCAAGTGTTCACGGGCTTGCTCGCCGCGATCGATCCGACGGCGCAAGGCTAGGCGTTCAGCATCCGAAAGCGTATGATCATGCTCGATCAACTCTTGTTGGGCTTTATCGCCATCTTCCATGGCGCGGGCTAGCTCAACCTCTTGCTCGCCTTTGAGCAACGGCACTAAGCCGATTTCGCGCAAATATAAGCGCACGGTGTCGTTGACACTGATGCCCTCATTGGAAAAATCGGCTTCAGGATTCTCGCTGACCGTAATTTCATCGTCGTCGTCGCCAGTTTCCTCGACTCGAATATTGGCCTTTTGCAAGGTATCGCGAATTTCTTCGAGTTGCTTATCCTCGTCACGCTGCGAATCGATAATTTGCTGAATTTCGCCAGGCGTAACATAGCCGCGTTTTTTGCCAGTGGCTAAAAGATCGCTGAGTGTGCGTAAAGCGGGAAAATCGTCAGTTTCATCACCCGCAAGCTCAGAGTCGAGGATTTCATCGTCAAGAGCCATCTGTTCCTCCTCTAATTATTTGAGCGAATCACGGGTATCAAGAAAATAGCTGCTGCGACGCGGTTCCGAAGTCGCACGCAAATAATGTTGTATGGCCATGGCTTGCTCCAGCAATCGTTCCTGTTGATCAGGTTCGGCGGCGGCAATTATCTGACCAAGGCGGTCGCTCCAGCGCTTGCCTAAACGGTGGCGCAACGGGCGCAAACATTCCTCGGCCTCACGAGTCACACGGAAACTACGGGTTGGTGGAGCATGATCCCAATTAAGTAGGCGTTCGCCATGGGCTTGCAATTCGGCTGGTACCGTTTCAAGCCATTCAATTGGATTGGGAGTAGCCATCGCCTGGGCTGAGCGCCACAGATCCCATAATACACGATTTTCGACTCGTTCAAAAAGTTCGCTCACATCGCCACTCCACAACTCGCGCAGGGTTGGCGCTGCGGCTAAATCATCACGTAGTTGTTCGCTGACCACTGCTTGCACTTGGGGAAAGCGAATTAATAACGATAAAAGAAAATCTTCGCGCCGTGCCTCCTGCTCTAAGATTGAAAAAACTGGCGGTGGCGCAGCGGGGCGGCTTTGACGATGGTTTGGTTTGCGCTGACGCTCTGGTTGGTCGCCACCAATTGATCCTTCAATTAATCGCTGATCGATCTTGATCTGGTTGGCAAGCCGCTGAATATAATGGGCTTTTTCAACTGGATCGGCAATTTGATTGAGCAACGGCGTAAGGCGTTCGACCGCTGCCGATTTGCCTTTGGCACTATTCAAATCCAAGCCTCTCGTCAAAGTTGCTAGATAAAAATCCATCAACGGCTGAGCATTGGCAATCAGCGAGCGCCATTCCTCAGGGTTATTGCGCACAATATCATCAGGGTCGCGGCCATCAGGCAGCAGGGCAATCTTGATCGTGGCATCAAGCTCGCGCTCCCAACGCAACATACCCGAAGCAGTTGGCACAGGCCGCACATGGGTATCGAGCGTTTCGCGCAAGGTTTCCAAGCCACGCAAGGCCGCCGATTGACCAGCCGCATCTCCATCCATTGCCAAGGTGATGCGCTTAGTCATTTTGTTGAGTTGGCCGGCATGCACATCGGTCAAGGCTGTGCCCATCGGCGCTAGTACATTGCGAAAGCCCGCTTGATGGGCCATAATCACATCAACATAGCCCTCAACCACCACCACGCTATCGGTGCTGCGAATCGTCTCGCGGGCTTGAAAGAGGCCATACAACAGGCTACTTTTATCAAACAGCAAGGTTTGGGGCGAGTTGATATATTTGGGGTGACCATCGCCCAAAATTCGTCCACCAAAGCCGACAATCTGGCCCTTGGCATTATGAATTGGAAACATCAAACGCCCACGAAAGCGATCATAATAGCCGCCCTGCTCACGTTCCAAGGCTAAACCAACTTCGGCCACTTCACTCGGATTGGCTCCGTGGCGATCGTGCAGATAGCCCAATAAACTTGACCAATCTTCGCTAGCATAGCCCAACTGAAATTGCTCAACGGTTTGCGGGGTCAGCCCACGTTGCTCGATATAGCTGCGCACATGAGCCGCTTTGGGCGATTGCAACAGTTGATGGCTCCAAAAACGAGCAGCGGCGGCATTCAACTCCAACATGCGCGAACGCAGCACATCTTCTTGGTCATCTTGGGCGGTGCGCTGGCGTAATTGCACTCCTGCGCGAGCCGCAAGTTGATTCAGCGCCTCAGGGAAGTCGATGCCCTCGCGTTGCATCAGAAAATCAAAAATTGTGCCGCTAGCTTTGCAACCAAAACAGTGATAGCTATTACTATCGGCAAAAACCGTAAAAGCTGGTGTGCGGGTATTCGAATGGAATGGGCAAAAACCCACCCAATTGCGCCCCGCCTTACGCAGCGGCACATAATCGCTGATGAACGACACAATGTCAATGCGTTCTTTGATATCGTCAATAACTGAGTTCATAATTTAGAGCATAGAACATAGAGCATAAGTGTATGGGTTGTTGGTAACTGGGGGTTGGGGATCGGTGACTCATACCATCCCAATTACCCTTACCCATCCCAATAATTATTTCGATAGCTGCGAGTCAGTCATTCTCCGCGCCTCTGCGTTAAGCTAAGAATTGATCTACGAACCATCCAAAGCCCGATCCCCAACCCCCAATTGCCGATCCCCAATCAAATATCCCGCGCCATCAAATCGGCATAGGTTTCGCGGCGTTGAATGAGCGTCGCCTGGCCCCGATCTAACAGAACCAAGGCTGGGCGTGGCACGCCATTATAGGCGCTGGCCATACTGAGTGTATAGGCTCCCGCGACAGGCACTGCCACAAGCTCGCCAACTTCGGCAGCAGGCAACGCTACTTCCCGAATTAAGACATCGCCCGACTCACAAAACCTTCCGGCCAATTGCACAGGAGCAATCGGCGGAGCACAAGGACGAGCAGCTAATGCAGCGGTATACTGAGCATTGTACAACGAAGGCCGCAAATTATCGCCCATTCCACCATCAATATGCAAATAATCGCTACCACCAACCACCGTTTTATGCCCAGTCACGCTATACAGGGCCACGCCAGCCCGCGCCACTAACGATCGGCCAGGCTCGATAATCAAGCGCGGCAACGGAATCTGATAGCGTTCGCAGCCCAATCGCACAGCATTGGCAATCGTATTGGCGTAGGTTTCGATATCGCCAGCTTGCTCGTTGGGCATATAAGCCACCGCTAAACCACCACCTGGGCTGAATTCAGTTAAAAGCCAACTTCGCTCACGCCGTTGCTGATCGGCAAAGGCCAACAAACGCCCAATCATCTCGCGCAGGGCCGCCCAATCGCGCATTTGCGAGCCAATATGGGCGTGTAACCCAACCAAATTCAGGCCTGGTGCTTGTAACGCCAAGCGCACTGCCTCGGCAGCAGTACCATCATCAAGTGGCATGCCAAACTTAGCGCTGGCGGCTCCGGTGCGAATATGGGCATGTGCGCCCGCCGCTACATCTGGCGCGATACGCAAGAGAATCGTTTGCGGTGTTGGGCGTTTGGCGCAATAGTCGGCCAAAAATTTAAGCTGATCAAGATTATCGACCACAATTCGGCCAATTCCCGCCTCGACCGCTTGAGCTAATTCGGCTGGTGGTGTACCATTGCCGTGCAAATGAACATGGTCAAGCGGCATTCCAGCACGTTGGGCAATTGCCAATTCGCCACCTGACACCACATCCAACCCCAAGCCCAAGGAATGCACTAATCGCGCCACGCCCACATTTAACAAGGCTTTGCTGGCATAGTGAATGCTGACATTGCTGCCATAGGCATGGCGTAATGCGGCACTATAGCGCATCGCAATCGTGCGAATCGTTTCAGCATCCAGCAGATAGAGCGGGGTACCATATTCAGCCGCCAGCGCCACCAGATCGCAACCAGCAATCTGCAAGCGATCATGAACAACACTGGCACTGATTGGCCAAACATGGGCATTGGGCATGCGACGAACTTCGGCGTGTTCCATTGGCTCATCCTCGTGGCTTGGCTAGATGAAAATTAGGCCTATCGGCTTTATCAGGTTTAACAAGCTTTTATGACAGATATCTCAGATCTGTACAATATGGTTTGCACAATGACCATTGTATAGTAAGACCCAGATGCCGTAGATGACGGATCGAGAAACTGGTTCTTTTGCTTAGGAGGAAGTCGCAATGTCTCGATTGAAGGTTCGCTTAACTGGTCTACTTAGCGCTTTAGTTATGGTTGGTACGTTGTTCAATGGCCATGCCAATGCTGCTCCATGGGCCAATCGTTCAGCCTTTGTCTCACCCAAGTTCGAAGAAGTCTGGCGACGGTCGGATGATCCACGGGTTCGTGATGGGCGCTCGTTGTATTGGGGTTTTGGGCCGTGGTTTGATTATAACGAATATTACCGTGAATCGCCAAATGGCCTGCGCCGCGTGCAATACTTCGATAAAGCTCGCATGGAAATCAATGGGATCAACGGTAATACCGATGTAACCAATGGTTTGTTGGTGGTTGAATTGGTATCAGGTCAATTGAAAACTGGCGATAATGCCTATGATAACGCCTATCGGACTGCCGCCGACCGCGTGCCAGTTGCAGGCGATGGCTATCAAACTAACAGCAATTCGCCAACCTATGCCTCGTTTGCAGCAGTTTCAACCTACAACAACAATGGCTACCGCGATCCAGATCGCCGCGATCAATCGATTGCCGATGCGATCGACAAATCGGGCAATAAATCAACCCGCAACGATTTACGCGATGCCTACAAAGATCAAACCAAAATTGTGGTTTATAACGCGACAACTGGTCACAATATTCCGCAAGTCTTTTGGGATTTCTTGAATCGGACTGGCCCAGTTATTGTCAATGGTCAGCGCACGAATGGCTCAATCGTCGATTGGACTAGCGCGATGGGCTTGCCAATTAGTGATCCCTACTGGGTCAAAGCCACAGTTGGCGGCGTGCAAAAAGATCTGTTAGTGCAATTGTTTGAACGGCGGATTTTGACTTATACCCCAACCAACGATGCCGCCTATCAAGTCGAAATGGGCAACGTCGGTCAACACTACTTCCAATGGCGCTACGGCCATTTGGGAACACCATGGAATAGCTCAGAACCGAGCTTGCCAATTGCTTTTGGTTCAAAGCGTGATGGTGGAGCCGAATGGGATACCTACGCCATGAACGGCGATGGCAGCAGCCAATTGTTGTA
This sequence comes from Chloroflexota bacterium, assembly GCA_020161265.1. Classification (NCBI taxonomy): domain Bacteria; kingdom Bacillati; phylum Chloroflexota; species Chloroflexota bacterium. The sequence continues at coordinate 450,959 of JAIUOC010000004.1, read as the reverse complement.
TGCTAGCAACGATAGCAAGGAAACCGTGCCATACTCATGGGTACGTTCGTGGGACCCAAGCAAAGTTAAATTGTTCGTCGATTCACGCCGTGGCAATGGCAGCAATCGCCAAATCTGGATGGTTGGCGCTGATGGTGCAATGAGCCGCGTGACCTACACCGACGGTACGCCCACCCCTCCAGGTGTGCCTTACCAAGGCTATGTTGGCACTCCATCAAACGATTACAACGCTTCGGTTTCGCCCGACGGCAGCAAAATGGCCTTTGTCTCAGATCGTTCAGGTAAGCCTCAAATCTTTGTGAGCTATACCAACGGGGCCAGCCAAACTCAAGTAACGCTTGATGATTGTGAACATCAAACCCCCAGCTGGAGTGCTGATGGTCGCTATCTCTACTGGGCCTCGAACTGTGGCACGAACGCCAAATACAATGTTTATCGCGCCGAACTGAACTGGTTGGCTGATCAACCAAGCAACGATTATCCATATCTATCGGTCGAATTGCGCAACAAGGTCAATTTGACCAACAGCACAACCAGCGATAATGGCTTCCCACGGGTTTCGCCCGATGGCACCAAAATCGTCTTTACTTCAAATCGTGATGGTAATAGCGAAGTCTATTTGATGAATGCTGATGGCACGAACCAAACCCGTTTGACCAACAGCAGTGCCGAAGATGGTGCTCCTTCGTGGAAACTCGACGGTACCAAAATCGCTTTCGATAGCAACCGCGATGGCAACTGGAATGTGTATGTGATGAACACCGATGGCACTGGTCAAGCGCAATTGACCAACAACAGCGCTGATGATCGCTGGAATGTTTGGGGCCAATAATTCGTCCCCTCACCCCAACCCCTCTCCCACTTTATGCGGGAGAGGGGTTTTTTGTTAGTTGTTACTTCGTTATTTTAGGCATTGCCACAATCGTAGAGGCTAATTTGCATCGCCCCAAAACCGCCACCACGATTCTGCGTCGTTTGGGTGGTACGAGCGCTCGTACCACCTGGCGCACCACTATTTTGAGTAGTGGTATCAAAGCCATTTACAATTGTGCAGGAGTTGTTGATCCAGATTGAGATATCAGATTGGCTGTTGCTGCCAGCCCCAAAGCCATTGCCACCGTTGCGATTCCAATAAATATAGCGCAATTGATTATTCGCTACCATTGTCACCAACTGCTCCTTGGTTAGCACATTGTCGATGCCCATAAAGCCGCCCATATATAAGACTGGCCGCCCCGTTGCCAGCACATAATCTGAGCCTTGCATCGAGCTTGGCACGGCCATGAGATATTCCATATCGTGGGTATTCGCTTGCAGATAATCGATCAAGGCTTGATTGACGGTCAAAGTACCATTATTAGGTGGCCCTGAAACGACCCCGCTATAGGCACTTGGCAACGACTGATTGTCACTAGCGTTCATGGTGGTATAGCCCGACCAAATGCTAGGTGTGATCAACAAGCCAATCAACAAGCTGCTGAACGCCAATTGGGCTAGGCGTGGAATTTGGCGAATATTGGCCCAGAGCAAAACCCCCACACCCAACATAACCATAATCACGCTCAAACCCAACCACCACGGATACTCGACAAACGCCAAGGCCGTAGTTTGTTGTAAACCCAAACTGGCTAGCACTGCCAGCATTAAGCAGGCACTCGCTGCCCAGCGATTGACTTGCCACCAGCGCCAAAACTCGACCGCGCCAATCCCAACCAAGGCCGCCAAGGGAGCTGCCAGCATGGCCAGATAATATTCGTGGTAAAAACCAGCAATGCTAAAGAAGATGATTGCGGTCAGCAACCAACCGCCCCAAAGTGCCGCTGCGCCCTGTTTAGCTCCAACCGGCCAGCCTAAGCCACCGCGTGCCAACAGCAATAGCAAACTAGCCAAACCAAATGGCAACAACCAACTAACTTCTTTGCTCAGTGGCGTGCTAAATAAACGATCAAAGCCCTCTTCGCTGCCGCCAACAATTGCCGAAGAACCACCGCCACGGCCTGCATTCGGGCTAGTTTGGTTAGGCGAGGTGGAATTGCCATTGCCTAGGTTTGGTTGAGCAGGCTGAGGATTTGCCCCAGTTTGATTATTGGGCGGCGTGAAATTGCCGTTACCACGTTGTGGAAATGTACCATTGCCACGCTGCCGCATGCCACCAGCAGTTCCGCCACCAGCATTCATGCCTTGCAAGCGTTGCAAACCGTTATAGCCCAGCATTAAACTGAGCACCGAATTATCGCCACTGCTACCAACATAAGGCCGCTGATCGGCGGGAGTGAGATCGACCGCTACTGCCCACGATAAACTAACCACCGCAAAAACCACGCTTGCGACCACTAATTGTAAGATTGTGCGCCACCATGGCTGCTTGGTACTGACAATATAAAACAGATAGATTGCGGGCAAGGGCAAGATGGCTTGGAGCATTTTGATATTAAAACCGATGCCTATCAGTACTGCGCCCAAGAGCAAAAAGCGCCATTTGGTGGTTTCGCTGGCTTTAATAAAGGCCCATGTCGCCAGCAATAAACAGAAAATCAGCAGGCTATCAATCGTATTATTGCGGTCGGTCGCGATCACTACAGGCGTGACTGCCAAACTTAAGGCCGCCAGCAAACCTGCTGTTACTCCAAACTTGCGCCGCACCAAGTGATTCAGCACAATGATCGAGCCAAGCCCCGCCAAAATCTGCGGCAACAACACCCCAAAGGCATTTACGCCAAAAATAGCAGCTGAAGCCGCTTGCAGCCAAAGCCCAACTGGTGGCTTATCGATGCTGACCGCAGCCCCAGGCTCAGCCGCCACAAAGAAAAAGTTATGCCACGATTGCAACATACTGGTAATGCCAGCGCTGTAATAATGATTGACATAGCCCAATTCGCCTAAATTGGCTAAACGTAAAGCTGCCGCTAAAACCACAATCAAGGCCAACGCCAACCGTGGCCAAGCATCAATCAAGCGAGCTAAACCTTGACGGGGGTGATCAGTGGCCTGCTGATCAAGCGAGAGTGCACTCATGAAGCTTGTTCCTTCCTTCGCATATGCCACACTGTTCGTGGCGAGCACTCAGCTTCGTTGCTGTTGTCCAAATCAGCGTTAACAAACCACAAACCTTTGAAAAACCGATGAAGAAACGCTGGCGGAATAGCACTTGCTATCGAATGGAGAGGTCAGGCGACAAACGAATTGTAACCGCGAAGAACACGAAGAGTCCGAAGTTGGGGAATTGGTAGTGATAATCAGTAATTAGGGTCACTGGACGGGTAATCCAAATATTAGAACGTGATCAGGTTGTCGTTTGGCTAAAAAGTAGGGTACTATACCCAATGCAACCCTTGTTTGCACCCCATAGTTCACCCTCAACCATGCGGAGGTAGATATTTGATGATCGGCGGTGGCTTGATTTTCAGCCTGACCGCTAGCCCCTCTCGTTGCGAGAGGCCAGCCCAAAGGAGCAACCCCATGATGCAAGAATACGATTTAAGCTATCAACGCCAGTACGAGCTGCTTGAGCATTTGGCCGAGCTAGCGAACTGGTGGCGCTTTGCCAACACGGCTCGTCGCCCAATGTTGGTTGAAGCCTATCACGAAACCCTTGATGCCCTCTATACGGCTGGCTGGAACGCCGAATTAGCGCCAACGCAATTGTTGCCACCCTGGCTGATGCCCGATTGTTATCTTGCCAAACACCCTCACCCCTGCGCCAACGATCCTCAATCACTCCACGATTTATTTGGTGAGCGCGATTGTAGCGCCTAACCTAGCGTTATCGGGAAAGCCCAATTTGCAATGGTGCAACTCCTCGCAACAGCTAAAGGTTTAGCCAAACTAAGCCCATTTCTTAACATGCCATTTACACAGGCCTCTTGATCTGCGTGATAGACTAGAAAAACCCTCAATTTGAGGTTTTGGCTGATCGCTTGATTTATTGAGGTATTGCAACCAGCACTGATGTTGTCGAAGGAGGCTCCAATGACGCTTCGTTTTGCTTTGTACGATTTAGATAACACCCTTTACGCTGACTCATCGGGGCTGATGGAACAGATTAATGATCGGATTGGGTTGTTTTTTCAAGAGCATTTACATTTAGCAGGCGAGGAAGCCCAACGCTTGCGCCAACATTATTATGAGCAATATGGCACAACCTTAGCGGGTTTACAAAAACACCACGGCGTAGTCGAAACCGAAGAATATTTGGCATTTATTCATCAATTAACCCTTGATGTGCTGTTGCCTGATGATGGCACGTTGCATGTTGCGCTCCAAGCCTTGCCCTTACAAAAAGTGATTTTCACCAACTCACCGCGTGAACATGCGGTGCGCGTGCTCAATCGGTTGGGCTTGCACGACCATTTTGCGCAAATTTTTGATATTCGGGCCTTTGAATTTTTGGCCAAGCCCGATTTAAGTGCTTACCATACGGTTTTGACTGCGCTGAACGCTCAAGGCCATGACTGTGTGTTGTTTGAAGATACCATGGCCAATTTGGCTCCCGCCAAAAGCTTGGGCATGACCACCGTGCTAATTGCACCCGCTGGTACCCAACATCCTTTTGCTGATATTATTGTGCCGAATGTATTGGCTGGCACCTTGGCCATCCACGAACGCTGTGGTGTGCCGCTCGATTTAGCGGCCTAACGCATTATTCTATGCTACATTAATCAACAAATGTACTTCGATCACAAGCCTATGGCAATCCCATAGGCTTATTTAAGGTGTTGCCATGACCCCACTTTTGGAGCAAACCCAACAACTTTTGGCCCGCATGGACGAGCGTGAACAGCAATTAGCCTTGACGTTAATCAAGCGCATAGGCAAGCACCAAGCCCATGGAGCCGGCTTTACTTGGAGTTTAGGCGTGGTGTATGAGGATGTTCAGCCTGGTTTCTCGCGCTGCTCGTTGCAGATCGACCCAGGCCATTACAATCCGGCTGGTATCGCTCACGGCGGCGTAGCCTATAGCCTGCTAGACACAGCTATGGGTGGCGCGTTTTGGACAGCGCTCGAACGCCCGTTGGGTTGTGCCACGCTCGAATTGAAAATTAACTACTTGCGGCCAATCGTTGCTGGCACAATCATCGCCACTGCTGAATTGGTCGAACGCACCACACGGTTTGGCATTTTGACCGGGCGGGTGGTCAACGAAGCTGGCGAATTATTGGCTTTAGGTCAAGGCACATTTGCGATTATCAATTATCCCAAGGAGTGAGCAATGCAGATTATTCTGGCCGATGTTCAACCAGCCATGGTCGCCGCATGGCAGCACATTTGTGGCGATTTGCCGAACGTTAGCATTCAGCATGGTTCAATTCTCGATTGCGCGACTGATGCCGTGGTTAGCCCTGCCAACAGTTTTGGTTTTATGGATGGCGGGATTGATATGCTTTATAGCCGCTTTTTTGGCTGGCATGTGCAAGAACGTTTGCAAACAATTATTCAACAAGCCCATTTTGGTGAGTTGTTGATTGGCAATGCAGTGATTGTGCCAACCGATCATGCCAAAATTCCCTATGTGATTGCCGCCCCAACCATGCGTGTGCCGATGATTTTGCGGGGCACAGTCAATCCCTATTTGGCCTGCCGCGCAGTTTTGCTGCTGATTAAACATGGGCATTTAGCTGATGGCCAAGCAATTGCTGATGTGGTTAAAACCGTGGCGATTCCAGGCTTGGGAACCGGAGTTGGGCGGGTTGAGCCAGCAATTTGTGCCCGCCAAATTCGCGCGGCGATTGAGGCCGTTAATGGGACAAACTCAACATTTCCGAGCAGCTGGTGGGAAGCCCAAGCTCAGCATCAATGGTTATACGGGGCTGATCCACGCGATTTACAACGCGGAGAATAAGCTGAATCCTCACCAAGGATGAGTGCAAATCACCCGAAAAAACACCCATGCGGGTTCCCTCAAAAGTTTTCTTTTTTAATCTCTTTATGCTAGCATAGGGGTAATCTTTACGACCGCTATTCGTAGTTCTTGGAAAGGAAGTAGCAATGTCGCGAATCCGCGCTTCATTCCGTCTCGCCATTGTTCTATTGGCAATGTTGTTCCTCGTTGGCCCGGTTTTTGTTGCTCGGGCGCAAGTCAGCCCAGCCCAAACTCAAACTCCTGCCACTCCCAACGATACTCAGTATCTATGGATTGCTGGTAGTTCATTTCAAACCCGCGACTCAACCACGGCGTTTGAAACCACTCGCAACGTTAATAATCAACCAACTGGTTGTATTTATGCCACCAGCAGTGGCGAGTTTACCTCCCCAGTCGCTGTGCCCAACGGTGCTACGATCTTGGGCTTGGATTACTATCTCTACGACACCAGCACGACTCAAACCAAAGCTGAGTTGACGCTCAACGATAGCGATATGGTCACTCCCCGCGAATTGATCACGGTGGAAATTTCTAGCTCGGTGGGCTTGACCAACACCTATGCCCCGATGAGTTCGCAATATGCCCCATATGTGGTCAATATGCAAACCCGTGGCTTGTTCCTTGAGTGGTTTCCACGGGTAACCAATTCGGCGATGCAATTGTGTGGCGTGCGGATCGCTTACACTGCACCCGCCGAACCACGCCCATCGACCGATTATCTGTTTATCGTTGGTAGCACCTTGGTCAACAATAATTCCAGCACCGAACATGGCTATGCTGGAGCTGGCTGTACCTTTGTCAAAATTAATGGGCGCACGCTCAATGCCGATGTTGATTTGCCCCAAGGCAGCCAACTAACGGCGGTGCGAACCTATTTCCGCGATATCAACAGCGCTGATCTAACGGTCAAATTAATTGCATCAAACGGCCAAGGGGTAACCAATACTCTCGCCACCTTGACTAGCCCAGTTTCGAATACGGCAGTGGTGAATGCTGACCAATCGTTGAATTACACCGTCAACGAAAGCAGCGAATCATTGAGCGTTTTGGCTGATTTTGGTGGGGTGTTGAGCAACCAAATTCGCTTGTGTGGGGTGCGTTTCCAATATACCAACCCCAGCGCTAAGCCAAGCCAAGATAGCCGCTTCATCACTGGTAGCACCTTCGTGCCCCGCCGCTCGAATGTCAATTACACCAGCGATGCTAATGGTTGTGTCAATGTCAGCAACGAAGTTGAAGATTTGACCACCAATGTGACTGCGCCTGAAGGAGCCAAAGCCGCCCGCGTCACCTTCTACTACAAAAATGCTGCGGCTGGCCCAACCCTCAACCTCTACAGCTTTGTTGGCAGCGGCGATTTTACGTCAATCACCAGTGTGCCAGTGATGGGTACAGGTACGCAGAACTCGGTCAGCATCAATTACCCAATTGAAAACGAAGAAAAAGGCTTTGCCTTGGTGTGGGATGCGTCGTCGGCAAGCAGTGAATATGCTTTGTGTGGGGCAAAAATCGACTTCCTCTACACCCAACAGGTCTTCTTGCCAGCAACCTTGAACAACTACTAAATTTCAGGTTAAATAACAATGGCCGAAGTTGCTTCGGCCATTGTTCTATTTTAGGCTGGTGGCTTATCTTTTTTAATCTCAGCCAAAATCAAATCACGCAAAATTGGGTTGTTGACGGTATCAGGAGCTGGGGGTTTTGGCTCTGGTGGTGGAGGGGGAGCGGCTGGTTTTTCCTCGGCCTTTTTCTTTTCTTCTGGTTTTGTTTCCTTACCATGAATTTTATAGATTAAGCGCTGCAACAAACGCAGATTGACAATCACGGCAATTGCGACAATTCCAATTAGCAACATCGTCGGAAAGCGCTCAATAAACAGCATAGCGACACGGCTATCCGCAGCCCAAACGCTGACCATCAAATCGTTATTATAAACATTGCCATAGCGCAAAATTAGGCTGAGCAGCAAGATTCCATTGAACAAGCCAGCGCCAGCACCAAACCAGCGAGAGCGGCCTTGGGCCAATTGCTTGCGCGACGGCAGCAGCAACGCCCCGCCATAGCCAATGAAAATTGTACAAACCAGCAAGAGAATAATCGAAACCCAAGCAGTCGTATTGGCAATATCTTGATTAAAGCGGGTAGCATTATTTGGACCCCAAATTGGCCCCCACAATTCGGCTAACAAGGCTCCCAACAAAATGCCAATTAATGTCATGGCCTCACGCTGAATTCCGCGGCTCGCACCTAAAACCGTTAAGCCCAGCGGAATACCCAGCAACAATCCATTGAAGACTAGACCCACAACAACCTTCCTTTGTGCTGATGGTTTTGCTACGAGCTATGATAGCACAGCCCTTGCTTGATCCGCACAACCAACAAGCGACCTTCCGAAATTCGAAAGGTCGCTTGCAAATACCAGTGTTGCTTGGATTTTGGTTATTGTGAGTTGCCCCGAACGTAGTAGCCTTGGTCGAGGTATTGCGGGCTGAACAACACCAAATCCGTTGCATCAGGGGCTACATCAAACACCAAGGCAATGGTAAAGTTGCCACCAGGTGCGGTTTGTTTTTGGTTGATGTAGGGGAAACCACGGTTAACAAAATCGGGATAGACATTGGTAACCGCTTCGGAAGCATCAAGATTGGCGCGATAAACCCGCCCTTGCGCATCTTTCAAGACCACCAAATCGGCAGGAACCGTGCGACCGCCAAAGGTATCGGCCATCAACAAGCGTACCGCAACCCAGCGACCTTGGGGCTGGAGATTAATCGCATTGCCATCGGCAATCAAATTACCACCAGCATAATTGAAGAACCAACCATCGATATTCAATGGAATCGTACCATCCGAAGGCAAGAAGGCTGGTTGCGCACTACCCAATTGTTGATCAACTGGGAAGGTATTGGGATCAACCGTTGGCACAACTTCAGGGGTTGCTGGTGCATTCGGGTCGGGAGTTGGCTCGACAATTGGGGTGGCCAAAGCCAAATCAGCCGTTGGTGAAATTGGGTCAGTTGGTCCACCTACCAAGGTTGGTTCAGCTGTGCCATTACCAGCAACTTGACCTTCGCCTGAATCTCGATTAACAAATTGCCACAAAATAAAGACAAACAGCGCCATAATTGCAATAACCGCCAAGGCCCGTTTCAGGGTGCTGGAGCCTTCGGTCGTTTTGCGCTTGCCGCCTTTGGGTGTAACATTATTGCTTTCAGCCGTTGCCGCCGATAAAGTTGGCGAGCGCCGAATCGGTTTTTTAGCCTCTTCTGGCTTAACTTCGATTGTCGAGATATCGACGCGCTCGCGGTTCATATAGGCATCGAGATCGAGGTCATCGCCAAAATCGGGAATATCGAAATCGACCGATGAATCGCCACCGCTACTCTTTTGGCGATCGCTGATCGCGTTAGAATAGCTGCCCAATGAATCCAACGACATGGCAAATTCTTCGTCTGGCGTTAGTTCGCGGGTACGCGCAGGCTCGGCTTTGGCAGCGGGCGCAGGAGTTGGCTCAACGGCACGGGGGCTTGGTTGACCCCAATCGACATCAAAATCATCAAATGCGGTAGTGGTTGCTGGCTCCACAAAAACTGGTGCAGGTTCTGGAGCAGGCGGTGGGGTTGGAGCAGCAGACTTAGCCGCAGGACCACCCAACGCATCTAAACCTTGACGAGCCAATTCATTCGACGGATCAAGTTCGGTGACTTTCTCCAGCGCAGCACGCTTTTCTTCGCGATCCTCGGCAACACCAGCTAACCACAACCATGCTTGAGGGTCGTAGGGTGTTTCGCGGGTCAGCAAACGGAAAAGTTTCCGCGCCTCTTCTTTGTCACCCGCACGCGCAGCTTCGATACCGAGCTGCAGGATGCTCTCTTTGTCTGCCATGCGGTCTCCTTGCCTGCACGTATTGTTCCAGGCACTAGCGCACAATTTGTGCCATAAGAGAGGGATACAACGGTATTGGGCGTTATTGTATCACACGCCTTAGATGCGGGCAAAGCCTATTGTTAAGAGTTAGGGGTGATTTTTTGCCAATCTCAGCTTTTGTCAAAGATCAAAATCTGTGTAGCATGACGGTAGTGGTCTTTTCGGCGCAAGCTCACAATTAAAGGAGTTGTCTATGGCTAGTCGTCCAGATTTTCGGTATGTTGCTCACACGTTGGTCGAGCAATTGATCACTGATCGCCGCGATTTACACCAGCATCCTGAACTTGGCTTCGAAGAGTTTCGTACCGCCAAAATTGTGGCTGATCGCTTGCGTGAGTTGGGCTACGAGGTTACCGAGGGGGTTGCCACCACCGGCGTTTTAGGCCATATTCCGGCTCAGCCAGGCGGCAAAGTCGCCATGTTACGCTTCGACATGGATGCCTTGCCAATCCACGAGCAAAACGATGTCGATTATCGCTCAACCGTCGATGGCAAAATGCATGCGTGTGGCCATGATGGCCATGTTGCGATTGGCTTAGGCGTGGCCGCAGCCCTGATGCAAAATCGCGAAGCGCTTGGCACAGGCGGGATTAAATTGCTGTTCCAGCCTGCCGAAGAAGGCGGCGGTGGTGCTCAAAAGATGGTCGAAGCAGGCGCGATGCAAAATCCACGGCCTGATATTTCGCTTGGCTTGCATATTTGGGCACCCATGCCGTTGGGTAAAGCCAATGTGCGTTCAGGTCCAATTATGGCTTCTGCTGATACTTTTATCGTGGAAATTACTGGCAAAGGTGGTCACGGTGCTCAGCCTGAAACTACCGTCGATTCGGTATTGGTGGCTTCGCATATGGTCGTTGCCTTGCATTCAATCGTCAGCCGCAATGTTCACCCTGAACAGCCAGCAGTGCTTTCGGTTGGTTCGGTGCAAGCTGGCACAGCCCATAACATCATTGCCCACAACGCCACCCTGACTGGCACGATTCGCAGCTATGATCCCGAAGCTCGCGAGCGCTTGAAACAACGAGTGCATGAAGTGGTGCAAGGTGTGGCCGCAACCTTCGGTGCAACCGCCACGCTCAAATACGATGAAATGTGCCCAGCAACCATCTGCGACCCTGCGGCAACCGCCTTGGTACGTGGTGCGGCTGAAGCGATTTTGGGCGCTGAGAACGTCGATGACAGCGTGCGCACCATGGGTTCAGAAGATATGTCGGTGCTGTTGAATGAGGTGCCTGGTTGCTATTTCTTCTTGGGTGGGCAAACCCTTGAGCGCGAGTTGGGCGCACATCCGCATCATCACCCAGCATTTAGCTTCGACGAAGGCGTATTGCCCTTGGGCGTTGCGATTTTATGCGAAGCCGCAACCCGCTATCTCAACGGGAGCAACGAATGATCCAACGCCTTTGGTTCCAACGCTTGCTGCAACTTGGTATGATCATCAGCCTAACTGGTTGTGGTGCAACGACTGGAACACCTGTTGCTAATCCCGTTCAAACCGTCGCCGCTACGAGTGCGCCAACGATTGTGCCTTTGCCCAAGCCAAGCCTAACCGAAAGCCCTCAATTCAATGGGGCCAACGCCATGGAATTTGCCAAAGTCCAAATGCAATGGATTCCACGGGATACAGGCACACCTGGCTGGCAAGCTAACGGCGATTGGATTGTACAGACCTTGTTGGAATATGGCTGGGATGTTGAAGAGCAATTTTTCAACGTGCCCGAAAATAAAAAAGGCCGCAATATTATCGCTCGACGCGGAACTGGACCGTTAATATTGCTTGGAGCGCACTACGACGCTCGCCGCTACGCCGATAATGATCCCGACCCAACCAAGCGCATGCAGCCAGTGCCAGCCGCCAACGACGGAGCCAGCGGGGTTGCGGTGCTGCTGGAATTGGCGCGGGTACTCAAGCCCGAACGCCTCAACGAGGAAGTTTGGTTGGTGTTTTTCGATGCCGAGGATAATGGTGGGATTGGCACATGGAACTGGACGCTTGGCTCAATCGACCTAGCCCCCAAGCTCGAAACCGCCCCCAAAGCTGTGGTGATTGTCGATATGATTGGCGATGCTGATCAACAGGTCTACCTTGAGCAAAGCTCGACTCCGGCTTTACGTGCCGAAATTTGGCAACAAGCTGCCGATTTGGGCTATACCACCTTCATCTCGGAAACCAAACATCATATTCTTGATGATCATACCGCCTTCTTGCAACGCGGTTTTAGCGCCGCCGACCTGATCGACTTCGATTACCCGCATTGGCACACCACTAGTGACACGATCGATAAACTCAGTGTTTCGGCTCTAGAATCAGTTGGTCGCACGCTCGAAGAGTGGCTCACCAAGAATTAAGCTGATTAAACACAAATGCCACGGTTGATCGATCAACCGTGGCATTTTTTTTTCGATTAACGGGCGTTTTCGCCGTAGAGCCGTTGGCGCAGCGAGGTGATATCGTTGCGCAAACGGGCATCGCTGGTGAGGTCGTCGTTAATTTTGTTGTAGCCATGCATGACGGTGGTATGGTCGCGCCCGCCGAGCAACTCGCCAATTTCAACCAGCGAGGCATCGGTCTCTTCGCGCAGCAAATACATCACCACTTGGCGCGGCAACACCACATTGCGCGAACGGCCTCGCCCACGAATTGCCCGTTGATCGATGCCATAATGTTGCGAAACTTCGCGAAAAATATCATCAGATGTGACCCGTTTGCGCCGACTGGTATCGAGCAAATCGGCCAAGGCTGCTGAAGCAACTTCAACCGTAACCGGCGTGCGATTAAGGTTGGCATAGGCGATCACCCGATTCAAACAGCCCTCAAGCTCCCGAATATTGCTTTGAATTCGTTGAGCCAAGAAGTCGATCACCTCTGAGGAAACTGGCACTTGCAAGGTCTCGCCTTTAGCTCGCAAAATCGCCGTGCGGGTTTCGAGATCTGGGTTTTGCACATCGACAATCAAGCCCCATTCAAAGCGTGAACGCAAACGCTCCTCAAGGGTCAAAATCGCTTTTGGTGGGCGATCTGAGCTGAGCACAATTTGTTTGCCCGCGCCATGCAAGGTGTTGAAGGTATGGAAAAATTCTTCCTGTGTGCCTTCTTTGCCCGCGATAAACTGAATATCGTCGATTAGCAAAATATCGATATTGCGATAGCGAATGCGAAATTCTTCGGTTTGTTGGCGACGGATGGCGTTGATCAAATCGTTGGTGAATTTCTCCGACGACACATAGAGCACATTCACTTCAGGATTACGATCAAGCGCATAGTTGCCAATCGCCTGCAACAAGTGGGTTTTGCCCAGCCCCACGCCGCCATATAAAAAGAGCGGATTATAGGCTTGGGCGGGGTGTTCGGCTACCGCCATACAGGCAGCATGGGCCAAACGATTGGATGTCCCAACGATAAACGAGGAAAACGTATAGCGTGGGTTGAGCACTGACGAGCGATTGGGATCGCCCAACGGCAGTTGGTTGAGCATTGGCGCAGTTTGATTGAAACTGGCAAAACTTGGCTCGACCACCTCAGTTGTTGGGCTTGGCTCGCTGGGAGTTACGGCAACTGGCTCGCTTGGAGCTGGCGTAGCGCTGCTGATTATCACCCGTACATTGACTTGATAACCCAAAACCTCGCCTAAAGCACGGCGCAACACACTCATAAAACGATCTTCGATCACTTGTTTGGTGGTGACATTGGGTGCGCCAATCACCGCCAAATCGTTGGCTACCGAGACCAATGCTGTGGTTTTAAGCCATGTATCGTAATCGTAGCGAAGTATTTGGTTTTGCAACGTTCCGAGAGTAGTAAACCAAATCTGTTTTGTATCCAAAGCCAAAAGCTCCTCTGTGCTGGTGGGTCGTCCAACTCGCCGTTGAGTTCATCAGCCCACAGGAGAGTCGTTGTATCGATGTAGGCAAAATGTAGCTTGCATGATAGCGGATAGTAGCGTTTCTTGGCAAACTCAGCACAGCGTTGCTAAACCAATGTGCATAAGCCACGTTGTGGATATGTGGAAAACCATGCTGAATAAGTTCCAAGCAATCTATTTTACTGATTAGAATAAGCTAAATGCAAGAGTTTAACGCTTGGGATAGGATGTTGATAGCTAGTGGAAGCTTGTGGAAAACCCCACAAAAATGGAGACCTTGCAGTCTCCATTGATCGGATTGATTTAGGCAGCACGTTGATCATTTTTGCTGCGGTTGGGATTATTGCGTCGCACAAGGTTGGTCGAGCCACAAACATGGCACTTGGCATTATGCGGCAATGGGCCAGAAATTTGCATTTCATGATTACATTTTTTGCAGATCAAGGCCTCGCTGGCGAAATCGCTTACATCTTCATACTGCGCGGTATTAATCATTTTCGGTTTGAACAGCTTCATTGAATGCCTCCTTCGGCATGTGGCGTTGCTGCTTTTACTATAGCTAGCCACGCTGTTGAAGGCGACCCATGAAGATGACAAATCAAAGACAATTTGCCCCAAATCCCAACCGTATAAACACCCAAATAGAGCTGTCTGGAGCTGAGGGCACACAGGCGTTAGCAATGCTTGGTTTGAATTGTGGCAGGCAATTTCATCGTATAATGGCAGCCCGACACACGAACTTGGCTAGGATGGGGCGCGGCAAGCCAACGGCGTGCCTTGCGGGCGTACATCCCCCACTATGGAGATACCGATGCCAAAACGCAGCGACATTCACTCGATTCTGGTGCTTGGCGCAGGCCCAATCGTGATCGGGCAAGCATGCGAATTTGATTATAGCGGGACTCAGGCGATCAAAGCGCTTCGCGAAGAGGGTTTCCGCATTATTTTGGTCAATTCCAACCCAGCCACGATTATGACCGACCCGTCGTTGGCTGATCGTACTTATATTGAGCCGTTGGATGTGCCAACGGTCAGCGAAATTATTGCCCGCGAACGGCCCGATGCCTTGTTACCCACGGTCGGCGGCCAAACCGCGCTCAATCTGGCCATGGATTTGCACCGCGCTGGCGTATTGGATCAATATAATGTCCAGTTGCTCGGCGCAAATGTCGAAGCCATCGCTACCGCCGAGGATCGCGAGTTGTTCAAGCAGGCCATGGATCGAATTGGCTTGCAATCGGCGCGTTCAGGCATCGCTCGCTCGCTCGAAGAAGCCCTCGAATTAGTCAAAGCGACGGGCTTTCCTTCGATTATTCGGCCTTCGTTTACCCTCGGCGGCGCTGGCGGCGGGATCGCCTACAACTCCGAGGATTTTCGGCGGATTGTCGAAGAGGGCTTAAAACTTTCCCCCATCGGCGAGCTGTTGATTGAAGAAAGTTTGCTGGGCTGGAAGGAATACGAGCTTGAGTTGATGCGCGATAGCGCTGGCAATGGTGTGGTGGTCTGTTCAATTGAGAATTTCGACCCCATGGGCGTGCACACTGGCGACTCGATCACCGTTGCTCCGGCGATGACCCTCTCCGACCGCGAATATCAACGGTTGCGCGATATGGGCTTGGCGGTGATGGAAGTTGTTGGCGTGGCAACTGGCGGCTCGAATGTCCAATTCGCGATCAATCCCCACGATGGCCGCGTGATCGTGATTGAGATGAACCCACGGGTTTCGCGTTCATCGGCGCTAGCATCTAAGGCAACCGGCTTTCCAATTGCCAAAATTGCCGCTAAGTTGGCAGTTGGCTACACCCTTCCCGAATTGCCCAACGATATTACCAAATCAACCCCAGCCTCATTCGAGCCATCACTCGATTATGTAGTGGTCAAAATTCCGCGCTGGAATTTCGAGAAATTTCCTGGTTCGCAGCCAGTGCTTGGCACCGCGATGAAATCAGTCGGCGAGGCGATGGCTATGGGGCGCACCTTCACCGAAGCCTTGCAAAAAGCCTTGCGCTCGTTGGAAAATGGTCGCATGGGTTGGGGCGCTGATGGCAGCCAACCGGTGGCCCAAGAACGCTTGCGCGAACTTTTGATCACGCCAACGCCACAGCGCATTTTTGCCATGCGCACCGCCTTCGACCTTGGCTGGACGGTCGATCAAATTCATGAATTGACCAAAATTGATTATTGGTTCCTTGATCAGTTGGCCAGTTTGATTGTGCTTGAAAAAGAAGTGCGCAACTATGACTTGGCGACGATTCCCGCTGATCTATTGCTGCAAGCCAAACGCAACGGCTATAGCGACCCGCAATTGGCCTATTTGCTGAAGGCAACGCCAGCAGAGGTTCGCCAACAACGGCTTGGGCACAATATCAAGCCAACCTATCATCATGTTGATACCTGTGCGGCGGAATTTCCGGCCCAAACGCCCTATCTCTACTCTTCATATGAAACCGAGAGCGAAGCCAACCCCAGCGATCGGCGCAAAGTGATGATTTTGGGTGGCGGCCCCAATCGCATCGGCCAAGGGCTTGAATTTGATTATTGTTGCTGTCACGCGGTGTTTGCCCTGCGCGAGCTTGGCTATGAAACGATTATGGTCAACTGTAACCCTGAAACGGTTTCAACCGACTATGACACGGCGGATCGACTGTATTTTGAGCCATTGACCCTCGAAGATGTGCTGAATATTGTCGATGTTGAGCAACCAGCTGGCGTGTTGTTGCAGTTTGGTGGTCAAACTCCACTCAAATTGGCCAAAGGCTTAGAAGCCGCAGGCGTGCCATTATGGGGAACCTCGCCAGCCGCAATCGACCGCGCCGAAGATCGTGGTCAATTTGGCGCAGTGCTGGCAGAATGTGGTTTGCGGGCAACGCCTTATGGCTCGGCAACCTCGTGGGATGAAGCGCGGGCAATCGCTGAGCGCATCGGCTACCCCACCATGGTGCGGCCATCGTATGTGCTGGGCGGCCAAGGCATGGCGATTATCCACGATCAAGCGGGGCTTGACGATTATTTGCGCCATATTACTGAGGCCTCGCCCGAACACCCTGTGCTGCTCGACCGCTTCCTTGAAGATGCGACTGAACTTGATGTTGATGCGGTTGCCGATGGCGAAACCGTGGTAATTGCCGGCATGATGGAGCAAATCGAACGCGCAGGCATCCACTCCGGCGATTCGGCCTGTGTGATGCCAACCGTTGGCATCAAGCCTCAGGTGATCGAGCAACTTAAAATCGCCACCGATAAATTAGCCCGCGCCTTGGGTGTGGTTGGCTTGATGAATGTTCAATTCGCGGTCAAAGACGACGAAATTTACGTGCTCGAAGTCAATCCACGGGCTTCGCGTTCGATTCCCTATGTTGCCAAAGCTAGTGGGGTAGCCTGGGCCGCCCTCGCTGCCAAAGTGATGGCTGGCGTGAGCCTCAAGCAACAAGGTATCAGCAGTGCGCCGGAGTTACGCGGCTTCCACGTCAAAGAAGTTGTATTGCCATGGCGGCGCTTCCCGGGTGCGACCATCGCCTTAGGCCCAGAAATGCGCTCAACTGGCGAGGCCATGGGTAGCGGCGATAGCTTTGGAGCAGCCTTTGCCAAAGCTCAAGCAGGCTGTGGCCGCAGCTTGCCAACCAGCGGGGCAATCTTTGTCAGCGTCAACGACCACGATAAACCAGCCTTAGTGCCAGTTGCCAAGCAATATAGCGAACTAGGCTTCAAAGTGATTGCGACTGCTGGTACTGCCCAATATCTGCGTGAGCATGGTTTGGTCGTCGAAACGATCTACAAAGTTAACGAAGGCCGACCCAACGCCGCCGACTATATTATCAACGGCCAAGTTGATATTATTGTCAACACGCCATTGGGCCGTGCCTCGTTATTTGATGAGCAGGCGATTCGCCAAACTGCCTTGCGCCAAGGCGTGATTTCGATCACCACCGTGGCCAGTGCCGCTGCGGTTGCCGACGCGATTCAAGCGCTGCGCCAAGGTGGCTTGGGCGTGCGAGCTTTGCAAGATTAAGCCGTAGCCCGATTTGCAGCCAGTGGGTTTAAACCTACTGGCTGCCTGCTATTTTAGAATCATTTTTGTGAGACAATGGAAGCAGCTATTCTAGAGGTATGTGCAGCATACCTTGCCGTTGAAGGAGCCACCCATGGCCCACTTGATCGATATTAGCGTTCCGATTTCGCCAGCCCTGCCGGTTTGGGAAGGCGACCCGCCGATTGAACAAAAACGCGCCGCCGATATGAACAAAGGCGATATTTGTAATGTAACCCGCCTCAACACAGGGGTGCACATTGGCACGCACGTTGATGCGCCGCTGCACTTTATCAACAACGATTTGGCAGTTGAAAGCTTGGAGCTTGATCGGTTTGTTGGTGATTGTTATGTGGTGGAATTGACTGGCACTGGCCCAATTACTGGTGCTGAACTGGCCGCCGCGAATGTGCCTAGCGATTGTACTCGTCTCTTGCTCAAAACCAGCAATTCGGCCTTTTGGCAAGAAGAACCCTTGCGGTTCCATCGCGATTTTCGCGCACTCGACAGTAGTGCTGCCCGTTGGGTGATTGAGCACGATTTGCGCTTAATTGCAATCGATTATCTTTCAATCGAGCCCTTTGAGGCCGAACCAGGCAACCCTACTCACTGTATTTTGCTTGGCGGTCGGGTGGCAATCTTAGAGGGCATCAATTTAACCGAGGTTGCTCCAGGCCCATACAATCTGCTCTGCTTGCCCTTGAAAATTCTGGGCAGCGATGGTGCTCCAGCTCGGGCCGTGCTTCAACCACGCTAATTGCGAACGCTTGCTACAGCCAGTTTGTGGCAATTCTGGGAGTTTTACTATGTTGCATACCATTGATCTTGTGGTTGAGCCGGTAACCGATCCACGGATTACGCTTGTTTTGCAAGCCTTGCGTGGTATGTATCTCAATGGTGGCGTGATTTTTCGTAGTATTCGGCCAAATGATGCATCGGCGTATGATAGTTTGTTTGCTAATACGAATCTTAATCCCAGCCATCTGATTTATCGGTTTCTCAGCCATCCCACGCTTAATCGCGAATTGCCCGAGCTAGGGTTACCTACCGAAATCCCCTTTGACCTGCCGCTGACGTTTTATAGCGGCTATGAATATGAAGGCGCTTTGACCCATGCCTTGGTCAGCGGCGGAGCCTACACCAGCTCGCCATTTAGCGATGGCGATGCCCGCACCATGAGCAAAGTCTGTGTCGAGGCTATGTTGGGCGGCGAAATGGCTACCACCACGGTTTGCCGAATTGAAGGACCATGGGCACCATGGTTTAATTCGAGCCAATGGGATCGAAGCTTCGCCACTTTTAATCATGGTCAGCGTCGCTGGACGCTCTTATGTTTGACCGACACCAAGCATACTGCTTAACTAAAGTGGCGGCTCAATCGAAACATTGAGCCGCCACTTCGTTTAATCATTCAGCTTTGAGCGATACAGGATGAACGTTCATCCCTCATCCTTCATCCTTGTAAACGATACAGCCGCTCAGCAAATTCCACAATCAAATCATGACTGACAATCGGTTCACGCCATTCGCTAGGAATTCCAGCTTCGCCATAGTAGGCTCCGGCGATTTGGCCATAAATTGCGGCGGTAGTGTCGGCATCGTGGCCCAGATTGGCCGCCATCAAACAGCCCTCACGAAATGAATCGCTCTTAGCAAACGCCCACAACGCCGCTTCAAGCGAACGCACCACATAACCAGTACCTTGGATTTCGGGCGGTTGGCGCTGCCAAAACGAGCCAGCAGCAATCTCATCAATATCGGCGTGCAATGGTTGTTGCTGCCAATAATTGGCGATTGGGCTATAGCGCGGGTCCAGCAACGTTGCTTTATCGACTCCATTCAATGCCCCAATCAGCAAGCCAGCAAAATAACGACAAGCATCGACCGCCGCTGCTGCACCATGAGTTGTGCGCGAACTATCGACCGCCAGTTGCATAGCTTGCTCAGGCTGGTTGGCGTAGGCCAAAACTACTGGAGCCAAACGCATCAACGAGCCATTGCCAGCAGTCGCAGGATCGGTTGAGCCGCTGTAGGGGTTGCCCGTGCGTTGAAATGTGCTGAGCGCATTGCCAACTGTAATCCCACAATCAAAACACGAGCCAGTGCTGCTCATATAACCATAATCGCGCCAGCGACAATAGCGCTGCATCTGATCCGCTGGATCGAAGCCTTGGCGCTCGATCAAACTGGCGGCAAGGCACAAGGCCATCGAAGTGTCATCAGTCCACGCGCCGCGTGGCAAATTGAAAGGCCCACCACCAACCAGATCAGTCAACGGCTTAAATGAGCCTGGCGGGCTAAATTCGACCGTCGTGCCAACTGCATCACCAACCGCCAACCCCAACAAACAACCACGATATCGCTCAAGCATAGCCACCTCATCAACGTTGATGGATCAATTGTAGTGCTGCAATGGTTCTTGTCTATCAGTTCTCGGTTGCAATCTTAGCAGCATTCATGCCAGATTCAAGCTATTGCAACCACACCAAAATCTGCTGATAGGCCGCCTGATTGGCGAGCATGCCAAAATGATTCGTTGCATACACAATCGCTTGGTTGGCCGCAGGGATGTGAAGATTATGGCTTGGCTGCTCTGAATCGTGGCCCAACGCGCTGGCAACTGCGACTAAACCATCGCCCCGCAGATTGCTGAGGCTTTGCTGTTCTGAACGAGTTGCTGCCAAGGCGTAACAGGCCACATGGGCGGGTAGTGGCATTAAGTCGGGGCGATAAGCAGGCTGTTCAAAGCGATCAAACGTCGGCTGCGCATGCGGCAAAATCGTGCCATAGCGTAAATCGGTGATGCCAGCGCTGCGCAAACGGGCAATTTGGCCGAATAAGGCGCTATAGCGATTGCGCTCAAGCACATAATGCAGCCAAGCGCCATAACGTTCAAAAGCTGAACCATGGTGCGGCGTGGCTAAAAAAATCAATTTAGTTAGCCGTTGGCTCCAGCTATGGCCCAACTGCTCAGCATAATAACAGGCGCTGCGGGCGACAAGCCCACCCATGCTATAGCCGAGAATCACCAATTCTTCGACGGGTACAGGCCAATCGGCTAGCAGTTGTTCGAGCAATTGGCTGAGTTGCTGACCATTCTCGGCGATATGCAAGCCAGTGTTGTAGCGAACATGGATTGGGCTATAGCCAAGCTTTGCGGCGGCAGCTAAACCATGATCATGGTCCTGTTGCTGGAGTTGTTGCTCGTGCATACAAACCCCATGAATGTATAGCAATATGCGTGATTGGGGTGCGGCAATTGTAGCTGGCTCAAGTTCGGCTCCGGCTACCCGCAAGCTCATACTGGTTTGTAAGGGATTGTTGCTAGCAACTAAATAATCGCCCATAACGCCATTCAAGGCGGCAATCAGATCGTCGCGTTGGCGTGATGAGACTCGCTGCGAGTTGGCCGTACCAAGTGCCCCAAACAGCTGATCAAGGCTCCAGCCAACCAAGTGCGTAATACCATGAATTTGGCGATAGACCAAGCCTGGAATGCCACCAATGCGGCGATTGGGGCGGCGCATAATCGTGGCAAACAAGCCTTCGCTAATGTTGGTCACTTGGGTTGTCGCCTCGATCGCCAAGCGGCTGATGCCTTGCAGATCACGACCATACAAATGGGCTTTGGGCATAACGCCTCCCCGATTACAACCAAATTTCAAGCTATGATGCAGGTGGTTCTACCAGCTATTGTACCTCAGATAGCCAAGCCTCAGCCCCGTGTATGCTATACTATGTTAAGCTTCTTCGATCAATGTTGCGATGATTACCTAGATTCAGGATGGTACGAGTTGCCGTTATTCGCTTGAATCTATGCAATCTTCTCGCGCTTAATCAACTACCCATAGCTGCTAAAACGTACAGTATTGATCCTCAGCCAATTGACTATTGACTTCGCGAAATTCCCCACAACGCTATGAAACGAGGATGATGAATGGCCCCAAAAACCTATATCCACACTCGCAGCCAACGCTTGGCTGCTAATGCGGCTGCCAAGGAACGCTTGTTGGATGAACGAATTGCTCGGGTTGTCGCCGCTGCGCATGTCGCTGAGGCTGCTCGCTTGGTCGAAGTCTGCCCAGGTTGTAGGCAGGCTCCCTGCCAAACGCCACGCAGTTGTACGATTCGCTTACGAGCCATTACTCAACATCGTTTACGAGAAGCTGAATTGGCTGCCCTGTGGCCATCGAAGCACGAGTTGCAGATTAAATTAACTTAAACCCTTGTGGTGCAAATGACCACAAATCAACTCAATGAGCGTTGGCGAATTAGCACTTCATCAAGCTCATTGATCAGGGTTGGGAGTTCGACCAAGCGGTTTGGGCGAACCGTGCAGGGAAATTGTAAGGTCATGGTGGTTCCGCTCCCCAGCTCACTGGTAACCGTAATCGTGCCATCGTGCTGTTGAACCAGATCTTGCACAACTGCCAAGCCAATGCCATAGCCCGCGCCACCCTGAAGTTGAGCGTTGGCTGCCCGAAAAAATGGATTGAAAATCTTGGGCAGTACATTGCTTGGAATGCCAATGCCATAATCTTGGACTGAGATTTGGCCATCGGCTCGCAAGGTTAGGGTAATTTCACTATGCAGGTCGCTATATTTCAGGGCATTCAATAGCAAATTATGAAAGATCTGCATTAATCGCCCATAATCGCCATCAATCCATACTGCCACCTCAGGGAGGCGCAAGACCAACAAATGCGGCGCTCGCATGCCTTGAATTGAGGCGACAACTGCCCGCAACACGGCTCCAAGCTCAAGTGGCCGCCGCTCAAGTTTGCCATAATTGGTCGCCATCTGAGTTGAATCGAGCAAGATGCCCACCAAACGACTAATATGAATTGTCTGCAATCGCATTGTATTGAGCATTTGGCGTTCCCGCAACGGAATGCCACCCCAACTAGACACTCGGCGCTCAAATAGCTGAATATAGCCCAGCAAAATACTCATCGGGGTTTGAATTTCATGAATCGCTACATCAAGGTTTTGTTCAAGCTGTTGGGCTGCGCTCATGGCAGTGGCTAAGGCGAGGGTTAATGCTTGGACTTGTTGTTCGGCCACGCTTTGAGCAACAATCGCTCGGGCATAACGAATCGTTCGTTGAAAGACACTGGGGCTAAGATCACTCGCTAAGACATAATCATGAGCACCGCTATGCAGCGCATGCAAGGCAACCGACTCGTCGGTATCTTCAGCATACACAATCACAGGACAAATGGGAGCCTTCGAACGGATTGTTTGAAGCCAATTTAGCTCATCAATATGGGCTGTAAGCGCGATAATCACTACATCAATCCGTTGTGTCGCTAAACTATCAAGCGCTTGAGCCACTTCAGTAACGGGCACAAGCTGGTAACGCACCGCCTGAATTGCAGTGATCAGGCTCGTAATCTGCCTCGTTGCCTGCCCATTCTGATCAAGCAGTACAATCCGAACATGGTGAAGATCCATAAAATTCCTGTCTCGTGGCATGGCCAGCGATGGTGGGATAAGCTCAACCGTCATGGTTAATGCTGCAATCTGTACCAAACAGGGCAGCATCAGCACGTTAGTTGTGTTGGTAGATGGTTGATGTTGAGAGGTCAGTGCGCCGATTGGCTAGAACCAAAATAGTTGGGTTAGGATGTTCGATTTGGTGAGAAACCTTGGAGCGATTCGCGAGCCAACGGCTATCAAGTGAGGGCTATGATCGAATTAAATTGGCTTGATGTTGCTTGTACAAACCAATTTAGATGTCTTGGTAGTATAACATTTGCAGGAGTATCCTACAAATAGCGGGTTGAACCGAAGTTCACTCAAGTGGTAGGATTGATTATTTGGGTAAAAGTTTTCAAGGCTGCTTCAATTAAATTGCTGGGGCCGCCATAGCCAATCCGCAGCTGCTGCTGATAGGTCGATCCGAAAAACCGCCCAGGTACACAGCCAGTTTGTTGGGCTAATTGCTCAATTTGGGCTTGATCAAGCATAATTTTGGGAAAATAGGTGCAGCCCGCCGTTGGAATTATGCCGTTGATCACTTCGCGCTCAAGCAGCGGCTGCACATAGTGTTGTAGCAATTGGCGATTGGCGACAACATGGGCTTGGGCGGCAGTTTGATAATTAGCCAATTGTTCAATAATGCTGGCTGCCAGATATTCAGTCAACGGCGAACCAATGTTGATCAAATCGAGATAGGCTGGGCGCAATTGATCAAGCAGCTGGGGTGCGGCCATAATCCAGCCGCAACGCAGCATGCTTAGGCCATACACCTTCGATAGACTGTTGATCCCGATCCACTGCGGGCCAAGCTCGGCTACCGAAAGAAACTCATCCTGCGATACCAAATGCCAATAAATCTCATCAACCACAATTGTGATCGGGGCAATTCCAAGCGTATCGGTGGCTTGATTGAGGGTTTGTTGCAATCGAAGTAATTGGCTTTGGTTGCTCAGTGTGCTGCTGGGGTTATGTAAGTTGCTGATTAATAGCAGCTTGGTGCGGGGCGTGATGCTGCTGGCTAATTGGTCTAATTGCAAGTCAAAGCTCTGCGGATGGCGCGGCCAAGCACACCAAGTGGCTGCTCGGGCCGCGACACAACGGCTGAATGGCTCATATTGCGGGGTTTCGATCAGGGCATGATCGCCTGGTTGCAACAAGGCTTGGCATACCACCGCCAAAGCACTTGAAGCGCCAGCCACGATTAACGGCGGATAGCTGCTGCGGTGCCATGCTTGCAAGGCGTGCTGAAGGTTGGGATGCCCCCAAGGATTGGCTTGTTGGGCGGCTTCAAACCATGCAGCATCAGCCAACTGTTGTTGAATTGCGTTTCGAACGTTGGTCAAATAGACACTGCTATTGCTCAAAATCGCAGTGGCAGGCTGTTGTTTGGCCCATTCAAGGTAGAGTTGTTGTAGCATAAGATTCGCTTCTCTGCTGATTAAGCTTTGCGAGCAACCACACAAAACAATTGTTCATGCGGTTCGGCTGGCTGCCACGCAAAGCCTTGATACAACTGAACCTCAACAAAGCCTGCTTGCTCAAACAGCGCTTTAATTTCAGCTTGCTGATACGAACGGGTCGCTGGATCTCGTTGATGTGATTCTTCGGCAATAACCTGACCAGCCTGAATTTTTTGATAGCGATCGTTGGTTGCTTCACATTGGCTAGTTGGATCGAAACGCGACCAACTTTCGCGCCGAAATACTACGCCATCACTGCTGCGGGTAGCCTCAGTGCTAGAGGTCGATTCTAGTGGATCATCAGGTTGCCACAAGGTCATAATCGAGGCGGCAACCACGCCACCTGCCAGCAAGTGCGCATACACATTTTGCAGTGCTTGTTGCACGAGTGCTGGCTCGGTAATTAATTGCAACGAGCTCGAAGGAATTAAGATTGTGGCATATTGGCGGGGTAGCGCTAAATTTTCAAGCTGTTGTTGATAAAGGGTTGGGCTAAGGCCTAGAGTTCGGGCTTTGAGCCGACAGAGTTCCAACATATCGGGTGAATTATCAACCCCATCGATATCAATTCCCTCAGCCAGATAATCGAGCAATAAGCGACCCGTTCCGCAGCCAACATCAAGCACAGGCTGCCCACGTTGCGCAATCAATTCACGATAAAAAAAGCGATCACTCCAACCAGAAGTATCGCCGCGTAGCACATCCCACGCTTCGGCCATCAGCCCATAATATTCATAATCGGCTTGAATCATTGATTACCTCTTACGCTGTAGGGCGGTTAAATCTTCAATTGCATCAGCAATTGTGGCGTAGGTTGATGGTAAGGCGGTATGCAGATCTAGATCAACAAATATATGAGCAGTTTTTGGCTGAATACCAGTTAGAAAGACTTTTGCGCCTAGGACATAAATTGCTTGGACTAAACGCTTTAAGCCTTTGGCAAAGCTCTGATCAACACTGGTAACGCCAGTAATATCAAGCAATACGGTTTGAATCCGCTCACGATGAATATGTTTAAGCACAAGTTTTTGAATCTTCTCTAAACGATCATCAGAAACATAGCCGACAATGGGAATAACCACGGTATCAGCTAAAATTGGAATTGCTGGGGTTTCGAGGGCTGCAATCACATCAAGTAATTTTTGCTTTTCAAGGTTGTCGTGGTGCAATTGGTCATTCAGCGCAATTTGATCGAAGCGAGCTTCTTCAGCATCACGCGCCCGCAAAAATGCCTCATTGGCACTTTCTTCTAAGCGTTTGACTGCCATATTAATCACTAGGGCGGTGACAATCAACATACTCAAGGTGGCAATAATCTGAATAATCAATGATAAAATCGCGCTACTATCAAATTGATAGGGCTTGAACCATTGATTATATTCTGAAATCATCAATAAGGTTGAAATAACAACTGATAAGCTTAACGGATAAATTGTATAACGAAATCCAATTAAAATAGCGCTAACGATAATTAATAAAATCGAAACTAATGCCATAAATGAGGGAACATTAAATACGACCGCTAGAATTGCGCCTAATAGAATCGAGGTCATAATAAAGAAAAATGCCCCACGCCGTGGATAGCCGCGCCGAATCCAATATTGACTGGTTACGATAACGATAACACCACACACAGCGACAACCGTCATAATCACAAACGGGATTGTACGGGCTTGGGGAAAGGCTAAGGCAATCAGCATTATCACGCTGAGCGTGCCGGTTGAGGCTAAAATGGTACTGAGAATTTGATTAAGCAGGGTTTGTTGAATTTGGCGATACGATTGGCCGATTGATTTATCTGCTGCCATGAAAAGCTCCCAAGACCCTAGCAATATGGATTGATGCTTGGGGCTATTATACTCTAGGCCTTGCTCCAATGATAGTTATGATTGTGGCAAGTTGATGACAGCAATAGGTTAGCAATAGGCATTAGCGCAGCGCATAAACCTGCATTTATGCGCTGCACTTGGTTTAGCGGCTTTGTTTCCCAGCACGATAGGCCGACCAGCCGCGCCATGCTAAGAGCAAAATCATGTTGAAAATAAAGGTGGTAATTGCAAAGCCTGGCTTGAAATCGTGTTTCCATAGCACTGAACGCAAGGTTAAGCCAATTGGCGCGGCCACACACCAAGCCAAGGCCGTGCGCTGCAACGCCGTTTTGGTATGATCACTAATCGCTGGAGTGTACAGCTTTAGCAGCGGGGCGGCAATTCCCCAACCAATCACAAACGGCGCAGCCACATTCACCACATCCATGGCATTCACGCCTTCGGCATGCGAACGCCGCCCAATAATTACAAACAAGGCAAAAATCGCCACATCGCCAACAATCAGGCCAATTACGCGGGCCGAGTTGCTGGGTGTGGTTGCAAGTTCTTGATTTGTCGTCATAATCCACAATCCTTTGTAAAGCGAGTTGCTAGCGTGGATTGTAGCATAGCTGGTTACTCCCAGTAATCTTCCCAGCGCTCGGCAAAGGCTTGTTTGAGCCGCGCTTGATAGTGGCGCGTTTTGATTTTGACCATCCACAGATCGCTGCCACCAGTGCCGCCTTTGCAAACCACGCCCTCTTGCACTCCAAATTTCCCATTGCGCACATCTTCAAAAAATTGGCCAGTCAACTTACCTTCGTAAACCACCCGCGCACTATTGAGGCTGGTAAAATCGGCGACAAATTGCTGTGGCCCAATAAAACCATAGCCCTCAAGCCAAACATCAAACAAACACAATTCTTTGGGATCGCTGGTTTTGTGCAGACCAGCGAATGAGTTGAGGCCAAAAAACTCAGTAAACACGCGAATTTCGTTGTAGGCTTGATAATTGGCATGGCTCAGCAAGATTTCGGCTAATGGCTGGGCTAATGTCGCTTGAAACAGGCTTGATGCAGCCTGAATATGGGCATGAGCTTGACTAAATTGCTCGATGCCATGGCTGGTCAATTCAAAAGCTTCGCGGCGCGTGCCAAAGCGATGCCAACCAGCCTCACGATCCCAATCCCAGTGCAAATTTGTGCCATCATATTTTTCAAAGGCCCAGCAACGGGTCAAGGGTGCATTGCGGCTATCAGGCATTTTAGGGTAGTAGAGCATGATCATTCCTCATCTCCAGATCATGCATGGTCATTTTAGGGCACAATCTGGGGCAAATCGCCGTTAATTAAGTGTATTTTCCAGCTCACTTCAGCTTTTGTGCTTGGCAAATATTGATGATTGACCCGCACCTGCTGAACCACAACTTTATCCACAAGCTGGCGTTTCTGGCCGGATTGATCGGTTAATGTGCTGGTGATAATTGCGGTTTTGTAAAATTGATTAGCGGTATCATGGAATGCCACAGCTTGAAAATTAACAGTTTGATTGGCGTAAATCGCCGTAGCTTGCTGTAACTGGCTGCGTTGCTGGGCAATCTGGTCAACAAATACTTCTTGCTCGCTTAAGGAATCGGGTTGCTGCATAAATTGCAAATAAGCTTCAACTGCCGCTTGAGGATGGGCATGCAGCGGCGGTGTTTTATTCACTAGCAACAATCCACGGATTAACAATAATCCAGCTAATAACCCGCCAATGAGCCATTTTTGCATTCGCTTCTCCCAATTTGAAAGCAACAAAGCCACAAACGAATTAATTGAAAACGCTTGTGGCTATTTGCTCAAGTTGTTGCAAAACTCACTTAATCCGTTTGGCCAAGGCTTCAAGGTTGTGCAAACTGATGTGATAATGTTGATCGACGCTCAGATAGCGGCGTTGTTTGAAATAGCCAATCACTTGGTTGACTCGTTCGCGTGATGCTCCGACCAAGCCTGCCAAATCGCTTTGGGTCAGCCGAATTGGAATTTGCACCGTGCCCGTTTCATCGGCGTGGCCGTATTTTTGGGCAAACGCCAAGAGCTGGCGAGCCACCCGCCCATGCACATCGAGCGTCGCTAAAGCCTGAATTTGCTCATTGGCCAGCCGCAAACGACTTGAAAGCATACGCACAAGGTTTAAGGTAATCACCGGAGCGTTTTGCAAGGCTTCCAAAAAAGCTGTGCGATTCATCCAGAGCAAGGTTGATTCTTCTTGAGTAACCACGGTTGCCGAGCGGCCAGCGCTATCGATTAAGCTCATTTCGCCGACGGTATCGCCAGCCCCAAGCATGGCAATAATCACATCGGTGCCATCAGCTTGCTCAACATGAATTTTGACCGTGCCATTCAGAATGATATATACAACCTCGCCTGGTTGCTCCACCGACATCAAATTGGTTCCAGCAGGGAAGGTACGCCGCACCAAGCGCCGACTAATTTGAGCGGCCTGCTCAGGAGCGAGGCCGTCAAATAGCTCAACATCGCGGAGTAACGCCAGTTCTGTATCGCTCAACATTGGGCTATCTCCTAGCATGCGCCAGCCAAAACTCGGAGTAATCGTTGTTATGGTTGGATTCATGGGCGTGTTCCTCCACCTGCTACCGTTGATCAACTTGCAACGTCGCTGCTCAATGGCTCGGTTACAGCAGTGCTGGCATCCGCAACGCTGGCTACTTCGGGTTGCGGTTGGTTCAGCACCAATTCTAAGCCTTCGCGGGCAGCGACTGCCCCAGCAAACATCGATTTGGCATGGTTTTCAATTGTCTCGATCACATCGTCGCCATAGGTTGGCTCATGATGGAACAAGACTAATGTGCCGACTTTGGCCGATTTGGCCACATCACACGCCATCGTGGCGGTTGAGTGGCCCCAGCCTTGGGTTGAACCAAAGCCTGGTGCTTTGCCCAGATAATGCTCCTCGGTATATTGAGCATCGTGGATCAGCACATCAGCACCTTGAGCAAATTGAGCTAGCCGTTGATCACCATTAATATAGCCTTCTGTGTCAGTGGCGTAGACAACGCTCATTCCTTGCCATTCAATTCGGTAAACTAACACGCCATCGGGGTGTGCATATGAGCGCAAGGCTTTGATCACAATCATATTTTCATCGATATCGCTCAGATTATCGTGAAAACGATTGCGCAGCATCGCGCCGCCCACCGCCTCTGAAAGCAATAATACATCAGTTTCGCGGATGCTCGAAACGATTTTTTGGGCAGGCAATTCGGCCATCGACACTGGAAAAACCGGCGGCAACATCGTTTTTGCTAAGGTTTCTTCTAAATCACGTTCAAAAATACCAGGCCCAAAGATGTGCATATTGGTGTCACCACGATAGGCAGGGGTGAAAAATGGAAAACCCTGGGTATGATCATGGTGCATATGGCTGAACAAAATTGTCACATCGATGGGCTTACCACTGGCTTTGGCGCGGGCGTTGAGGCTTTTGCCAAGGTTAATAATGCCAGTTCCTGCATCGAGGATGATCGTATGGCCATTGGCCTCGACCTCGACGCATAACGTGTTGCCGCCGTACTTCAAATATTCTGGGCCGGATACTGGGTGGCTGCCACGCACACCCCAAAAACGCACTGTCATGGTTGTCATTGGTTGTCTCCTTCTGGGTTGACGTGGGTTTGATGTATCGTGGTTCTATTATGCCCAATTCGTAAACAAGCGGCTGTTAGCTAGCTCACACTTGCCCAACGAACTATAGCACAGGTTAATTGTGGATTAAAGCAACCACAGAGGGGATTAATCGAGAGGGTGCAGGAGCCACCTACGGCCTATAGGTGGCTTGCTAAATAGCTAGTTAGCCAACAAGCGATCAACCGCAGCGGTTAATTCAGCCAAGTTGGTGACGAGATGCACCCGATCGCAGAGCGGCGCGTAGAGCTGCATATCACTATCGCCAGTGCCCCATTGCCAGCGATCTTCGGGAGTAAACCAGATTAAGCGCTTGGCATGGCGACGAATTGTTTGCAATGATTCGAGCCGTGGATTGTTGAAATTATTGCGACCATCGCCCACAATAATCACCGTAGTACGCCAATCGACCGTACTAAGGTGGCTATGCAGAAAGGTATCGAGGCTACGGCCAAGGTCGGTGTTGTAGTAGCCAGGCGGGATACTTTCGAGCACATCATTGACGCTAATATCGGCGCGGCTATCATTCAATTGCTCAGTAATGTCGTGCAAATTGGCGATAAAGGCAAATGAATGGGTCTTGCTGACTTGATCTTGTAATTCATAAATCATGCGCAGCATAAATTCTGCTACTGGCCGCATCGAGGTCGAAATATCGCAGATGATTACCAACTTGGGTTTTTGTTGCTTTTTACGATATTCCAATTTCATCGGCACGCCGTCGTAGCGCATATTGTTGCGCATAGTGCGTTTGATATCAACCTGACCTGCTTTATCGCGTTTTTGGCGCAACGCTGCTCGTGAACGCAACAAAGCGGCTAAACGACGCACTTCTTGGCGCATGCGTTGTACTTCAGCATCAGAGAGCGAGCCAAATGGTCGATGCTGGAGATCATCGCCAGTTTGCGGATTGTAGTCGTCGCTCATGCGCTCGGCTAAGCCCGAACCAACGAATTGGCTAATTTGGTCGCGCATGGCTTGGGCGTTGCCCTGCATTTGCTGCATAATTTCGGCCAAGGCATCGGCATCCATCCCGCCTTCTTCCAATTGTTTGAGCAAAGCTTCCAGCGCCTGTTTAAATTCATTCAGGCCCATTTGTTGTTCCATGCGCCGTTCGACCCAGCGGCGTTGGTTGAGCGATTGAATGTGATTGATGCCCGAACTTCGTGCTAGTGCCGCCAATTCCTCAGGCGTAAGATTTTGGCCATCCATCAGCCGTTGCATCAATTCGCGAATCCGTTCGCGTAATTGGGCAATTTCTTGGCGCAATTGCTGTAATTCGTCAGGATCTAGTCCGCTCAAGCCATTGGCACCGCTGATCATCGGGGCATCGCCATGGCCAAAAAAGAGCGGAAATAGCTCCTCGAACTGTGCTTGCTGGCTCGCATCTTTGACCAAGGTTGCCAACAGTGCATCGTGAAAAAGCTGGCGATCGCTGATGCCAAGCTGTTCTAAGGCATTAAAACTATCAAGGCTTTCGGCGAGCGACACACGAACTCCGGCTGCTCGCAGCGCCTTGACAAAGGCCACAATTCGTTCATGCATCGTAAAAAAACCCCTTTTGAAGGGATGAAGGATGAGGGATGAGGGATGAAATAGCTTTGAACCGGGTTCCAGATGAGCATTGTTGTAATTCTAAAGATAAGGTTTCATCCTTCATAATTCATCCCTCATCCTTTCCTTCGTCCTTCGTCGTTGCGGTTGCGGCCTGTTTGGATGGCGCGTTGGGTGCGTTGCAGGTCACTTTCATGCTTCAATAGCACGGTCATGGTTTGATCAAGGACATCCTGATCGAGTTGTTTGGCATTGAGCAGCACCAAAGCGCGTGCCCAATCCAGCGTTTCGGAGATTGAAGGCGACTTTTTGAGATCAAGATTGCGCAAGCGTTGCACAAACTCGACCGCTTGGCGAGCCAATTTGGCTCCCAAGGCTGGCACTTTCATCTCGACGATTCGCAATTCTTCTTCGAGCGAAGGATAGCCAATAAATAAATACATACAGCGGCGCTTGAGGGCTTCGGAAAGCTCACGAGTATTGTTGCTGGTCAAAATCACAATTGGCCGATGAGCAGCCTTGAGCGTACCAAGCTCCGGCACAGTAATTTGAAAATCCGACAGCACTTCGAGCAAAAAGGCCTCAAACTCAGCATCAGCTCGATCAATTTCGTCGATCAAGAGCAGCGTAGGTTTAGGATTGAGAATCGCCTTGAGCAAGGGTCGTTGCAATAAAAAGCGCTGCGAAAAGAACACTTCTTCTTCGGCGGCAAGCCGATCGGCAGCGGAACGCAACGAATCGGCATCAGAAAGCAAATTATTGAGTTTATCGCGTAGCAGTTGGGTATATAACATTTGCTTGGCATATTCCCACTCGTAGAGCGCTTTGGTCTCGTCAAGCCCTTCATAGCACTGCAAACGAATCAACTCGCGGCCAGTTGCCGCAGCCCATGCCTTGGCAAGCTCAGTTTTACCAACTCCGGCTGGCCCTTCGGCTAGTAACGGCTTTTCCAAGCGATCAGCCAAATACAACACCGTGGCAATTTGATCGGTTGGAATATAACTTTGGGCGATCAGCCCATCCTTAACAGGCTTCGTCGGTTGCTCTTCCATAGGTTTTATGCTCCTGTAGGCTTGGCGGAAACTGGGTTTAGCTGAGGTAGGGATAGGGGTAACAATCACACAAAGTTAAGTGTAGCACTTTTTTGATCAAATGCATGGCTCATTAAAAGCAGTGGGTGCTAACTTGCAGCTAGCACCCACCACCGCCAATATTAGTAATAGCTAGCGGTTGACATTTACGTTGGGCAGATACATTTCATAATCAATATCGAAACGCCCGCCATAGGTTTCAACCCCCACATTACCAGCCTCATCTTCCGCTTGAATCAACAGTTGCAAGGGTAGAAAGGTATTGGCTGGAAGGCTACCTTCAATTTGCCAGCGTTCAGTTGTGCCAATTTGGAAGGTATTCATGCTGACAGTTTGCCAAGCACCAGTGTTGGTTTTGACAACCATCTCAGCATCAAGCTCATCGCCTGGGCCATCGTTATCGCGCTCGATCACAATTGCCCGAATTTTGCCATCGCTGGTGCGCTGGGTATCACGAACGATTGGGTCAAAATTATCATCTAGCAAATCATCATCAGCGCCATCGCTCAAATATTTCAGCCGTAGCGTAATGGTGCTGAACTGGCGTAACTCACCGCCCGATGTGTTGCCTTTAAATTGAGTTGGAGTCAACAAAAGCTGCGAAAAACGTCGATCTTGGTTGAGCGGGCCATCATCGTCGAGGTTATCGCTTTCGAACACGCTATAGCTAAATGGTTGGTCGGGATACCAACGATCAGTAAAATCAAAGGTTGGTTCGTGGCTCAAATAAATCTCGTCAGTAATCAAACGCGTAATAACTGGATTAAAGGTTGCAGCAGTGGTTGTGGTTCCACCAAGGAACTGAACCCCTTGAATCCGTTGTTCGCCAAAACTATCGGTCAAGGAAAGTGGAATGCTAAAGTTGGGCAATGATGGCAAGCCCGCCGCATTAACCAACGAGCTATTAAACATCTGACCAGTCAATAAGCCTTCAGTATCGTTGACTACGGTTGCCTGCGCCCTGAGAATTTTGCCACGGGCATTATCTTGGGCAGTTGTGTAGTTAATATTGAAGGTAATGTCGCGATCAATCGCCCGATCAGTGACGGTTGCCCGATGCGCTACCTGTGGCGGACAGGTCAAACAGGCAAAATCTTGGCGATCACCTGGTGGGAAGGCAACCGGATTCGGGACTGAAACTCGAATCATCGGCAGGCCATATAAGGTTGATTGCAACAACACTTTTTCGTCGTAGACGCTAAATGTACCTGGTGTACCTTCGCGTAAGTAACTGCGTTTGGCGCGAACCAAAGCATAGCCAACAGGCATACCCCCATAAAACCCTGATTGATTTTTCCACTCACGGCCAATTTCGAGCGTAAATTGGGTCATAAGTTTTTCCGAATAGCCGACTAAATCACTATCACCATAGCCAAATCCAGTATTGCCAATCCACGTGCCATGTTGCTTCATGTAGGCTTGCGGAAAGTCGATCGCAACTGGATTACCAAGACCGCCAGCATCGTTATCATAGACACTATAACCGGAGTGGCAGCCAACACTATAGCCTAGGCGATTACGCTGATAGGCATCTTCTGGCGCAACTATACTAAGCGGATGCAAATAGAGCGACGAGGCCTCAACTACATCACTTGAAATTTCAAAATTGGCTGGAATCGCCTGATAGTGGGTAAAGTGGGCATTGATCGATTGAGCGGGATAGGGTGAGTTGGCGATCCCGTTATTAACATCGGGCCACCAGATTGAAAGTAAATCGTCTGCATCCCACGTATCGCTGATCAAACCAACCGGACGCGCACCGACTAAATTTGTCAACGTTCCCGAGACAACCTTGGCTTGATCGAGCAAGAAATCATAGCCCGTCACCAAATTTGCTTGTTGCGGTTGAGGATCTAGATTAATCATACTGCCACTTGGGAAATCGGTATGCAGATTCATGCTCTTGAGATAAAAATGAATTGAATCAGCACCTTCGACTAAGCGGCCCACACTCAGTTCAGGCACCCACAATTGGCGACCACGATAAGGAATCGGCTTGATTGCCCCATAAATATTATCAGTCAAGATTGTTTTATATTTCAGGCTGCTGGCGGTAAAGCTATTGGTGTTAATTCCCGAACTTGCCAAATAATCGCCTTCGTTGGCAATGACGGTTTCGTCGGGCACACGATAAAATGGCACGACGTAATCGCCGCCAACAATTGTGACATAGCGTAAGCTCGCACAGCGTCGCGCATATTGAGTGATTAGATGATGCACGCCCTCAGCAATCCGATTGGCATAGAACGGATTGGTGCGATTGGCATTCCACTGCGTCGATTGATTGCTAAATGCATTACTTGGTTGAATCCATGAAATATTAGCTAAATCAAGCACCAAGCCGCTTGTATCGCCTGGTTTCGACGCTAAACCAAGTAATTCAGTATAAACACTGGTATTGTAAGGGGAAAAACTCTGATGAATATTTAGATAATCGCTATTGGTAATATAGAGCGAGCGTTTGCAATCCGGTGGCTCACTTTGGTTAATCATAAAGGGAATTGGCAAAGGTTTAGTCAAATTTTGATCAAATGCTGCTTCAATTGCCAAGTTGTAATCACCCGATTGATCTTCATCAAGCGGATAGACCAGTACATAATAAAAACCAGGTGTCCATAAAAAACTATTGATGCTGGCATCGGAATAGCCATTTGAGCCAATCGCGTTCAGGTTGCCAATCGCGTTCAGGTTGCCAATCGCGTTCAGGTTGCCAATCGCGTTCAGGTTGCCAATCGCGTTCAGGTTGCCAATCGCGTTCAGGTTGCCTAGCGACACATGGCCAGTTTGGGTGATAGGTTGGCCCAAATCATAAAATAAAGCAACTTGATAATCGCCAAAGGTATCGGTGAGGCTAATTGACAAGGTGGTTGCAGGTCGCACCGTAATTTTGTACCAATCTAAGTCCTCGCCATCATCAAGCTCGCCCGTTACATCACAAATCGTAATGCTCGGCCATAAACAACTACTGGTCAGATCATGGGCATTTTGCCAGGCATCGTTTGATTCGATTTCGGGCACTGGCACAAGGCTGCGAAGCACTTGAGCCGAACTATTGGGAGTTCGCTGATAAGCCGTCAAACTTAGCAGCAAAACCCATATTCCCAGTAAGCGGACTTTACTGAAACGACGCATAAACCCTCCATCGCGAAAATCTGTTGCTATGCCTTGGTTAACTGGTCTAGTTGATTCTGATAATCAGCCATGCGCTGCGGATCATTGGTCTGGGTCAGAGCGATCAGTTGCTCCAAACAGCGTTCAACATCAGCTTGGTTATCGCATTCTTGCAACAACTGGAGTGCTTGTTCCGCAGCATGTAGAGCTGGATCATAATGGTCTAAGGCCAGCAGAATCTTACTTTGAGTCAGTTGGGCTAGGCCTTCATCGGCTTTGGCTGAATGTTGGCGAGCCTGTTCCAAGGCAAAATCACAATAATCTAAGGCTTTGGCATAGTTGTGGCGGCTATAAAAAAGTTCAGCATAAATCCGATACAGCTCGGGTAAAAATGAATCGACATGGATTTCATCAAAAATAGCGCGGCTGCGATCAAGCATGGATTCAGCGGTGGCGCTTTGGCCTTGAGCAAACAGCGTGTTGCCCATATTCATCTGGGTGACGGCGGCTCCAAGCTTGGAGTTAAGTTTGTTCCAAAGCTGTAAACTTTGGTTGAAGGTCTCTAAAGCTTGGTCAAATTGCTGAGTCTTGCGATATAACTCACCAAGGTTGAGGCTAACAAGGGCTTGACCATAACTATCATTGATGGTCTTTTTGATGTTCAAAGCAGCCTGATATAGGGCGATTGATTCCTCCCATTGTTCAAGATCGCTAAAGTTGATCGCGGCGTTGTTATAGGCATCGGCCAAACGCGAAATGTCGTTGACTGCCTGATACAGTTCGATCGATTTGGCTAAATAGCCGACGGCCTGCTCACGCGAGCCAAGCACGCGATGGGTTCCGCCAATCAGCAAATAGGCACGGGCTTGTTCTGGTTGGGCATTTAATTGTTCGGCAATTGCTAAGGCTTGCTCGGCCCAGGTAATCGTTTCATGATAACGACCTTGGCGCTGATGCAGCCCCGAGCCAAGCAACAAGGCTCGTACTCGCTCCGCCGATTGACTTTCGCCCAACAAATCAAGCGCTTGTTGCAGATGCTCGAAGGCTGGTTCGTATTCGCCGCGCCGCTCGTAAATTGTGGTGATATGGCGCAAAATCCGTGCTTCGCGGCTACTACTATACACGCTGCTTTGGCGTAATTGGCTTTGGGCTTGAGCGAGAATTGGTAGGGCTTCAGCATAATCGCCAGCTTGCATCGTGACATAGCCCAAACGCTCAGTTAGTTCTTGCTCCAACGAGCGATCAAAGGCACTCAGATTTGGCAATAACTCAAGGGCATCACGATAATGGGCACATGCCTCGGCGTTGTAATAACGTTTTTGCGAGGCGATCCCAGCTTCGCGATAATAGCGTACTGCTTCATGCCAAGCCTCAGCCCGCGCATAATGGCGAGCCAAAATCGGCAGAACATCAACTAGGTTTTGCCGATAAACTTCTTGAATCCGCGCAGCCACCCGTCGATGTAATTCGCGCCGGCGGGCATACAGAATGCCTTCGTAGGCCACATCGCGAGTTAATGTATGTTTGAATAAATAGGCCAGTTCGGCGGCAATATGGTCGGGCAACACCACATCAGCATTGGTCAAGCGATCCATTTGATTAACTAAATCGTCGTCGTTGGTAATGCCACGCAAAATATTCAGTTCAAAGCGTCGCCCAACTACCGAGGCCACTTGCACTGTTTCGCGAATCCGATTATCCAATCGATCCAAGCGTGCGGTAATGACACCCTCAATCGTGGTTGGCAAGCTATCGAGTTCGCCGCGTAAATCCCAGCCCGCCGCAGTTTCAACAATCACACCTTGTTGAATCAAGCTGCGCATCATCTCTTCAATGAAAAATGGATTGCCTTGTGGATTGAAAAAGCGTTCATCGCTGCGTCGCCAGCGTTCGAGCAAGGCCGTTGGCAATGGTGCATGGCCAATAATTGCGCTGGCGAGGGCTTCGCTTTCGGGCATGCTCAATTCGCTTAACTCAAGATGCACAGTTTGCTCAGGCCAGGTCATGGCACTTAAGCCCTTGGTGCGCGAACCAATCAGCAAGGCTATCGCGGCCTGATGTGCATGCTTGGCCAAACGTTCAAGCAATTGGCGCGATGAGGCATCGATCCAATGAGCATCATCCCATAAAATCACCAGTGGCGTGGTGTTGGCGCTGGCGAGCATCAAGGCCACCACTAATTCAATCGTTTGATCATGGCGTTGTTCGGGGGCGAGGGCTTGGGTTAGTTCGTTTTCGGCCAAGCTCACATGCAAAATATCGCTGAGCAAGGGCAAAAAGCGCTCTAACTCGGGCACAAGCCGATTGACTCGTTGGCTGATGACTTGCACCAAGCGTTCGCCATTCAGGCTGCTGCTCAAGCGCAATACCTGGCGCAAAACTTCGCTGGCCGAAGCAAATGGAGTCGTTTGCTCATACAACTGGCATTCAATCGTGATCGGCATAAATTCGGGCACGTTCAAGCTTGGGTCGAACGAAGCCAACGACAAACGGCTGAGCAATTCTTCGAGCAAACGTGATTTGCCAATGCCTGCCTCACCGAAGATATTGATAATTTGGCCTTGGCCTTGCAGCGCTTGAATGCTGATTGTGGCTAATTGTTCCAGTTCTTGCACCCGCCCAACCAAATCGGCTCGCATAGTTTCGCGTCGCACATTGTAAGCTCGATCGACCCGAGCTGGCTCGATTGGTTGGCTTTTGCCTTTGAGTGGCAAGGCTGGCAGGGTTTCGTAGGCAAAGGCATGGCTGGTAAGCCGTTTGATCGTGGGGCTGGCCAACACTTCGCCATAGCGACAAACGCTCATCAAGCGCACAGCAGTATTGACTGGATCGCCCATCACGGTATATTCGCGGCGGGTTTCGCTGCCAACAATTCCCGCAAACACATGGCCTTGATTGATCCCAATTTGTTGGTCAAGCAAGGGTAAGCGTGGGTCGTGCTGTTGAATCAAGGCATTAATTTCGTTCATGGCCGATTGCATATCAAGGCCAGTGCGCACTGCCAACTCAGTATCGTTTTCGTTGGCAATCGGTGCGCCAAAGATCGCCAGCAATTTATCGCCATCGGCAGCCATATCGAGCTTATTGACCACCCCGCCATAGTGATTGACGATTTGCTGCATGCGTTGGTAGTAGTGGTTGAGCAATTGGGTTGCGCTGGCATCATTGCACAATTCGACAATCGTGCTGAAGGGAGCAATATGGGCAAAAACAATTGTGACCAGCCGAATTTCACCGGTTCTGCTGGCGGCATTGCTGAGCAGTTGTTCTTCGCTCATGCGTTGGGGCAGCAAACGCTGAATGCCTGCATAGATGCTGGCAAGGGCTTGAACATCAGCTAAAGTGATGGTTTGCGGGATACTTGGTGCTTGACTGGTTGCTTGATAAGGCGGATGTTCAAGCGCAGTGGTTAAGGCCGTAAATGGATTCATGGGATCGGTCGGCAAGCCTAGCAAACGCATGGTTTCTTTGGAACAAACCACCTCGCCAGGTCGCGCCAACTCTTGAGCACGCGCCACCAAGTTGACGGCAATCCCAGTCAGCATCAACTCGGCATGCTGCTGATCGCCCAGCAACGCAGCAAACGCCTCGCCGCTATGCACGCCAATCCGCAGCGTGAGATTAAATTGGCCAGCCCGAATCTGGATTTTGCCTAAAGTTGCCATTGATGCTTGCATGGCTTGAGCGGCGTGGGCGGCATACAAGGCATGCTGCTCGCCAAGTTTGG
This sequence comes from Chloroflexota bacterium, assembly GCA_020161265.1. Taxonomy (NCBI): domain Bacteria; kingdom Bacillati; phylum Chloroflexota; species Chloroflexota bacterium. The sequence continues at coordinate 411,364 of JAIUOC010000004.1, read as the reverse complement.
TTTGATCAAAAAAGGCGGTGACTGCATCGCCGCCAAATTTGATTAATGCACCGCCGTGAGCCTCGATATCAGCTACCAACTGATTAAATAAGCGGTTGATAATGCTGGTTACTTGCTCAGCTCCCTCTTTGCCCAAGCGGGTTAGGCTTTCGGAAAGCGCAGTAAAGCCCGAAAGATCGGCAAACAGCAACGAACCCAACCAACGTTCGCCATAGGGAATGGGCAACTCGCCGTGTTTTAAGCGCTGCACAATTGGGTCGGGCACATAGCGCTGCAATTGCTGAATCCGTTGATCAAGCTGACGATACACATCATCGAGCTGCGTTTGGGTGGGCATTACCTCGGCCTGTTGAACTTGACGCAACAATGAGGCAAATTCTGACGATGGGGGCTGAATCGACATGGTATAAACCTTAGCAAAGTATCAAGCATCAATCACTGTCAAATGCATTATAGAGGGTTCTGGCAACAAAACAACGGGACTCTAGCAGGTATTTCTTATCACCATGGTATATTAACCGCAGCATTGCTGGTTTAGCTGAATGGATTGGTTGTGACTGAAATTCCCCAAATTGCTGTGGTTATTCCGGCCTTGAATGGCGAGATTACGGCCTTGCGGGCCTCGATTGCCCGCCAAACCTGGCAACCCTGCCAAATTGAGGTTGCGGTCGGTGTGCGCCCCAATGGCAAAGCCCGTAATACTGCCACCGTGCGCACAACTGCGCCCTACCTCGTTTTTATTGATGATGATGCGATTTTAGCCAACGACGATGCGATTGAACAACTCGTCAAGCCCTTGCTCACCGACCCAACGATTGGCGTAACGGGAGCATCGAAACTCTTGCCGCCCGATGCTTCGGCTTTTCAGCGTTGGGTCGCCCGCGAAGTTCCGCGAATTGAACATGCCGTCGTGCAAACGCCACTCGAAAGTAATCCTGATCCGCCTTCGTTTTATTGCGAATTAACCACGACCTGTTGCGCGATGCGGCGCGAAGTGTACGATGAAGTTGCTGGGTTTAACAACGAATTGATTCGCGGGGTTGATACTGAGTTTTTTACGCGGATTCGGCGGGCGGGCTATCGCTTTATTTTAGTCCCTAATACCTGGACATGGCATCCGGCTCCGGCCAATTTGTGGGCACTGTTGCGCAAACACTGGTTGTATGGAGTTGGCCATGCCCAAGAGGTGCGGCGCGACCCAGCACGAGGGCGGGGGCGTGTGCTCAAAACGCCATTGCATGCCTTGGCCTATTGGCTGCTGCGCACGCTAATTTTGCCGATTAATATTTTCCTGCCTTACTCGTTTGCTGCGCCATCGTGGCGACCCAGCTTCAAGCCTTTAAAAGCATTAACTAGTTATGTTGGAGCCTTGGGTTACATTTGGGGTTGGTATCAGGCATGAAACAAGCCACAATTGCGCTCGATTTACGCGTGCTCGACGACCATTTTCCGGGAATTGGGCGCTTTTGCTATGAATTAAGCTTGGCTTTATTGCAAACGCCAATCGCTGAACAATTGCATCTCATCTTGCCACAGCAACCGCGTACCCAATTTAATCTCAGGCCGTTTTTGCAACACCCTAAAGTCTCGCGGGTTTCCCATGGCTTATTTAGCATCGGTCAACATCGCGAATGGCGCAGCTTGCTACGTGAGATTCAGGCTGATCTAGCGATTTTCCCCTATTATATTCGCCCATTATTCCAGCCCTGCCCTAGCCTGACATTAATTTACGACACAATTTCGTGGCGCGTGCCAGCGACATTTAGCCGCCTCAAACGTTGGCAAATAGCGGCCTTGCATCATGTGGCGATTCAGCAATCGGCGGCGATTGGCACAATTTCGCATTCAGCAGCTAGCGATATTGCCCAGTTTTATGGGGTGAAGCCACAGCGTTTGGCCTATTTGGGAGTTGGCATTTCAGCCCAATTTCAGCTCCAGCCTGCCACTGCAATTACAGCACTACGGGCAAAATATGGCTTACCAGAGCGCTATATTGTGTATGTTGCCTCGGATAAACCACATAAGCAAATCGACTTTTTGCTTGATGTTTGGCAGGCTGCTCAAACTGCTGAGGTTGGTTTGGTGCTGGGCGGGCGGTGGCGCAACCCTGCCAGCGAACAATTACTAGAGCATCCCAAACTTCAAGGGCGAGTTTGGCGCATTGCCGATGTACCCGAAGCTGAACTTGCTGCGTTGTATAGTGGAGCGTTGGCGCTGGCATTTCCTTCGTTGTATGAAGGCTTTGGCTTGCCAGCGCTCGAAGCGATTGCCTGTGGCACACCAGTTTTGGCCCAAAATAGCTCATCGTTGCCTGAGGCGGTTGGGGCAGCTGGCTGCTTGTTGCCAAACGATCAAGCTGCGTGGGTTGCAGCTCTAGAACGCATGTGCCATGACTCGGCATGGCAACAAAGCTTAGCCGCTCAAACCAGCGCTCAGGCTGCCAAATTTAGCTGGCAGCAGGTTGCTCAACGGTTAGTAGCGACTTTAGATACTCTCTAATTCAGAAATTCCAGTATTGTCGGTGCTGCGCCGAATGATCCGCCAGCCACCATGGCGTTGCAAATAGCGTAGGGTCATCCAAATAAAAGCGCGATGGGCCACGACCACGGCGCGAGTACTAGGCGACCATTGCTCAAGCATGGTATTCCAAGCTTTGATCACGCGGCGTTGCGCGACCCACCAAGTTTCGCCCCACAGTGGTCGATGCGGAATTAATTGTGAGAGATAACCGCGAATATACATTGTGCGCAAGGCACGATGACGCTCGCGGCGCAGCAAAAATGGCACAATCGCACTAATTTCATGCAATTCGTTGATCGTTTGGATTGGTAGCCCAACCCGTGCCGCGATAATTTGGGCCGTATCGAAGGCCCGGATATAAGGGCTGCTATACAAATGAGTAGGTTTGAATGCGGCTATTTCCTCGGCAACGGTCGCCGCCTGTTCACGGCCCAAGGCAGTTAATGGCGAATGCTGGGCATGCTCCAATAACTGCCGAAAATCTTCTAGTCCAATTAAACGTTTTAAATCAGCGGCATTTTCTTCCGATTGACCATGCCGTATCAAATAGACCCGCATGAATCCCCCACAGGCTAACACTTATTCGCCAATAGCTAATGGCGTATATTGTTTATACCTGAATGGGTCGGGAAATGCTAGTGCATGCATGTTTGGATCGATCATGCGCACCGTGCTACTATTTGATGGATAGCCATCAAAATTGAAAATATTCAAGCCACCAGCTAATTCAGCCATCCCAACTGAGGTCATGGTTTTGTCGTCGCCTTGGCCGCCAACCATGCGAAAGATCGTCAAATCGCTGGTACGGGTGCTGCCGATGATCGGATCTGTATTGCTGCGTAAACGGGTGCGCACTTGTGGCTCGCCATTTTGCTGGCCCACCGTCACGTTACCAACGACAATCACCCGATGAGCACCAGTAACGATTAACAAACAATTAGCCCATGAGCTAAATTCGCTATTGCTGAAAAAGCTGCTCAAATCGTTCATACTGGTGCAGGTGCGAAATGGGCTAATGCTAGGGAAGATCAATACCACCAAGCTTGAGCGTGAAAGGTAGGCTGCATCACTACCATTGCCATGGCCTAAGAAATTAATGGTATGGTTGCCCGCAGTTAAGTTGAAGCTCGCGGCAATTGAGGTTGAGATATCGTTGCCATCAACTTGCTCAGAATTTGGCTCAACACTATCAACATCAACATAACGATCAGTGCGAACATCGCCAATCGTGGCCTCATCAACGCCTAAACGGAATTGCAATGCTACCTCATTGCCTGGAATGGGTAGGGCTGAGCCATCAGCACTAACAAATACCGTGCTATTACTGGCTAGATTGAAGCTACATGAACGGATTGTGCTGATGCTTGGGGTTGCTCGCCAGACCCCTAAGCCCGTATCGGTGGCGCAAACCTGAATATTGGCCGAGTTGGTTGGGAAGGCTAAGACGGTTAACTGGGCATTGTTTAATGTCAAAGGGCCATAACCAACAAAGCCCCCAACTAAACTTACTGTGTGCACGCCGGCGCTGGCCGTAAAGACTGTGGTACTGGCAAAAATGCTCGTTTCGCCAGTATTGAGTTGGCCTAAAGCGTACACGTTGCCCCAACGGGTGCTGCTTTCGCGCAAAACTTGATCAAACGTTAGGCTAATGCGGCCTTCGTAGGTATTGGTTACCGCATTGGTTTGCATGCTGAAACTACCCGTCGCCATGACAAAAACCATGGCCGATTCAGGCACATAAATTTCGCAATTGAGTGCAGCAGTATCTTCGCGTACAGCACTTTGCCAATTCTCTGCGCTGGCAGAACACGGAACGAGCCATTCAGTGCCACCTTGAGGAGCAGTGCTACGCAAAGGTTGGCGATTACTCAACGTTGGTTCGGGCCTAATTTTTGGCGATAGCGGTTGTTGGGCTTGGCTTGGCTGCACCACAATTAACAGCAACCCCAGCAAACTAAGCAAGCCTAATGTACGAAACGTTCGCAAATGATGCACATGTTCCTCCCTTCCAAAAAAGATGACACTGGCATCAAGTTGTAGATTGACCGATCAGCGCAAGGATGGTAAAGCGCACAATTTTACCAGCACAGCATGCCAACAAAAATTTGTACCATGGCATCCGTGCGATCCCTGCGGCTATGCCTGCAAGATCCATCAGTGGATTCGGTAGGGCTGCTAAGCCAAAAATTGCGAGTGCTCCCCAACGTTCAACATAGCCCTGAATCCGTGTAAAGCGTTGTTGATCAAAGGCGCTACGACCTGCCCGCCCAGCAATATAGCCAGTTAGCTCACCGATACCAGCCCCTAACCCACTGATAACTCCTACAAACCAGGGATTGAGGGTGCGGCCAGCAGCGAGGGCGGTCATAAACGCTGGCGCGGGCACAACCACAGTTGCATTACCCAACAGCACCAGCACAAACACTCCAACATAGCCATATTGACCAAAATGGCGAAAATCGACCAGCAACAACCCAAGGCTGATTACGATCATAAGCACAATGGTAAGGATCGCCCGCAAGCGGTTGGGCTTTGGCATCGCTGGTGTTGTCATCGACTGGCTCTTTCAATTCTAGCATTCATTGCAACTGTTGCGCATAGTACTATCCATTGATCAGTTGCTAGTTCTTAGGGGCCAAAAATAGTTGCGAATGTACTGGTTTGGCCCAACCTTAAAGCATAGCTATCGCAGGATCAAGACCATTAGGTTGATTTTAAGTCAAAACGAGAGCATAGAGCAAAGAACAAAGAACATAGGGGTTGGGGATCGGTTGTTGGGGATCGGGGAGCAAATTTAACCCAGAGGTGCAAAACCTGAAAAGGGTTGAGGCTAGGGATTAGAGGCCAGGGGAACGTGGCACTGTTTTTTGAACATAGAACTTCGTGTCCCTTCGTGTCCTTCGTGGATCAAAACAAGCTTCGAATTCTTCTATTTCCAAATACCCGACCACGCATTTTATGTTCTATGCTCTCTGTTCTATGCTCTTTATTTTTTGGGTACTTGCACCGTCCACAATTGGCCGCCGAATGGCTCGTTGAGCAGCTCAATCGTTAGGGTATTGGCACTAAAATTGACTGAGCGTGGAATCGTTACAGTGCCACTGCTGATTTTGCCGTTGCGCACGCGAATGGTTTGGCGTTCTTCGCGTAGGCGATAGATGATTCCGCTGGTGTCGCTCACCGCAATATTATTATTCGTCAAACCTAATTGAACAATGCCAGCTGTTGTGTTTTGGACGCTCCAATGCAGCACAATTTGGTCGGCACAAAATTGCACCCGATCAAGCGTTACTGCTACATAGGCCGTCTCGCTGGCCCGACTATCGATCGTATACCATTGATAGGAAATTGGGTCGCGTGCCTTGCGAATGGTTTGCCCAAACGTCGTAATACAGCCACTTGGGGTTGGCGAGGCTGCTGGAACTGGAATTGTGCCATAAACCTCAGGCGTTGGTGCATTCGAAATGATCGTGATATTGCGACCCTGAACTAACACTAATATCAACAAAATTGAGACAACCGCCCAACCTAAAACATTGAAACGGGTGCGTAACGAGCTATCGCGTAGGCGTTCGGGCCAAGTTTTTGGCAATGCTGGCTCGATCACCGGTTCGGGCAAGGCAATCGGCTCAGGTGGTGGAGCAGCTGGCGGCGGATCAGAGGGTGTATCATCCCAGGCAGGCATCACACCCGCCACTAATTGATTTACTTCTTCCCAGATCGAGCAATTCAGCAAGCGCGGAATTTTGAGCATTTCCTCATCGGTGAAATGAATTTCATCGGTGCGCTCAGTCACCAAGTGGGTTGGTAATTCATCCAAGCCTTTAACATTGACCCGCCAATCGAGATTTATTTCCGAGCCACGCTCTAAAATAGGTGAGATGACGATCAAACGCTTGCATGCCCGAAAATCGGTTTGACTAGCCTTTTGCTCCGACATAATTTCGTGCTGATGGTCGTGCAAGAAATTGCGGAAGGCATAGTAATAGGCAATCACTTGGTTGTAGGGGTTTTTGCGGCCTTGATTGAGCCATTTGACCGAACCAGCGCTACTGACCACCTTCCAGCGCCCATTGACCGAACCATAAACCTTGCCATCGCAGTGCTTCATTTCAAGAATAAAGACTGCATCGTTCTTCAACACCACAAGGTCAATGGTATGGCCACCGACGCTAAAATTTGCCAGCATGACATAAAGGCCTTCCAAGCGGTCGAGACCGTTGGCTAAGGCAATAATTGCTTTACGCTCATTAGGGTGTTCGGGCTTTTCGCCAATCCAAACTTGAACGGCCACGGGTACGCTCCCTAGCCAAAAAAAAGCCAATTCTGTGCTTATATTATCATTGTTTCGTTGCTCCGTGCATTGACGAATTGTTAAAAATAGTTGAAAAAGCAAAAGTATGCAATAATGGATTGGATTTTTGATTCACGCTGATGTGGAAAAAGCAGAATGTTAATAACAATCGATATTGGCAATACCAATAGCAAAATCGCTGCATGGGATGGCGATCAGATGGTGGCGCATTGGCGTTTATCAACCCAACGCCAAAAATTAACCGATGAGTATGCTGTGTTGGTGCGTAGTTTGTTTGAATTGCGTGGCATTGCGATCAATCAAATCGAGGGCTGTGCGATTTCGTGTGTTGTGCCGCCCTTAACCAGTGTGTTTAGCGAATTGAGCCGCACCTATTTGAATGTTGAGCCAGTCGTGATTGGCCCAGGCATCAAAACTGGTATGCGATTATTGATCGACACACCGCGCGAACTGGGAGCTGATCGGGTTGCCAACTCGGTTGCCGCCTTTCGGCGCTATGGCGGGCCTGTTATCGCGATTGCCTTTGGCACGGCGACGGCCTTTGATGTGATTTCAGCTGAGGGCGATTATATTGGTGGCGCGATTGCCCCAGGCATTGGGATTTCGGCTGATGCACTGTTTCGGGCTGCTGCCAAACTTTATCATGTGGAATTAGCCCGACCGCCGCGCGTAATTGGCAAAAACACCTCGCACTATATGCAATCGGGGATTGTTTTGGGCTATGCGGGCTTGGTCGAAGGCTTGGTCACGCGTATGTGGCAGGAGTTGGGCATGCGTGGAACAGTTGTCGCAACTGGTGGTCAGGCTGAAGTTATTGCCGATATTATTGCTGGCGAAACCCATGTCATTGATCATGTTGACCCATGGCTGACCCACGAAGGCCTCAAAATGATTCATGCCATGAATCGTCAATAATCGAGCGTCCCTAACCCCAACCCCTCTCCCACTGCGGCGGGAGAGGGGAGTTCCAAGTTTCATGATGCGGTGGTTCCCCTCGCCCAGTGGGCGGCAAAGGGTGTGAGGATATCGCTTAGCTATGGCGTTCGGCGTAGGCGATGCCTGCTTGCAGCGTAGCCTCAACCACCAAACTATTGAAATTCATACCTGTGGTGACTAAGGCTTGGGCAACTTCGGGCCGAATGCCAACCAGCATTGGTTCGCTGCCCAAGAGTCGCACACTATCAATTAGTTCTGAGAAGGCTTCGCTGACCATATTGTCGATTACTGGCACACCCGTCACATCGATAATAATCCAGCGTGGGCGGTCAGTCGAGATGCGGCCAAGCACATTGGTTTGCAGGGTTTTGAGGCGTTGTGGGCCAAGTTCGCCGATTAATGGCACCACCAACATGCGCTTGCCAACAGGCAAAATCGGCACACTCATCGAGCGAATAATTGCCCGTTGATTTTGGATGGTGTCGAGTTGGGCGGCGGCATCGCTGCGGGCAATTTCGGCCTCATGGCGAGCTTGATCAACCCGCTCAACCTGATCGCGCAAGGCTTGCTGCTCGTTGTTAATGCTATCGAGCAGATGATTGAAGGCGACAAACACATCGCCAATTTCATCCAGGCGTTTAACTTCGGCCCGTTGGGCATAATCGCCGGCAGCCACAGTTTGGGCAGTTTTTTGCAAAGTGCGAATTGGCTTAAAGATCATATGATGAAATAAGATCGTCATGCCAATCAGGGCAATTACCCCAATCACGCCCAGCACATTCATATAGCGCAATGGATTATTCGAGATATTAGCGCGGCGCTGAACGCCTTCTTCGGTGACTAAATCGCGGTAGGTTTTGAAGCGCGTGTCGAACGATAAATTCAAATCGCGCACTTGATCAAAGCGGCGTTCGATTACGCGGGGGTCGTCGGTGGCAGAGCGATCGATAAAGGTTTGGGTATCTTCAATAATTGATTGCACCGAGCGGCGCAGCGTCACATAAGCTGCTTGAACAGGCTGATTTGTATCATCAGTTAAGCCATCCATCACGCCAATTAAACGCTCAGTTTCGCGTACCCAACCAGTTCGCGAAAGCAGATATTGATCATCTTTGGTTTGCAAAAATGCAAGAGTATTTTGGGTGATGCCTTGGGCACTAGTTTGCAGCCGCAACAATGAATCAAGTTGCGGAATCGTTTGATCGATCAGCGCCTCGACATCAGTGCGATACTTGCCCAGTGACCAGCGAGCAATGATATTGGCACTGCCCACCACCATCACCAGAATGATCAGGCCTAAGCCAAAACGTTGACGAATCGATGAACGCATAATGCCTCAATGTAAATAGTGTTGATATGATCCATGCGATTATGCTGTTGTTGATTCGTTGTTGAGCGTTGCAAGAATGGCCTACAAGACCATTTGGGCAGCTCGCCCGGCAACTAAAAAGCAAAACAGCGCAACGGCGACTGTCCAACCGACTCCACCCAAAACTGCGCCGACGCGAGCACCAGCGCTAGGTCGGGCTTCCACCAAACGCGGGATAATTTCTTTGGTCAGGGTGCGATAGCCAGTGGCTAACAAAATGGCTCCTAGCACAAGGTGCGCCAAGCCAAACCCCAGAATGCCCAAACTGCCAATCAGCTGCATGGTCGTCTCCTTTGTCGATCAAGGATGCTGCTCTTCTATTTTACGGGAGAACTGCCTGCCCTGCAACTAATTCAGCAACAAAAATACGATGAAACCAGCTACGAGGGTTGGTATGACTTGACGTGTATACCAAGCCACGATGATCGCAATCCCCCCAGCGGCCATTTTAGGGCTAAGCAGATCAATCTGGGCATTGTTCAACGCTAATTCGCTGGCAATAATCGCCGCCAAAACCGCTGCAGGCACAAAGCGTAGACCCCGCTTGATGATCTCTGGTACATTGGCGTTGCCAAACAAGGCAATGAAGGAGTAGCGAATTCCGAACGTAAGTAAACCGATAATCACAATTGTGAGCCACTGACTCATGCCCGTTTTCCTTCCAGCCCTAAACCGACCCCAATGCCCACAATCGCTGCCACAATCAAGCCCAATTTATAGGGCAAGCCTGCTGCTAGCACCGCCACACTCGCCCCAGTCACCGCTGCGCCAATCACCGCTCTATCGCGTAAAGTCGGGACTAAAATACCAATGAAGGTCAGGGCTAAGGCGATTTCCAAGACTGGCATTGTGCCAATTTGGCTACCAACCAAGAGGCCAATTGCTGTGCTGAGCTGCCATGAGAACCAAAGCATAAAGCCTGCCCCAAAGAAGTACCAATGGCCATACTCTGAGTCATTGCGGTCTTGATAGCCGGTAATTGCCACAGCATAGGCCTCGTCGGTCAGCAAATAGGCCAAAAGGATGCGCCAAGCGCGTTTAAGTTGTTGCAAGTAGGGCGCAACCGAGGCACTATACAAGGCGTGGCGCAAATTCACCACCGCTGCGGTCAGAATAATCGCTAGGTTGGGTACGCCTGTGCCAAACAATTGAGCCACGATCATCTGCGAGGAGCCAGCAAAAATAATTGTGGACATGGCTTGGATGAGCCATGGCGATAAGCCAAGTTTTAATGCAGTTACGCCGTAAATCACCCCAAATGGCACAACCCCTAAAACGATCGGAATTTCGGCTTTAATTCCGGCGAACCATGCTTGATATTTTGGATGCATACAGCTTCCTTGGCTAAAAAAACAGCAGGCTGTTGAATCAGCCTGCTGAAACATCGACCGAAATTAGAGGCTTTGCAGAAAGGCCTGCACGCCTTGGCTGGCTAGCTCGGGTTGCTCGATAAAATAGCAATGGCCGCTGCCAGGAATTAATTGAAATTCAGCATTGGGAATGATCTGCGCCAGCAAGCGCCCGTTGCCAATTGGCACCAAAACATCGGCATCGCCATGCTGCACCAGCGTGGGATGCTGGAGTTTAGGCAGACGCTCGATTGTGCTGTGGTTCATAATTGCGCTCCATTGGCCCATAAAGCCATGAGCTGGCCCATGATTTTGCATGCCCACCTCAATATATTCCTCGATCACGTCGGGATGAGCTTCGACAAAGGCGGGAGCAAAATTAAAGCGCACACTATCTTGCATAACTTCGTGGGCAGTTTTTTGCGTGCCACTCAGCATCAGTTCTAAAACCCAGGCTTCGGGCGCGAGGTTGCTGGCTTCAGCATGAAACTCGGCGGGCAAGGCGGGAATATTGGCAGGATCGCTGGCGTAATGCGGTAGCGTACAGCCCAAAACCAAGCCTTGTACGCGCTCAGGGTAATTCAAGGCCACATGCTGGGCGATCATTCCACCCATCGAAACGCCCCAAACGTGCGCTCGCTCAATCCCCAGATGATCCAATAAGCCAATCGCATCGGCAGCAAAATGCTCCATGCTATAGGCGGTGAAATCGGTGGGAGCAGTGGTTTGGCCAACCCCACGATTATCGTAATAGATCACCTGAAAATGCTTGGTTAAGAACGGCAGTTCCTTGCGCCACCCATCGATCGTGCCGCCCAATCCCATAATCAAGAGCAAGGGTGCGCCTTGCCCAGCGACTTCATAATTAAGCGTGATGCCATTGATTGCTGCCTGGGGCATGCCAAAGTACCTCCAAAAATCTACTAAGCGACTGAACGTTCCATAATGATCCGCAGCCATGCCAATAACCCAAACTCAGCGGCAGTCATAAAGCTAGCAAAAATTGCTGGCCGCGCCAGTTGGCTCAAACGCACAACTGTATTTTCGCTGCGGGTGATCATGGCGATGATCATAATGTTGACGATAAACATAACACTTAAAATGCCAACCGTGCTGAAAATTGCCAACGGATAGGCGATAAAGGGTGAAGCTAGTTGGGTCAGTACAAACAGACAAATTGCCACCGCCACTAAAATCGCATAATCGCGCCAACTGCCAATAATTCGTTGATCGTGGCGGGCATTGGCTCGCACACTGATGTTGAAGGCAAATAGCAACATCGACCCCATGCTAATGCCCATGGCCAAGCCTGAGAGGATGCGCAAAATTGGCTGCGGTGTGTAGAGATTGTAGTTGCCAATATCAAGCAACAACGAATTAAAGCCGTCGCTGCCCATCCAAGCGACACTCAGCACCAGCACAATCCCAATTGCCAAAGGTGGTAGTTTGGCGGCGCGGCCACGGCCCAACAAACTGAGCGTGATGATTGTAGCCAAGAAACCGCTGTACAAGCCAGTATTACGCTGACAGAGTGGCATCATCGTGCCGCCAAGGCTCAGGGTATGCTCCTTCGAGCAAACTCCATGCACCACCCAACTAAGTTTCTCGGTGAAATTGCCAGGAATTAAAAATAGCCCAGCAATCGTTAATGTGATTAACACCCCGATCAAGCCCCACAAGGCTGGGCGTTCATCGCGTTCGGGCAAGGGCTTGGGTTTACGCGCCTCTTGGATAAGCACTTCGCGCTCGGCTTTACGGGCTTCAACTTGTTGCTTGGCCTTTTCAAGCACTAAACGATTGAGATCACGTTCATTCATGATCGGGCTACTCCTACTACTTAGGGTTGTTTTATGGCTTAGGGTTGCCCAAAATCGCTGATCAGCTTAAGCGTTTGCGAGCGGCTGATTGCTCCAACATGGATTTTCTGGACCAACCCATTGGGATCAATAAAGTAGGTTGTGGGCAAATAGTTAACATTAAAAGCTTGGCTAATGCTGCCATCGCGATCCAGTGGCAATACATAGCTTACCCCAATTTCGCTGGCAAAACGCTGCACAACTTCAGCATTTTCATCTTTGTTCACACCAATAAAGACCACATCTTGGCGTTCGCGGGCGATTGCCTCGAAATCGGGCATTTCGGTGCGGCACGGTACACAGGTGGTTTGCCAAAAATTGAGCACCACAACTTTGCCACGAAAATCGCTCAGCGCGACCTTTTTACCTGCCTGCTCATAGCTTAGCTCAGGAATTTGCTCGCCAATTTGAACTGTGCCTTCGGCCAAACTCAAGTTTTGGGCTAAGCTGACATTGGCGGCTGGCAGGCTTTGTGCTGTGGGACTAGCTTGACTGGCACATGCGGCCAGTAACAAAAGCATACATCCAAACGAGGCTAAACGGCCTATCATTATTAAACTCCTTGATCTGGATTCGGTATAGAGTTGAGTGCATTGCGGATGGTAGTCTCATTGAACGGATAGTACCAAGATTGGGCTGCAATTTGCAGCACAGGTATCTTATACTTATAACGCTCATACACTGCTATATCATCAAGAATATTGATACACACAAGCTGAGCTTGAAACTCCTGCGCTAGCGCTTCAAGCCAATGCTCGGCTTCGTCGCATAAGTGACACCCGGGACGCATATAAAGCTGCCAGTTCATGATGACCCTCCTAGCATGCTATTGTACCGCGTCCACGATCAACGAGTGTATTTTTTGGAAGGAGCTAGCTCATGCCGCCGATTGACGTTCGTGGTCGTAGTTTGATGTACGATGATGGTGGTGATGGCGAGGTGGTGTTGTGTATTCATGGTTTTCCATTCAATCGTTCGATGTGGGATGAGGCTCGCTTGGCCTTGGCTAGCCGCTATCGGGTGCTTAGCCCCGATTTACGTGGCTTTGGCGAATCAAGTGGCAGTGAGAGTTGGACGCTCGATGATCAGGCCAACGATTTAATTGAATTATTGGATGGTCTAGGCATTGATCGGGCTGCGGTGCTTGGTTTATCGATGGGTGGCTATATTGCGCTGAATTTGGCGCGACGCTATCCTGAGCGTTTGTGGGCAATGGTGTTAATTGATACCAAAGCCACATCTGACAATTACGATGCTAAGCAAAATCGTTTGAAAACCGCTGAGACCGCTCTCCGCGAAGGGGCGGCCCCGATTGCCGCCCAAATGTTGCCCAAATTGCTCAGCCCCGCCAATGCTGAGGATCAGCGTTTGATCGAGAGGCTCAACGGCATGATGCTCACGACCAATCCTAAAACGATTGCCAGCGCAGCCCATGCCATGGCCAGTCGCCCTGATTCAACGCCCTATCTTTCGACGATGGCGCTGCCAAGCCTTGTGATCGTTGGCAACGACGACCAAATTACCACGCCTAACGATGCCCATGCCATGGTCGCAGCTTTGCCGCACGCCAGTTTGGTGACGATTCCTGATGCTGGGCATATGAGCGTTTTGGAGCAACCAGAAATTGCTTATGGTGCAATTCGGGTCTTTTTGGAGCAGGCTCAACATGGTTGATTGGCGCAAGCGTTAGGGCTATAATGGGCAAGTTTGATTCTAGCTATCTAAGGAGTAGCACTCATGGATGTGCGCAAACTATCGCGACGACAATTTTTAGGTGTGTCGGGAGTTGCGACGTTAGGTTTATTGGCTGGCTGCGGTGCTGAAGAAACCATCAAGCCTGCGGCAACCGCTGAGCCAACTGAATTTAACGCCGATAGTGCTTTACAACTGCTCAAAGATGGCAATGCCCGTTTTGTGGCCAATCTTACGGTTGACCCCAACCAAGATCCCAATCGGCGTACAACGACGGCCAAAGGCCAAAAACCTTTTGCCACAATTGTTGGCTGTGTCGATTCGCGGGTTGGGCCAGAAGTGGTATTTGATCGCGGGATTGGCGATTTGTTTGTGGTGCGCACAGCTGGCCAAGTGATTGATGACGTGGCAATTGGTAGCATCGAATTTGGGACTGCTGAGTTGGGCATTCCCTTGGTGATGGTTTTGGGTCATCAAAAATGTGGTGCCGTAACCGCTACGATCGAATCGGTTGAAAGCAATACTCCTGCGCCCGATCAAATTGCCTCAATCGTTGAACATATTCGGCCTGCGGTTGAAGCCGTCAAAGCTTCTGGTCAAGAGCCAAGCGATTTAGTTGATGCAGTGGTGCGTGAAAATACCAAATTAACCGTGGCTGCCTTGAAAGCAGCGCCATTGTTGGCCCAACTTGAGTCTGAAGGCAAGGTCCAAATTATCGGCGGCTACTACCATTTAGATAGTGGCACTGTCGAATTTTTCTAGGCTTGGGTCATTAGATACGTATCTTGGGTAGCGGAACCATAACAGTGTTGGAGCCAAGGCTTGATATGCTGGTAGCAATGATGCTTTGCATACAAGGAAAGGTTTTCCGATGGCTCCACCTGTTGTTTTGCCAGATCTGCAAACATTGACCGTTGATGCGGCGGCGGCGCTGGCTTATTTACTGGCCGGGAATGCTCGTTTCGTCGCCAACCTCCCACTCGAGCCTCACCACGATAGTTTATACCGCCAACAACTAACCCAAGGCCAACACCCATTTGCCATGATCCTCGGCTGCGTCGATTCACGGGTGATTCCCGAATTATTGTTTGATTGTGGTTTTGGCGATTTGTTAGTGATTCGCACGGCAGGCCATGCGATCGATGAAGTAACCGTTGGCAGCATCGAATTTGGCGCTGATGTGCTCGAAATTCCGTTGCTAGTGGTGCTTGGTCATGAGCATTGCGGCGCTGTCAAAGCGACGATTAACATGCTTGATCAGCATCAAACTGCGCCCGATCGCATTGCTGTTTTAGTTGATCATCTGCGTCCAGCGGTTGCTGAAATTGATATTCATGCTCCCGACCGCTTGGATGCAGCAGTTCGGGCGAATGTGGTGCATACTGTGGCTGAGTTGCAGCAGATACCATTGTTGGCTCAGCGTGAGCAAGCGGGCCTGTTGAGGATTGTAGGGGCATATTATAGTTTGGTGAGTGGCGCAGTCGAATTATTGACTACGCCACTTGATTAAGCACTATTTTTCTTCAATCGTAACCGTCAAGATCGCATCGCCAGGTGCGCCACCCATATTTGGATCGCGAGGCGTGATTTGATCAACGACATCTTGACCAGCAGTTACTTGGCCGAAGATGGTATAAGCATCAGGGGTCAAGTGCAAAGCTGGAGCCAAGGTGATGAAGAATTGTGAGCCATTGGTATTAGGGCCAGCGTTGGCCATCGCCAAAACCCCAGCCTTATCGAAAAGCAAATTGCTGGTGGTATCTTCATATTCGTTGACAAACTGATAGCCTGGGCCACCCATCCCAGTGCCAGTCGGATCGCCACCTTGAGCCATAAAGCCTGGAATCACGCGGTGGAAGGTCACATTATCGTAGAAACCATCGCGAGCCAAGAACACAAAGTTATTGACCGTGCGTGGAGCATTTTTGGCGTTGAGTTCAATCACAATATCGCCTTTTTGAGTTTTGAGGGTCGCGATATATTGCTTGTTAACATCAATCGTCATGGCTGGTTCGCTGGCATATTGCTTCGGCATGCCAGGGCTGCTGGTGTTGCTACCATCGCTGGGAGCGGTGGTTGGGCGGCCAGTGCTCGCCTCGGTTGGGGCTACTTCAGCAGTTGGGGCGGTGGTTGGGCGCGTTTCGATCGTTGGAATTGTGGTTGATTCAGCTGAACCACAAGCGGTTAATACTAGCGCCAACAGCGCAATCGTGGTTGTTCGTCGCATCGGTTAAGGCTCCTCACAGGACATAAAAAATCACCGTGGGATTATAGCAGGGATTAGAGGTTAGGGATCAGGGGCTAAGTTTTGATCCACGAAGGACACGAAGTTACACGAAGTTTGTTTTTGATCCACGAAGGACGAGGGGTGAGGGATGAGCGTTCAGGGATCTGGTTCATGCAGCGTGTTTCAATTCGCTGACCCCTAGCCCCTGAATCCTGATCCCTCACCCCCTCTGCGCTAAATGCCAGATTGCTAATCCCTCATCCTTCATCCTTCATCCTTTACATAGCTACATCCTTCATCTACAATCAAACAAAGGCTGCCCCACGCTTGAAAGAAGGTTTTGTCTATGTCTGATCACACCACTGGTTCAGTCAATGCTGATGGTTCAGAGTTTCATGGCCCAGTCGTCGGGGTCAATTTAGGCACGATTATCTATGGTCGCCAACCTGAGGAGTTGGAACGTCAGCGTTTGGTGCGCTACTTGGAGCAACTTGCCAATAGCCATCGTAAAATGCGGGTAGTTGGCCTGAGTGCCTCACGCCTCGAATCAGGGATTGAGCTTGCTTCGGTGTATGTTATGCTGGCTATGCAGGGGCACTATCGAGTCGTTCGCGAGTTAACGATTGATGAATTAGCCCGACAGCAACAAGGCACGTTTAAAATCCCTGAAGAATTGGGTGCAGATCGCTGTTTGCCAGATCAGGCAATTGTTACGGTCAACAACAATCGATCGGGTGAAGTAGCATTGTTTCGCGCTGAATTAGCTACCGAAACGGTCGCCCAGCATCAACACTTAGTTTTGTGTGGTGTGCCTGGTAGTGGCAAATCAACCTTTGCCAAACATTTGGTTTGGGCCTTAGCCCAGCGTGGTCTTGATCAGATTAATCAGCAAACCAGCTTGCTTGGCTGGGCTGATAACCTGTGTTTATTGCCGATCTTTATCCCGTTACGCCGATTGACGGGAGCCTTGGCTGGTAAAGATTTGGGCTTGAACGCCGAGCCAAAAATTGGCTTGCTACTCGATGCAATTGAGCACTATCTGCATAACCAATATGGCTTAGATGAGCCGCGTCAACTTTTAGCTGCTGGCTTGGCTCAATCAGCCAAAGTGCTATTTTTGTTTGATGGCTTGGATGAAGTTCCACTAGAAGCTAATGAGCGTAGCCTTGATCGAGCTTCTTTGCTGACATTGCTACGAATTTTTGCCGATTGGAAACCCAATGCGCGGATGCTGATTACCTGTCGCTCACGGGCTTGGACACAAGAGTTTAGTAATATCACTCAATGGCCGATGGTTGATTTAGCTCCTTTTACAGGCGGCCAGATTACCCACTTTATCAACTATTGGTTTCCTCAATTAGTTGCCAATGGGGTAATTGGCAGCGATGATGCCCAACGTTATAGCAAAGAATTATTGCAGGCTTTACACGACCCCAAGCGCCAAAAACTACGCCAGATGGCCGAAAATCCCTTGTTGTTAAGCATGATGATTTTTGTGTTGGCTGAAAATGGCGTATTGCCCCGCGACCGTCATAGCCTCTACGAACAAATGTTGGGCCAATTGCTGGGCCAATGGGATGCTAAACGTGAGGGTCAGAATTTAGGCCAAGCCATTGGCGACGAACGAATTACCAGCCAAGAACTACGCAATCGGGTACTCGATCATATTTGTTATCAAGCCCATTTGCAAGCCACCTCTGAAGATGGTCGTGGGCGGATTCCGAGTCGGGAGCTAAAACTTGAATTGATGGAATATTTCGATTTAGTAAAAGTTGCTGATCCTTATCGCGCTGCCGAGCGCTGTATTGCTTATATCGATCAGCGCAGTGGCTTGTTACAGCCTGAAGATACAGGCAATGTCTATGCCTTTGCCCACTTGACCTTGCAAGAACATAGCGCGGGCCGCCATTTGCTCTTTCATGAATCGATCAGGCAGATTTTGGCCTTACGGCGTGATGACCGTTGGCGTGAGCCGATTTTTTTGGGCGTTGGTTGCCTGACCAGCGAAAGTTTGGGTGCAAGTAAAATCAGCGAATTATTGACGGCCTTGATCGATCAGTATGAATACCATAGCGATCATCGTAAACATCTATATGCGTGGTATCGTGATTTGGTGCTTGCTGCTGAGTTGGGAGCCGACCGCGATTGGGGTTTGTTGAGTGGTGCAGGGATTGATGTTCGGCGGATTAAGCGCATCCTACGCGAGGGGCTAGCTCAATTGCTAAATGACCGTGAACATGGCCAAGCAGCACTCGATTATTACCAAGGCACGCCAATTGAACCATCACCATTGTTGGTTAGAGAACGCCAGAACGCCGCCGAACTCTTAGCTGGCTTGGGCGACCCACGCTACCCCGTGAGCTTGGAGCAATGGCAACAGGAGACCCATCAGCTATCACAGCAATTTGGCCGTGAAGGCAATCACTACTGGCGCTATGTGCCTGCAGGCAGTTATAAAGTCGGCGGCTGGGATGAACAGGAAACTTACACAACTGTTGGGCTTGAACCCTACTGGGTTGGGCGCTTTATGGTTACAGTCGAGCAATATCAAGCCTTTATACAAGCTGGTGGGTATCAAAACGATGATTGGTGGTCGAAGCATGGTTGCGAATGGAATCATAGAAATCAGCAGATAAAGCCATGGGCTTGGGATCGCCAAATCCAAAACAAATATCTGAATCAACCAGTCTATGGGGTGAGTTGGTATGAGTCAGTGGCCTATTGCAGTTGGCTTAATCAACAACTTAAGCCTTGTCTGCCACAGTTCTATCAAGTTTGCTTGGCCAGTGAAGCTGAATGGGATGTTGCTGTATTTTACAATGATCAAGCCAATCGCCAAACTTACCCATGGGGCAATCAATCAGCAACCCCTGAGTATGCAGTTAATAACCAGAGCGATACCAATCGACCACTATCTGTTGATTTAGGGCTGATAGGGCAATCCGCCTGTGGAGTTGCTGATAGTACTAGTGATTTGTGGGAATGGTTGACAACGCCTTACAGTAAGAATTTCGAGTGTATCCAACAAATACTGAACGATAGCCTAAGAGAAATGGTGCTAAGGGGTATTTCATACAATGACAATAGTAGAACCGCTTTAGGTTTGAATCGAGTTCGATCTCATCCCTTTGGTGATATATATCATGTTCGTGGCTTTCGATGTGTTATTGCGCGGCGTTGAGGGTGCGTGAGAACATAGAACATAGAACATAGAGCATAGGGGCGAAACCACGAAGAGCGCGAAGCTTATGTTTGATGCACGAAGGACGAGGGACAAGGGATCAGCGGTCAGGGATCTGGTTCATGCAGCGTGTTTCAATTCGCTGACCCCTAGCCCCTGAATCCTGATCCCTCACACCCTCTGCGTTAAATGCTTGGTCCCTAACCCCTAGCCCTTAATCCCTGATCCCTCGTCTAACTCCAACGCCACGACGGTCGCGGTTTGGTTGGGCAATTGAGCCGAGGGCCAGTTCAAAAATACATCGTCGGCATAATCTTTGGCAATCCACGGCAATTCGAGTTTAACCTCGGAGTTATCGGCGATTAGTCGAGCACGTTTGACCTTGCCATTCAAGCCGCGAAAATTAATTGGGCCAATACCCCGCTCGTAAATATGGGCATAAATGGTGGAGCCACGTTGGGTATAGCGCCCCCACTCCGGCTTTTCCAGTTGGCTCCGACCACAACCATAAATACTTTCGCTATGCTCGGCCATCCACAATCCAACTTCTTGTAAAATCTGCTGGCACTCAGCCGGAATACGGCCCTTGGCATCTGGCCCAACATTCAGCAGCAAATTACCATTTTTGCTCACGCACTCAATCAATCCATGCACGACTTGGCGCGACGATTTGAAATCGCGGTCGCTGGCCGAATAGCCCCAATGCTGATTGAGCGTGATACAGGCTTCCCAAGGCACCGAACGCCCAAGCTGATCGACCAAACCAGCTGGCGGAATCAACTGTTCAGGACAGGCAAAATCACCAGCATAGATTTCAGGATTTGGTGTGCCAAAACTATTGTTGCCTTCGCCACTAGCCGCCAAACGATTATCAATAATTAAATCTGGTTGTAACGAACGGGCTTTGTTGATCAACTCGCTGGCTCGCCAAGCCTCACCATGCAGATCACCATACGAAAAATCAAACCACATAATATCAATTTTGCCATAGTTGGTCAGCAATTCGGCGATTTGGCCATGCATGTAGTCGAGGTAGCGCTGAAAATCACGTGGCTGATCGCGATAGGCCTCGTTGCCACGCATCGGATGATATTCATCGTCGAAGGCGGGATAATCGGGGTGATGCCAATCGAGCAGCGAATAATATAAGCCAACCTGCAAACCCTCAGCGCGAAATGCCTCAACATATTCGCGCACCAAATCGCGCTGAGCTGGGGTATTTGTCGATTTATAGTCGGTTAGTTGACTATCGAAAAGGCAAAAGCCATCGTGATGCTTGGCGGTCAGCACTGCATAGCGCATGCCAGCTGCCTTGGCCAGCTTGGCCCATTCGCGTGGCTGATACTCAGTTGGGTTAAATTGCTCAAAGTAGGGTTGATAGGCTTCGTTGCTGATTTTCTCTAGGCTGCGTACCCACTCGCCCCGCGCCGGAATGGCATATAACCCCCAGTGGATAAACATGCCAAACCGCGCTGCTAAAAACCATTCAGTGCGCTGATTTCGCGCCGTAATAAGCGGATGTTCATGGGTCATCACGATTGATTCCTTTGCTAAACTTATTCGTGTGATAACGTTATCATAGCGATTTTTGGCCCTGCGCCTAGCCCAAAACACGCAGAAATTCTTGATAAAGCCAGAAGGCAGAAATCAAAAGGCAAAAGGCAGAAATCAAATAGTAGGGATTAGGATTCAGTGGTCAGGGGTCAGCAGCTTGAAACACGTTGCATGAACCTGATCCCTAACCGCTGATCCCTAACCCCCTCGTCCTTCGTGCAATTCGTGGCTAAAAACTTAACGTTGCGACCTTCGCACTCTTCGCGGTTTTGATTCCTTCGTTGATTACTCTAGACAAAATAGATTCTTTCTTATAAAATGCGAATGAACGTTCATTCGCATTTTCCTAGCTAGGAGTTAATTTGGTTATGGCTACAAAAGCTGAGGCTCGGCAGCGCGAAATTTTAGATGCAGCAGCGATCTGTTTTGCGCGGCGCGGCTTTCATCAGACCACCATGGACGATATTTGTCGCGAAGTTCAGCTTAGCCCAGGCTCAGTCTATCGCTACTATCGCAGCAAAGATGAAATTATCGCGGCTTTTGTTGAAGACGATAGCCGCGATCTGAGTGACTTGTTGCGTCAAGTTGGTGCTCTGCCAAATTTATGGCAAGGGCTGGATTGGCTGGTTGATCAGTTGGTGGCAGCCATTAGTTCGCCGCTGTATGCAGAGCTAAGTGCCGAAATTGGCTCGGAAACTATGCATAATCCACGGATTGCCAACTTGGTTCGGCAGAGCGATCAGGCCAATCATCAAGCATTGCTTGAATTATTCAGTCTGGCGCAACAGCGTGGGCAATTAGCAACCAATTTAGATTTGCCGCAGATCGCCGATTTAATCATTATGCTGATCGATGGCCTAACTTGGCGCAAGGGTTTGTATCCGGAACATGATTTAACCCTATATGCCACTGGTCTCAAACACACGATTAAATATCTGTTGTCTGGCACTCGATTTTAATTGTGGGAGTTTGTGGCAATTGGAGAGGTATTATGGCAATTGTAGCTCATTACAAGACCACAAATGTGGTCAAAGATTCGCAACGGATTGTTGGTTATGACGTAGCACGGGCTTTAGCAATTTTGGCGATGGTGATTGTGCACTTCGCATTAACCTTCGTCAACATTGAACAACCGACAACCAATGGCCTGCTCAGTTTGATTGTGCAGTTTTGCGAGGGTCGTGCCGCAGCCTTGTTTGTCGTTTTGGCGGGAGTTGGCTTGAGTTTGATCGCCCGCACCCACGCCAATCCTAGCCCTGAGGCAATTCAAGCCAAACGCTGGACGTTGACCAAACGTGGCCTATTTCTGCTTGGCTTGGGCTTGCTCAACCTCACAATCTGGCCAGGCGATATTTTGCGGGTGTATGGGGTCTCGTTTTTGCTGATTGCTTGGCTGTTTCAAAGCTCAAATCGGCGCATTTTGGGCTTGGCCTTGGGCTTTATGCTGGCCTTTGTTGGCCTGATGCTGCGCTTCAATTTCAACCAAAACTGGGATTGGACAACCCTCGAATATACCAATTTATGGACGATTAAGGGCGGATTGCGTAATCTGTTTTTTGATGGCTTCCGCAGCGTGTTCCCTTGGACTAGCCTGATTTTCTTTGGTATATGGCTTGGCCGCCAAAACGTACAAGTTGCGCAAGTGCGTTGGCGCTTATTTTGGCTTGGGCTAGGCGTGGCACTGGGAGCACAAATTGGATCGATTGGGTTAACCTACGTTTTTAGCAACGTTTGGCCAATATTGGGGCAAGCAGATGCCGAATTATTGTTCAGCACTGGCTCAATTCCACCAATGCCCTTATTTTTGCTCTCGGCAGGTGGCGTGGCCTTGGCAATCATTATGAGTTGTGTACAGCTAAGTGAATTATTTGGTGCTAGCCGCATCATTCGTGGCTTGGCGGCAACTGGCCAATTGGCGCTGACATGGTATATCGGCCATGTGGTAATTGGCTTGGGTGTACTGACCAGCCTTGGTCTGTATCAAAATCAAAGTCTGGCAACCGCGCTATGGTTGGCCTTGGGCTTTTTCGGCTTAGCAGTTGGCTGCTCAGTTTGGTGGAAAGAACGCTTCAAGAATGGCCCATTGGAAACAGTGTTGCGCTGGGCCACCAGCTAAAATCAACAATGCCAATGGCCCATTGGAAACAGTGTTGCGCTGGGCCACCAGCTAAAATCAACAACGCCCCCAATCTTGCCATCGATCGGGGGCGTTGCATCAACTTGGATTAGACTTGGCTATCGGGTTTGATTACAGGCTTGTTAGTAACTGGGTTATCCAACGGCGTATCGACCCCTTCGAGGCGTTTGGCACGCATCAACGAAGCGATGACCGAAATTGTCAACACACCGAGAATCACGCCTAAAGAAATATAGGTTGGGAAGTGATAGAACTTGACAATCAACATCTTTACACCAACGAAGGTCAAAATCACAGCCAAACCATATTTGAGGTAGTAGAATTTATCGACCACCCCAGCCAACACGAAGTAGAGCGAACGCAAACCAAGAATCGCAAAGACATTCGAGGTATAGACCAAGAAGGTATCAGTGGTCACAGCAAAGATCGCTGGAATCGAGTCAACCGCAAAAACTAAGTCGCTGGCTTCGACCAAGACCAAGACCAAGAATAATGGCGTGGCCATCAATTTACCAGCGTGGCGCGTAAAGAAGTGCTCACCATGATATTCTGAGGTAACTGGGAAGATTTTACGCACTAATTTGACGACTGGATTGGTATCTGGGTCGAGGTGAGTTTCGCCTTGGCGAGCCATCTTAATCCCGGTGTAAATCAAGAAACCACCAAAGATGTAGAGAATCCAATTAAATTCTCGAATTAGGGCGGCTCCGACGAAGATCAGGATTGCCCGCATGAGCAATGCACCGAACACACCCCAGAATAAAACGCGGTGTTGATATTTGGCGGGCACTTGGAAATAGGAGAAGATTAGCACAAAGACGAAGATATTATCAACGCTGAGCGATTTCTCGATCACATAACCAGTCAAGAAATCAATTGCGACCTTACCACTTTCAAAGTAAGCTAAACCGCCAGCAAACGCGAGCGCCAGTGAAATCCAGACGACGCTCCAAATTGCTGCTTCTTTGACTGAAACTTCGTGTGAATTGCGATGGAACACGCCCAAGTCGAGCGCCAGCATCGCAAATACAAAGATCGTAAATCCAACCCACGGCCAAATTCCAATATCCATCGAATGCGCCTCCGCTGCTTGTTTTGGCCAGTGGTGCGAGGCATAAAAAAACGCCGCGCAAGACCACACGGCACGAATAAGAAAGAAACGTGTCGTGATGGTCTTGCCGACGTGAACATTCATTGATCACGTGCAAATAGCCGGGAGCGATGAACTCCGTACTGACGACTATTTGCCCCGAAAGGCGGGTGGCTACTCCCCATGCAGTTCGTATTTTGCTACCCATCAACTCTACATTGAGTTAGGTTTGATGTCAAATAGTTTTTTGCAAGCAACGTGCCATGAATAGAGCAAAGACTGTAGGGATCAGGGGTTAGGGGTTAGGGGTTAGTTTTTGTAACCACAAAGCAATAATCATTTTGTGCCGCTTCGTGGTTATATAGAATAGGCATCAGAGATTGAGGGCTAGGGTTAAAGCCAACAGCGCTATAATTCACCATTTTGAATCCTGACTGCTGACCCCTAATCCCTCGCTCTTTGTGCCCTTCGTGTTCTTCGTGGTTAAAAACTGACCCGTGATCCCTCTATTCTGCCGTAACCAACTGCCCATTGATAATTTGCTGGACGCGTAGCTCGGCGTTTTGTAACAATTGATTGCACTGGGCTGCCAGAGCCATGCCGCGTTCGTAGTGGCTCAAGGCTTGTTCCAACGGCAAATCACCAACTTCGAGCGCATTAACCGTTTGTTCCAACTCATGAAAGACCGTTTCATATGCTGGCTTGTTTGACATAATTAATCTCCTTATTGACCACGAATTAAGCCCAATTCGGCACTAAAGCCAGGCCCGAACACCGCCAACAAGCCTAATTCGTCTTTGGCTAGTGGTTGGGCTGCTAAGGCTTGCTGCATCACAAAGAAAATAGTGGCCGATGACATGTTGCCATATTCGCGCAAGACTGCCCGTGAAACTGCCAAATCAGCGTCAGCTAGCTGCAGCGATTCTTGGTAAGCCTGCACGACCTTGGCCCCACCAGGATGCAATAAATAGCGCCCAAGATCAGCTTGACTCAGACCATGTTGGGCCAGAAATTGCTCCAACAAAGGCCGGAATTCCTCGCGCACGATCGAGGGAATGCGCGAGGAGAAAACGACTTCAAACCCCGAATTGACCACATTCCAGCCCATAATTTCGGCACTATCGGGATAGAGATGACTCAGTGTGCCGACAATCTGGCCCAAGCCTGGCTGGCGGGGAGCTACTTGATCGCCTTCGAGTAATACGGCGGTTACGCCATCGCCAAACAGCGACGTGGCAATCAAGTTGCGCTTAGAAAAATCATCGGCGAGATAGGTCAGCGAGCAAAATTCAACATTTATTAACAAGACCCGCTGGTTTGGCTCAGCGCGGAGATAATCGAAGGCCGTGTTGAGACCGCCCAAACCGCCAGCGCAGCCCAAGCCCCAAATTGGCGTGCGGCGCATTTGGCGCGGCATGCCAAGCCGATGGATCAAAAGGGCATCAAGGCTGGGTGCGGCCAAACCAGTTGTGGTCACCACAACCAAATGATCAATATCGTTTGGTGTAAGATCGAGCGGTTGCAAACAGGCTTCAATCGCTTGGCAACTCAAGTTTAGAGCTTCTTCAATAAAAACATTGTTGCATTCAGCAAAACTACGTGGTTCATGCCACCATTCCAAAGGTCGTACCAAGTAGCGCGTATCAATTTGGGCATGCCGAAAAATCGTCAGATAGCGCTGAATTTCGGGAAACGCCGGGGCAAAGCGTTGGGCAACCAACTCTTGCACCGCTCGTTGCGGCACGCAATACTGGGGCACACCTAGCCCAATTGCTTGGATTCGTGGCATCATCGTTCCTATCTACTAGAGGCTGCTTACCCGCTGAAGCAGTTGGCCGTTTAACTATAGCATGGGCTGAATCAGAACACAGAGCGTAGCGCATAGCGTTCAGGGATCAGGGGCTAGGGGTCAGGGGCTAGGGGTCAGTTTTGAAACCATGAAGATCGCAAAGCTATGATTCAACATCCTGAATCCTGACCTCTGAACCCTCATCCCTCGCCCTTTGCGTCCTTCGTGGTTTCGGCCCTTCGTGTTCCTTCGTGGATCAATCGTTTTCTTCATGGTTTTATGCTACTCTATGCACAGCAAATATGGGCTGGTTGGGATCGAGGATAACCATGACAATACGTGAGCATGTTGGATTAAGTGTTGCCCAGTTGGCACAATGGGCCAGCCGCCAATTTGGCTTTGGTGGCGGCACCAATTTACCTGGCCGAATCGCTCGCTGGGTTGCGCCCGATGTCTTACGCCATCAAACTAAGCGCTTAACTGGTGGGGTGGTTTTGGTTTCAGGGACTAACGGCAAAACCACCACGAGCCGAATGATCGCGGCAATTTGTAGCCAACAGGGCCAACCAGCCTTGCACAATCGGGCTGGGGCAAATCTAATTACTGGGCTAACTGCGGCGACACTTGATCTGGGGATTTGGGGTCAGCCTGATTATCAACGGGCCTTATTTGAGGTCGATGAAGCGCATCTGCCTGCGGCGATTGCTGAAACTCAGCCCCGAGTCGTTTTGCTGCTTAACCTCTTTCGTGATCAGCTTGATCGCTATGGCGAGGTTGATACCTTAGCCGCTAAATGGCAAAAAGTGTTGGCTACCTTGCCAAGCACAAGCACTGTAGTCTTGAATGCTGATGATCCTGCCGTCGCCGACTTGGCAACTGGGTTGCAAGCCAAGGTGCTCTTTTACGGCCTTGAAGATGTTCGCCATGGCAATGATGCTTTGCGCCATGCTGCCGATTCGATTTTCTGTCGGCGCTGTGGCCAGCCCTACCACTATGAACCAGCCTATTATGGACATATTGGGCGTTATCATTGCCCGGCTTGTGGCCATCGGCGGCCTGAACCCCAAATTAGCCTACGCCAATTGGAATTGGATGGGACGCGCGGCAGCATCTTACGAGTCGTCTTGGAACAGAATCAAGGCCAGCAAGCACTCGAATTAAATTTGCCCTTACCTGGCCTTTACAATGCGCTTAATGCCTTGGCGGCGATTGCGGCAACCAGTGCCTTGGATATTCCTTTGTTGACGATTCGTGCCGCTTTGGAGCAATTTAGTGCCGCCTTTGGTCGGATTGAACGCTTCGAATATCAACAAAAACAGGTCTTGATGGCACTGATTAAAAATCCAATTGGGGCCAGCGAAACTGTGCGCATGATTACTAGTGGTAGCCAAACGCCGTTGAACTTGCTGCTTGCAATTAACGATAAAATCGCCGATGGAACTGATGTTTCATGGCTTTGGGATGCTGATTTTGAGGCCTTGGTTGGGCATACCCAACGCATCGTTGTTAGCGGTACGCGGGCCGCAGATATGGCTAATCGCTTGAAATATGCGGGAATTGAGCCAGCGCAATTGCAAGTTGAGCCAGATTTGGCCCAAGCCTTTGATCTGGCAATTGCCAACGATGCTGAATTAACCCTGCTGCCAACCTATACGGCCATGCTCGAAATGCGCGAGGTTTTAGTTGATCGTGGTGTGCTTAAGCCATTTTGGGAAAGTTAATCATCAAGGTGGGAGCTGTTTATGCAGGAACAAGCGAATTGTGTGATTATTCGGCCAACTGAACAAAGCGCCTTTGCTGGCAAGCAAGGGCTGGATTATTTTGCGGGGATTGCTGCTGAAACTGCTGGTTCTCAAGCAATTTGTATGCATATGCTGCGCATGCCTGCGGGGGCACGTGCCAAAGCGCATCATCACGAAAGCCATGAAACCGCCATCTATATGTTAAGTGGCACCGTCGAAATGTATTATGGGCATCAGTTGGAGCAGCATGCGGTGGTTCATGCTGGCGAGTATGTGTATATTCCGGCTGGAATGCCCCACTTTCCCTTTAACCCCTACGAGGCCGAGGCCGTGGCGATTATCGCCCGCACCGATCCCCACGAACAAGAAAGTGTGGTGCTGCGCCCTGATCTAGAACAATTTAGGGCTTAACAATTGGCCTCAGAGTACATGGCCTAAACATCGTTATGGGTTGATATTTAATCTCTGACTTGTGAAGCCTATGTTCTATGCTCTATGCTCTATGTTCTATGGTATAATAGCCAGTACCGCATCGCCAAGATGGGGTCATAGCCATTTGCGCCTACTGTAATGACTCTTGATTAGAACCACGCCCTAGCAATTTGGGGCATGGTGGAGAACACAGACCGATATGCCAATTGATGTTAAATCAATTCGACTCGGTGAAACTGGCTTGGAACGTCTGATCCAATGGTTGCGGACATCCAACCAGCCTCAAACGTTAGAAGCGATCACCGCGAAATATGTCGAAATTTTGCGCTCGCTGGTGGTTGAGGAGGAAGGGCGATGAGTAACCCAACCAATGCACCAGCTCAACCAACATGGAATGGCAGCAGCGAGCAGCAAACGCTGGCCGAACGTGCCTTCAATGTGATGATGCTGCAAAGTGCCTTTTTTCCCGAAAATGTTCCGGTTCGTCAAACTGTAGCCAATTTGGCCGCATTTATTGCTAGCCAAGATGGGGTTGATGCAACAGCCTTAGAAGCAAGTATCAGCGCCGCGCTTGAAGCCAATAGCCAAATTTTTCGGCGGATTGACGATGGCGAACGTGTGGTTTATGCCACTACCCGCCTCGGCTACTATACCGAACCGCAAATTGATACACGCCATACGTTTGCCAAACGGCTGCACGAGCCAGAAAATCCCTTGCCAATTGATGATTTGAGCGTGGTGATTACCCGTACTCGCCCAGCTTTAACGACGATTGAGCCAGTGTTTATCTCGGATTACTGGCAACAACGCTCACCAACGACTGGTGAAGAAGGCGAAATTATCAACGTTGCGCCTATTTCTACTAGCAGCGATGTTGAGCTTGACGAAACCTTCGAGGATGAAGTTGAACCAGTTGCCGTAGCACCAGTTGTGGTTGCTCCTGCAGCTGTGGTTGAAGCCCCAACTCCGGTTGTGGCAGCTAATTCAACCACCTTGGTCTTGCCTGGTGGCGCTGCCCTCGATTTTGCCCAATCGGTCGAACATATTTTGGCCGCCCATGGCAGCACATTCCAAGCAGCGTTATCGGCAGCAATTGATAATGACCCACTGCGCCGCATCGTGGCCTTTGGTGATGAATATTTTGCTGAAGAAAACATCCCAACGCTCAGCAAAGGCGATCTGCGCCGCATCCGCGAGTATATCGTGGAGCAAGGCGAGCCAATGCCCGATACATCAATTCTCAGCGATGTCTACTATCGAAATCCCCGCGATAACGATTATGTGACTTTCCGCTTTGCTTTGAACTATCGGCTGAATCGCGAAAAAGATTTTGAATTTGTTGGGGTGCAAGGCGCACGTTTGTGGAGCGCCAAGGGCTTACCAGCAGTTGGCACTAAACGCTTGAAAACCAGCGAGCTTGGTCAGTTTTATAGCTTCCTCGAAGAAACACCTCACTTCGATGATAGCTTGAAGCAAACCAGCCCCGATGATATCAAACAAAACCGCCAATTGAGCCGCTTCCTGAGCTTCTTTGAATGGGAATATGGCGTGTTGCCCTACGATGCAGCAATGAAGGCGCTTTTGCCACAGCCATTGTTGCCCGAACAACGCACCGCCATTTTGCGGATCGAATCGCCACAGCACTATAGTTTCTATTTGGCTGAATTGCGTTACCCAACCGCCAACCGCGGTGGTTGGTTGCATGGCCTCGAAGATTTCTTCAAGGAACATTTGGTGCCAGGCGCATTGATTACGCTTTCGGCGACCGATGACCCAAGCGTTTGGACGCTGCAATATGAAGAAACCAGCGGCGCTGATGTGAAGTTGCTGCAACAAGACGATAAAAAAGGCCGCTATGCCTTCGTCAAGCACACCTTCTACTGCGATGCTGATAACGATTTGATTGCCAGCCAAGAGCGCTTGCCACGGCTCAAGAACATGAAAGTGCTGACTCCAGGTGAACGCCGCCGCTTAGCTACCACTGCTGGCTATGTCTTGGAGCAAGTTGGCCAACCTCGCCCAGGCGATCGGGCTGGCTTCGAGCTGAGCATCGACGATCTGTTCTTGGGGGTCAATGTCCAACGTCCGGCAACTCGCAGCTATTTGCTGGGCGAATTGGCCGAGGAGCAAGATTTCCTCGTCGAGGAAGCGGCAGTTATCTACTTCCCGCCACCCGAAGATGAAACCAGCGTCGAAAACAAAAACTTCGTTGAAGACGATGAATAAAACAAAAACGGCTGAGGCAACCACCTCAGCCGTTTTTTGATCGATCACGATTAATCGTCTTCTTCAACACTCCAAGCATGCACGCCTTGCTTGGTGAATGAGAAGGGTCGTACAGTCACGCCAGCTTCAATCAAGGCCGCTTCGAGTTGCAACCGCTTGCTGAATGGCACGCAGAAACACATAAAGCCACCCCCACCAGCGCCCGATAACTTGCCCCCCCAAGCCCCTTGGCGTAAGGCTAAATCATAAATTTCGTTGACGATTGGCGGCGCGATATGTGGTGAGAAGGCTTTTTTAATTTCCCAAGCATGGTGCAAGAGCTTGCCAAATTCTTTGATCTGGCCACGCCGCAAGAGCTTGGCCCCTTCATCGACCATGGCTTTGGTTTCATCGTGCAGACGCAAGGTTTCGCCCTCGGTCACCCGCCGCACTTGGTCTTGTACCAAATTATGGGTCAAGAGCTTGCGATCACGCACATAGCCAATAATTAAGCATGATTCTAATTCCAACAGGGCATCTTCGCTGGTCGCAACCCGTTCGATAATTACCTGCGAACCACCGAAGTGCTGTACGGCCATGCCGCCAAACACCGCCGTATATTGGTCTTGGCGACCACCTGGAATCCCCAAATCGACTCGTTCGATGCGATAGGCCAGTTCGGCCATTTCGTAGGCATCGAGTTTGAGATGGTAGGCAGTATCGAGCAATTTGAGCATGCTCACCACCAAGGCCGAGGAAGAACCTAAGCCTGAACCTGGTGGCACATCGCTGAACATGGTAATTTCCACGCCATTGATCTCAGGATGCGCATCGATCACTGCTTGGGGCAATGAGAGCTTGCCATCCCATTCACGCCCAGTTACCGCCCGACTAACGGCACTCAGATCAAGTGAGCGAATCGTAATTCCAGGCTGATCGATCGGCTTGAGCATACAGCGCACATATTTATCAATCGTACAATTGAGCACCTTGCCGCCATGTTCTTCGGCATAGGGGCTAACATCAGTGCCCCCGCCGAAAAAACCAATCCGCATTGGTGCTTTGGCTTTAAACAATTTCACACGCTACTCCTTGAGCTATGCCAGAACCGAGCGGCACAGCGATGAGGGTTGGTTATTGGCACAACAAAACGCCATCGCAAGCAATGGCGCTTCATGGTAGCAGATTTTGGCGATCTGCAAGTTTATTCGGCAATTAGCGTAAGCGTTTAGCCTCGTTTAAACCGTGTGAATAGAGATATTGTAGCCATGTCCGGGCATTCCACGCGCCAAAATCGTTGTGCTCAACCACATCGCCAGCTGGTTGCTCAAGCGCAAAGCGTTTGGCTAAGGCGATCGTTTCTTGGCGGGTTGCCTTAAAATCTGCCAGCAACTGAGGCCATGAACGATCCTCGGCTGGCGCATACACATCATATTCATCACGACTAAATGGCTCACCAAAACAAACTTTGAGCCGTTGTGATCCCCAACGTTCGATGCCCACGATATGGCGTAATTGTTTGCGATTTTCGGGTAGATCAGCAGCATTACTCGCTCGCTGCTCAATCGTTGTGCCACTTTCAGTCAAGAGCTTCTCGTAATCGCCATAGGAACGTTGTTTGGATGGACGGATGAAGAACAAATAGGAAACCACCTTCAGAATCAAATTTCGCATAGCACCCTCATTGCATAGGATTTGGGGCTAATAGTAGCTTAAATTGAGAACATAGAACATAGAACATAGAGCATAGAACATAGAACATAGGAGTTGGGGATTGGGTGTTGGGGGTCGAGGCAAGGATTCAGGGGCCAACTTTATAACGCAGATGCGCAGAGTGATGGAGGGGCCAGAGATCGGGGATCAGGGGTCAGGAAATGCGGGGGTGAAACAGGAAATAGCTAGGGCATAGCAGAATAATCACATCCATCTGTGTCAATCTGTGGCCAAAAGCTCAACTTCGTGTCCTTTGTGGTTTCGGCTCTTCACATTCTCGACATCCCAAACCCAATCCTTACGTACCACAATAGTACTTTATGGCTACATCCCCCCTTTGTTTAGGCAGATTGTTGAGGCGAATGACGAAATTGTACGCTATAAGCCACTAAAACGACGAAAAAACTCGACTTATTGAGTAAAGTGTTGGAATTGAGGCTTAAATGGGTGATTTATTAAAATTTTTTGATGACACATATGGGGGAAGCGGGGTGCTATCAAGCTATGGACTGTCGCTTGATTGAATCAATGGAATAAGCTTGGTATGATACATCCAGAGTAATCGAACTGAACATCGTAGTCGCCCAGCAACCTAACATCGTCGTAGTACACATCATCGCACATCGTCGCACCAACCAAACTCGTTGCAGCACTCATCGCACTACTACATTGCAGCACGACATTCCAGCACGTTGTCGCATCGTTCTAGCTCATTGCACTCGACATCGCACTACCATCGCACATCGCAGCCTTTCAGTTTGATGCTCGACCATTCTCAATCTGGGACTTCCAGAGTAAGCCGAGGCGGCATTTACCGCCTCGGTTTTTTGTTGTTTACAATTTCCCGACCACATGGCCAATACTGATCTCGTCGATCAGCACATGGCTGGGTTGGCTCAAAATATGGGCGACCGCGTTGGCAACTTCGCTGGCTTGCAACATATTTTGGCGGTTCCAACTGCCCGCCACGTCGTTCCACAAGGCAGTATCAACCGCCGCCGAAACGACTGCCGTGACTC
The DNA here is from genome assembly GCA_020161265.1 of Chloroflexota bacterium. NCBI lineage: Bacteria > Bacillati > Chloroflexota > Chloroflexota bacterium. The sequence goes on along the minus strand of JAIUOC010000004.1, from coordinate 378,238 downwards.
GTACTCCCTGCGGGCGTAGCTCCTCGCGTAAAGCCTGTAAAAAGCCCATCAAGCCAAATTTGCTGGCTGAATATGCCGCCCAACCTGGAAAACCACTCTTGCCAGCAATCGACGAAATCGCAATAATTTGGCTGCCAGCCTTGAGATAGGGCAAGGCCGCTTGGCATACCAAAAAGCTAGCAGTTAAATTTACATCTAACGATTGTTGCCATTGTTGCAAACTTAACGTGCCAACATCGGCCACATGAGCCACGCCAGCCGCCAAAATCAGCCCATCGATTTGGCCTTGGCCTGCTTGCTGCGTCAGATCAATCGCCTGTTGCACAATCGCTGGATCGCTAGCGTTGCCAACTACCACCTGCGCCGTGCCACCAGCCCATTGGATTTCAGCGGCAACTGCTTGCAATTCAGCTGCGTTGCGTGCCAGCAAGATCAGCTGGTTATTGGCAGCACAAGCCAAGGCAATTGCGCGGCCAATCCCACGGCCAGCCCCAGTAATCACAATTGTTTTAGTCATCGGAAAAATTCGCCGTGATATGACCCATAAATTCAGCGCGAATTTGCGGATCGGTTTTAAACACACCTTGCAACGATTGGGTGATCATGCGAGCGTTGGCCTTTTTAACGCCGCGAATCATCGAGCACATATGCGCACCTTGTACCACCACCGCTACGCCGCTCGCATCGATCGTTTGCGCCACAAAATCGGCGATCTCGCGGGTTAGGCGTTCTTGCACTTGCAGCCGTTTGGCAAACATATCGACAATCCGTGGGATTTTCGAAAGCCCAAGCACTTTGCCATTCGGCACATAGGCAACGTGGGCTTTGCCCCAAAATGGCAGCATATGATGTTCGCACAGCGACGAAAACTCAATATCACGCACCAAGACCATTTCGTTATATTCGACCGTAAAAATGGCATCGTTAATCAACGCCACCGGATCAGTATGATAACCAGCGGTCAGCTCGCTAAACATTTTGGCAACCCGATGTGGGGTGCGTTGCAAGCCCTCACGATCAACATCCTCGCCGAGACCTTCGAGAATGGTTCGCACGGCGGCTTCCATATCTTCGCGCACTGCTGGTGCTGAGTTGCCATTGAGTCCATTGCCAGAGTAAATAAGCGTCATCTGATCCATCCTTTGCATTAGTAGTTCCAGAACCTCATCCACGATTCAGGGTTGCCGCTGCTCAATGCTGGCTGAGCGGATAATCAAACACATTATTGGCGGTTTCCCATAGCCGCAAATGCTTTAATTGCGAGCCAAACAAGGCTTCGAGGCGTTGCCACAGCACCACCACAATATTTTCAGCAGTCGAGGGCTGTTCGGCAAATTCGGCAACCTGATAATCAAGATGACGATGATCCCAGTTGTCAAGCACACTCTGCACACGCCGATCCATATCCACCAAATCAATCACCATGCCGGTTTGGGCATCAATCAGACCATCAACTGTAACCTCTAGTTGATAATTATGGCCATGACCATTGGGATTATTACACTTTCCATAGATTTCACGATTGGCCTCATCGGTTAAGCCTTGGGCATGCAAGCGATGCGCCGCTGAAAATTCATAGCGCCGATTAAATGTCGCTTGCTGTTGCTGCCCAAAATATTCAGCATACAAATCGCTATTTTCATACAAACGTAATTTAGCTAAACGTACTCCTTTAGGCAATTGCGGCTCGATCAAGCCCCATAAAACCCGTACCAGATTTTCGGTTGTCGGAATCACTTCACGAAAGTAGGGGGTATCCTCATTGAGATGTTTATGATCAAACTGGTCTAACACCGTTGTTACCAGGCGCTTCAACTCAACCATATTCATAACCATCCCAGTGATCGGGTCAACCGCCCCAGCAACCGTCACAAATAACTCGTAGTTGTGACCATGACCATAGCGATTGGTACATTTGCCGAACACCGCCTCATTTTGTTCTAGGCTCCACTCCTCGCGCCAATAGCGATGCGAAGCCGAAAAATTAAAGCGCCGTGTTGCAAAAACATCCATGGGCAATTCATCCTTATTTTAACTACCAATCCCCCAGCTAACGATCACGTAGTTTTTATTATGCCATTGAAATTCATACGTCTCAATGTTTTTTAAGGATGAACTTGTTACATAGAGGGATGAGGGGCCAGTAGTCAGGGATCAGTTTTTGAAACCGCAAAGGAAAAGCATTGATCCACGAAGGATACGAAGTAAGACAAAGGGCCGAAACCGCGAAGCACACGAAGCGTGCGAAGGCTGCTTATGCCAAAGCCCTAGCCCCTGATCTCTAGCCCCTGATCCCCGACCCCCAACAACCGATCCCCTATCCCCAACTCCTATGCTCTATGTTCTATGTTCTGCGTTCCTATGTTAAACTAGCCGCATCGTATGCTCAACCAAAATAACAACGCCGTTGTTGTGCCAAACTGAGGAAACAATGACACAGAACGAAGCAATTGTGGTGCTTGATTATGGCTCACAATATAGTCAATTGATTGTGCGGCGGGTTCGTGAAGCGGGCGTTTATAGTGAGTTAGTGCGGTTCGATGCCGACGAGGCTGCGGTTGCTGCGCTCAATCCCAAGGGCATCATTCTTTCGGGTGGGCCGAATAGCGTCTATGCCGAGGGTGCGCCGCAACTGCCAGCATGGGTTTTGGCCAGCAACCTGCCTGTGTTGGGCATTTGCTATGGTTTACAATTGCAGGCCCATCATTTGGGCGGCAAAGTCGAGCCTTCCAACGACCGCGAATTTGGCCATGCCGTGATTACCATTACCGCTGAATCGCCACTATTAGCCGATATTCCGACCGAACATTCGGTTTGGATGAGCCACGGCGATCGCTTGGAAACCCTGCCTGCTGGCTGGCATCCAATCGCGGTCAGTCCTAACTCGCCGTATGCCGCCGCTGCCGATGAAGATCGACGCTGGTATGGCTTGCAATTTCACCCTGAAGTCGTGCACTCACCCTATGGCAAGCAAGTGTTGCACAATTTTCTCTACCGCATTTGCGTGTGTGCTGGTAGTTGGCAGCCCAGCCACTTTATCCAAGAAGCAGTTGAGCGAATTCAGCAGCAAGCGCCCAGCGGCCAAGTGATTTGTGCGCTCAGCGGCGGGGTTGATTCGGCGGTAGCGGCCTTGTTGGCGCACCAAGCCATCGGCGAACGCTTGACCTGTATTTTTGTCGATAACGGGTTGTTGCGCCGTGGCGAGGCCGAGCAAGTTTCACGCACCTTCCGCGATCACTTCCAGATTGAATTGATTACGGTTGATGCCGCTGAAGAATTTTTGGCAGCCCTGGCAGGCGTGACTGACCCTGAGCAAAAACGCAAGATCATTGGCGAAAAATTTATTCGAATTTTCGAGCGCGAAGCCCGCAACCTCGATGACGCGGCCTATTTGGTGCAAGGCACGCTCTATCCCGATGTGATCGAATCGACAGCGCCAGATCGCAATGTGGCAGTCAAGATCAAAACCCATCATAATGTTGGCGGCTTGCCCGACGATATGAAACTCAAAGTGATCGAGCCATTACGCATGTTGTTTAAGGATGAAGTGCGAGCAGCTGGTTTGGCCTTAGGCTTGCCCGAAGATTGGGTCTGGCGGCATCCCTTCCCTGGGCCTGGTTTGGCGGTGCGTTTGCTAGGCGCAATTAGCTTTGAGCGCTTAGAAACCTTGCGCCATGCCGATGCGATTTTCCTTGAAGAATTGCGGGCAGCAGGTTTGTATCGCGCTACCCAACAAGCCTTTGCGGTGTTATTGCCAGTGCAAAGTGTCGGGGTGATGGGCGATTATCGCACCTATGCCGATACCATTGCGATTCGTGCAGTCAGCACCGAAGATTTTATGACCGCCGATTGGGCACGTTTGCCCTACGAATTGTTGGCCAAAGTCTCGAGTCGCATCGTTAACGAGGTGACGGGAGTCAATCGAGTGGTGTATGATATTTCATCAAAACCACCAGCCACAATCGAATGGGAATAATCTAAAAGCCCAGTCATTCTAGCAGCAGCATCGGCCACTTCGGTGGTCGATGTTGCCAAAAGAGCACTATGAGCGATTTGCATCAATTAGTTTTATTAACCAAGTTGGCAGCTCCCCAAATTCCTAGCACGTTGGTTGAGCGCCAGCATGTGCTTGATCGCTTGGCCTGTCGTGGGCGAGTGAGCTTAATTACCGCCAGTGCTGGTAGTGGCAAAACCACCTTGCTCAGTAGCTTGGCCAATGCTCGCCAGCGGGTGGCTTGGCTCACCCTCGATAGCAACGATAATGATGCAATTCGCTTTGCTCGCTATTTAATTGTGGCCCTGCAAACGCTAGAGCCAATGCTTGGCCGTAATGCAATGGCGCTGTTGAATGGCTTACAACAACCAGCGATTGAAGCGGTTTTGACCTTATTGATCAACGAAATTAGTGTGGCCCAGCCTGCCCCGATGCTGCTCGTGCTCGATGATTATCATTGGATTGATGCTCAGGTTGTGCATCGTGCCTTGGCTTGGCTGATCGATCAATTGCCTGCCCAACTCCACCTGATTATTGCTAGCCGTAGTGTGCCGCCCTTGCCCTTGGGTCGTTGGCGCGGCAAAGGCTATTTGACTGAGCTTGATGCCAGTGTGCTGCAATTCAATTCAGCTGAAACTGCCCAATTATTAGCGCAAACCCTTGGCGATTTGCCTGATCAAAGCACAATCGATTGGCTGACTGAACGCACCGAGGGCTGGGTCGCTGGCATTCAATTAGCCGCACTTTCGGCCAAGGATCGCGCCAATGTGCAACAAATATTGAGCGGATTTAGCGGCAGCCATCGTTATATTTTCGATTATTTGGCCGAAGAAGTGCTTGATCAGCTTGATCCAGCGACGCTTGAATTTCTGCTGGCTACCAGTATTGCCGAGCGTTTGACTGGAGCTTTATGCGACCAACTGCTGGATTGGCAGCCAGGCACTGGGGCGCAGATGTTGGCGCAATTGGCCGATGCTCAGCTCTTTTTGGTGGCGCTCGATGATGAGCGACGCTGGTATCGCTATCACCATTTATTTGCCGAATTTTTGCGTTTTCGGCTCCAGCAGCTTGATCCACAAGCGCCTGCCGAATTTTTGCAACGTGCCAGCGCTTGGCATGCGGCCAACAACGATCTAAACAGCGCAATCAACTATAGCCTTGCGGCCAACGATCATCAACAAGCCGCCAACTTGATTGCCCAGTTTGGCCGTGATGCCTTGATGCGTGGCGAAGCTTTGAGCGTGCGCAGTTGGCTCACGCGGTTGCCAGCGATTCAGCTTAGCCAATCGAGCCATTTGGCCTTGATTGCTGCTTGGTCGCAACTATTGACAGTTGATATTTTAGGGATTGAAGAACATCTCCAACAGGCTCGTGCCCATCTCGAAGCCTTGCCCCAAGCTGAACAAGCGCGAGCCAACGCCGAAATTGCCACAATCGAGGCGGTGCTGTTACGCTTTGGCGATAACATCGAGCATTCGATGCAGCATTCGCAGGCCGCGCTCGAACTAGTTGAACACGACGATTTAGTATTACGCGGGATTTTATTGGGCAATTTGACGGTTTCGGCGCGTTTGACTGGCAACTTAACCATTGCCGTGGCCGCAGCTAGCGATGCAGTTGCGATCAATCAGCGTAGCGGCAACACCTTTGCTATGCTCTTGGCAATCGCCGATCTTGGCCAGATTCAGGCCCAACAAGGCCATTTACGCAAAGCTGCCGCGACCTATCGGCGTGGCATCGAGCTAGCCAGCGAACGTGGTTGGCATCAAGTGCCAGCCTTGGGCTTGATTCATGTTGGCTTGGGCGAAGTTTGCTACGAATGGAATCAGCTTGAGGAAGCCCAAATTCATGCTGAACAAGCGATTGCCATTGCTCAAATTAATGGCTATTTGGATATTGCCACCGATGGCTATCGTTTGCGGGCGCGAGTTGAGCATGCCAACAACGAGCGGCGCAGCAGCCAAGCCTCAATTGAGCAGGCCTTGCATTTTGCCCAGCGCAACAATGTTGGACGCTTTATCAACGAAGTTCAAGCCTCGCAGGCGCGGATGGCCTTGATTTTGGGCGATGTAGCGACAGTGCGGCGCTGGGCGCAGACCGTGCAGCAAACGACATGGCAATGGCAGCAGGTTAGCGCGGCCAATACCTACGCCCGCTGGTTGATTGCCAATAACGATCCAGCTCAAGCTTTGCAATTAGCCCAAGCATTGCTCGAACAAACGCTCAAATTTGGGGGCAATCGGCTTGAATGGCTGCTAACGTTGGCCCTCGCCTATGCCGCCCAACATAATCTCAAGCCTGCCCAAAGCCAGCTAGAGCAAGCCTTGGCGATCAGCGAACAAGAAGGAGCCTTGCGCACATTTATTGATGCTGGTGCTGGCTTGGCCCAATTGCTGCGAGAAGGCACAAGCTATGCGGCGCAACGCGCGGCGATTGTGGCGGCAATGCTGCAACAAAGTAGCACCGCCAGCGCCGCCCAAAGCCTCAACGAACCACTGAGCGAACGTGAAATCGAAGTGCTGAAATTATTGGCTTTAGGCCATAGCAATGCTGAAATTGCCGAGCGCTTGGTCATTGCTATTGGCACAGTTAAACGCCATGTCAACAATTTGCTGGGCAAACTGAATGCCCGCAGCCGCACCGAAGCCGTAGCCATCGCCCGCGACGAAGGCTTGCTGCATTAACAAATCAAGACAATGAGTGAAGGGAGAACACTATGGGGCATCGAGCCAATTTAGTTATCGTGACCGAAAACGGCTATGAGCTTTACTATGATCATTGGCTCGCCAATACCTTGCCGTTTCAGGTTTTTTGGGGGCCAGAGCATGCGCTCAAGTTGATTCGCCTGCAAGCCCAACGCGAGCCTGATCAATGGACAAATCCTGTGTTTGCTGAAGGCGGAATCTTAATTGATCCGTTCGAGAAGGTTGTTCTGCTCTTTGGTGGCACGTATATTTCGTGGGATCTCTCGTTCCAAGCAGTTTTTATCGAATGTATGGGTTACCGATGGCCTGGCTGGACAATTCAATGGGCACATCGTGAACTGTATGATATTGCTGATTATCTTGGAATTCTATACGATTTTTGCCAGCGATTCCCGCCTAAAGAACTAGCTGCCACTTTTTTCGCTAATGCCAAAAAACCAACGTTTGGATTAATTTCACTGGATGAGCGCTATTCTATTTTATTAAGTATCCGATTTAATGATGATAAGGTATATTTCTTTCCTTTAGACGACCGTATAAACGATTTGCTCTACAGTAATCTAGCAGATTTTGATGTTTTGCAACAGCATTTAATTTATCAGGAATTTGATCTGGCAGTGAAGTATGAGGAGTTGGTTGACTGTTTGCATCTTGATATGCAACAACAACAAATCCATGTATGGGACCCATCACTGGATATAAATCTCCATTTTCCACCACATCATTGGCAAGGCTGGAGCTTACAGCACCATGGCGGTGATTTTAGCTCCTATGCATCCATCGTGAGTCAACGAGTAAAACTACCAAATATCGACTATGCTCATCGTTTCGAATGGCTACGTTATGAACTGTTACAAGACCAGCGTAACGGAGCATATTACTCGATCTTGCGTGATCTTAGCCAAGATCATGATCAGTCGATTAAATTACATGCTAATACCTTGTTGCATCGCGAATATCACTTGCCCTTGGAACAACGCGAGATATTATTGGCAGAGACCGAAGCAGTATTTCGCCAAGCACATGGTCTATAATACCAATGTGATTAATCGGAGGGCTTGGCGATGCGAGCGGCTGTATTAACCGGATTTTTAGGAACTGGCAAGACGACCTTGTTGTTGGCGGTTGCCAATGCCTTGGCCGATCGTGGCGAGTATGTGGCGATTATCGAAAACGAGCGTGGTAGCGTCGGCATCGATGGGCGCTATCTGCAATCGCAGGGCATGACCGTGCGCGAGTTGCGAGCGGGCTGTGTTTGTTGCGATTTGGCCTTGCCCTTGCAAATTACGGTGCAACGCTTGAGCGAACATTATGAGCCAGATTGGCTGCTGCTCGAAGCTAGCGGCATTGCTAAGCCCGAATTGCTCAAAGCCAGTTTGCAACACCCGATGATTAGCCAGATCAACTGGCGCTTTATTGCTTTGGTCGATCCGGTGCGCTTTGGTAAAATGTGGCACGATAGTTATGGCTTGGGTCAATTATTGCGCGGCCAAATTAACATCGCCGATGTGATTGTGTTGCCCAAAAGCGATTTAGTTGAGCCAAGCGTGCTTGAGCATGTCGCAGCCGAGATTCGCAGTTTGCGCCCCGATGTGCCAGTAATTCCGTTTACCGCTGATGATCCGGCGGCCACAACCTTGATGGTGCGGGCATTTAGTGAGCCACTGCGCTAGAGGAGCCAGAGCATGCTAGAAATTGGCGCGGCAACTATTGTTGCTCAACTCGCAGTTTCGCCAACAACCTCAATTCAAGCGCTATTTGAGGCCGCCTTACAAGCTGCCGATGAGTGCATTTGCACCGCTGCGCCTGAGTGGTTGGGCCATTGCAAATTGCTGTTGGATACAGGTGATCAAGTTTGTTATGTTTCGCGAACTGAGGCCAACGGGCATAATTCGTGGAGCAACCCACCCAAACCCTTGGATGCTACGACCAAGGCTGAGGTTACAATCTATATTGCGGTCTATGGCATTGATGATCGCCATGCGCAACTAGCGGCTCAAGCAGCCCAAACTATGCTCACCGCATTAATGTGATTCGCGTTCGCGGCTAATATAGCGTTTTTCATATTCTTGGGTGGTGCAGAGGCTGTGCAAATCAGGGCCACGATCAAGCCAAACGAAGCCATCAAGATGATCCATTTCGTGCTGAATAATGCGTGAGAGGCTGCCACTCGCTTCGATCCGTTGTTCCTCGCCCGCCAACGTATAGGCGACCACGGTTACCCCAAGTGGGCGTTGCACCAACCCCCAAATGCCAGGAAAGCTAAAACACGATTCATAGCGCTCATCTTCCTCACGGCTCCAGCGCTCGAAACGCGGGTTAACTAGCACTAAATTGGTGTCAGGGGTATCGATCAAAATCAAGCGTTTGAGCACACCAATTTGGGGTGCGGCAATACCTCGGCCATAGCCAATTCGTTGGCGCATATCGGCCAAGGTATCGCGCATATCATTCAAAATGCGGGCCACTTCGGGGCTAGTTGGGTCGGCAAATGGAGTTGCTGGCTGGCGTAACAACGGATTTCCAAGCTCGATCAGTGGGACAACCGCCATAGCAGGCTCCTTGATTCGGTTAAAAAAGTTTGAAACGGCTAAACGCCCAGCCTTGAAACAACAATAAGCCCCCAACCACCGCAAACACCAAGGGATAGGCAATTTTGACAATATCCATGGCGATTACTACACCCGCCCAAAGTAAAATAACCGCCCCAACGATCAGGCTCATTCGGCCAAACAAACGGCGTAGGTCGGTCACGCGGCCTGTTTTGTTGGATAAAAAGGTGGTGGCTGCGGCCATCCAGATGATGCCGCAGCACATGAATACTGCTGGAAGTGCCAGAATAATTGGTCGCATTACTTCATCTTATCCAAAATAGTTTGCAATTCGGATTGATCAACATAGGCCACTGATTCTAACCCATCTTGCAAAACTTGGCGAGCCTCGTCGATATCGCCTTTGGCTTGATAGCAATAGGCTTTGCCAATATAGGCATTTTTCAACGAGGGATTATAATCGAGCGCCGTACTATATTGATCGATCGCTGCATCATAATCTTTGTTATTGTACAAGATATTGGCTTTGCCGAGGTAGGCCGTTGCATAATCGGGCTGGAGATTAATCGTTTGTTCGTAGAGCTTCAACGCTTCATCGTAGTAGCGCGTGTCGTAGTAGGTATCGGCTAAGCCAGCAATCGCATTTGGATATTCAGGATCGCGTTCCAAGGCCTTTTTGAAGGTTGCGATGGCTTTGTCAGTATCTTTGGTGTCGTAGAGATAGACATAGCCCAAATCGACATAGACTGATAGCCACGATGGAGCTTCGGCTATCGCCGCTTCATAATCGCGAATTGCTGCTGCATAATCGCTCTGTGGGTCGCTAGAGTTGTTACGACCCAGCCACCAGTTGGTCAATGCTCGTCCATTCAAGGCGTTGGGGTCACGCTGGTTACGCTCAAGCGCTAGGTCAAAAAACTGCTGAGCTTCTTCATATTTACGCTCGTAAATTTGCGTCCAACCCTTGCCGGCAAAGGCCAAACCATAATTCGGGTCAAGCGCTAGAGCATCATCGAATGATTGATAGGCCTTTTCAAAGCGCTGAGCTGCGGTTTCATCTTCGCCGAGGTGCAGGGCAACCCGCGCTTGTTCGGCATAAAAATAGCCAATATTATTACGCAGCAACGGCAATTGCTCTTGCAACCCAATCGCCCGATTGAAATTATCAATGCCATCGACGACAAATTCTTTGCCAGCGCCAGCGTCGCGGCTGGTTTGATCTTGGTAGGTGACCCATTGAACATAGCCTTTGGCGCTGTAGGCCATCGCTTGCTCAAAGCGCGAACGATTGGTCGCAAGCTCAATCGCTTTATTGGCATCGGCCAAGGCTTCGGCCAGCAAATCTGCATCGCCTTGCTCGTTGCCGACATCAGCTCGTGCAGTAGCTCGTGCCATATAGGCTAAAGGATGATTCGCATCCAAACGCACGGCTTCTTCGGCTTCAGCCAAAGATTCATTAAATTGACGATTATCGGAATGCACTTGGCTGAGCCAAGCATGAGCGCTAGCTTGGTTGGCATCAATTGCAATTGCTTGACGAATTGCTTGATCCGCATCAGGCGTTTGGCCACGCATCAGATAGGTAATGGCTAGTTTTTCGTGGGCCTCGAAGCTCTCATCATCAGCAGCGGTTGCTTCTTTGTAGAGATTGATTGCTTCGATCAAGCCGCCACGGCGTTCAAAGGCAGCATCGCCTTGCGCAATAATATCTTCGGCATCACTGCCAGAAGCCAAAATCACCCCAACTACAACTGCTACCAATAGCAAAACCCCTACACCAACCCAAATCGTCAATTTTTGTTTGTTACGCAGAACTGAGGTAGCACCTGTATAGGCAACTGGGCTGGGTTGGCTAATTGGCTGTTGGTTATATTGCGCTGGCTGGGCTGCATTTGGCATGATTGCTGGCCGAGTAGCTTGGGTATTGGCCGCGACATAGCCATCATAGGGCGATTGGCTATGAATCACCACTTGTTGATTGCTGGGATTGGTCGGTGGATAATTCGGCATTACCTGCTGATTGCTCACTGGCGTTGGCGGGTAATGTGGCGCAACTGGCTGTTGATTGCTCAGCGGCGTTGGCGGGTAATGTGGCGCAACTGGCTGTTGATTGCTCACTGGCGTTGGCGGATAGACCTGTGGGCTACTCGGTGGCGTTGGCGCATATTGGGCTGGCTGATTTTGGGCAAACGGTGTTGTCGCAGGGACATTTGGCCGTGCACCATTGCTTGCTTGCCGCAAAGCCTCGAAAAAAGCCGCCGCCGTTGGATAACGTGCCTCAGGCGTGCGAGCCAACGCCTTCATCAAAACATCTTCGACCGCCGATGGCATGGTCGGAATCAGATCGCTGGGAGCGCGTGGTGCACGAATAACCCGCGCCAAAAGCACAGCCTGGGCATTATTGGCGACAAATGGCATCTGCTTGGTCAGCATTTCGTAAGCCATAACCGCCAAGGCATAAAGATCGCTGGCAGCGCCAACCGTCAAGCCCTGAGCCTGCTCAGGCGACATATATTCCGGCGTGCCCATCACTGTGCCAACTTGAGTTAAGCCCGAATCGCTGCTCCCACCACGAGCCAAGCCAAAATCGGTCAGGTAAACCCAGCCTTCTGGCGTGAGCATCACATTCGAAGGCTTGATATCGCGGTGAATGACACCCTTGCGGTGGGCATAATCGAGCGCCTTGCCAACTGGCTCAAGCAACTCCAGCACCCGATGAACCGACATTGGGGCTTCTTGCTCGATATTTTCCTTGAGCGTATTGCCCTCAATATATTTCATGACGATGTAGTAAAAGCCTTCAGCTTGGCCAACTTCGTAAATTGGCACAATATGGCTATGTTCAAGCCCTGCGGCGGCCCGCGCCTCTTGCTGGAACCGCGCAATATAGCTTTGATCAAATGTCATCTCTGGTGGCAACAATTTGAGCGCCACAGTACGATTCAGGTTTTCTTGGTAAGCACGATAAACCATGGCCATGCCGCCTTGGCCAAGTTTATCGACAATTTTGAAATGATTAAGCATGCGCCCAATCAACTGGGGATCTTGCATATAAAAAGACCTCACAATAACTCATTGTGTCGGCTCAGTCTAGACGATCTCAGGGCTTTTGTGAATAGTTGGGCTGGCTTGGCAAGCTGAGATTCTGCTGAGAGTATGTTGGCGCTTCTACGTGATTGCGCATAGTGACGTTGCAAGCGCTGCAATTAAATGGTGATTGCTAGCACAATCTCTGCCAGCGTTCGCTTATTTGTGCCAACTCAGCGTTAGCAAGCGTGGCGCTTGATTGGCATCATCGGCATGCCAATATTCGTGCAATTGGCTGAGTTGTAAGCCGTGCTTCGTGGCAGCTCGCCCAAAATCACTGATATGATGAGTAAACGCTGGAACTTCAATTTGGCCGTGCTGGCCTTGAAAACGCGCCTGCGAGCCTTGATATTGGCGAAATGGATGTAGTTCGGAGATCAATAATTGACCATTAGTCTTGAGCACTTGGCTGGCTTGGGCAAAAAAGTGATCGAGATCAGCTAAATGTTCAAGCACCAAATTGGTTACGACTAGATCGAAATAAGCACTGGCAACGGGCCATGCTTTGGTTAAATCAGCTTGCTGAAACTGCACATGCTGAGCATTAATTTTGCTGCGTGCTTGCTCCAACATGCCGCTTGAAAAATCTAGTGCCACAACTGCTGCGCCAATTGTGCTAAAAAACTGGGTATTTTTGCCAGTACCACAGCCCAACTCCAAAATTGCTTGATAGCGCTGGCCTTGCAAAAGCTGTTGCATCACCTGTTGATCAAGGTCGCGAGTGCGGTTGTGATCGCTATCGTAGCTGCTAGCCCATTGGTTATAGGCCTGTTGAATTGACATTGCTTTGCTCCTGTATCAAGCCTTGAGCATAGCAGTGGCAATGATCTACAACATCGGCCCTATGATGCACTTTAAAGCCCAATCGCAGACCTAGTTGGCCTGCGATCAGAAGCTTGGAAGGCAATTGTAATTTAGACGAAGGCTGGTACGCCGGTAATTTCGCGACCAACGACGAGGGTATTGATTTCGTTGCTGCCTTCGTAGGTATACACCGCTTCCATATCGGCAAAATGGCGGGCGATATGGTTTTCGAGCAACAAGCCATTGCCACCAAAAATTTCGCGGCCTAGGGCTACAATTTGGCGTGCTTTGGCTGAATTGTTCATCTTGGCTAGTGACGATTGACCATCGGTCATCAAGCCTTGGTCACGCAAGACGCTCAAGCGCCAAGTGGTTAATTCCATCGCCACCACTTCTGCCAGCATTTTAACTAATTTTTCTTGAATTAATTGGTAGCCAGCGATTGGCTTGCCAAACTGTTTGCGTTCTTGGCTATAGCGCAAGGCCATTTCATAGGCAGCTTGAGCGTGGCCCACGCCTTCCCATGCTACGCCAAAACGGGTGTTGGCCAACACAACCGCTGTATCTTTGAATGATCGCGCTTTTTCGAGGCGATTACTGGCCGGAATTCGACAATTTTCGAGCTTGATTTCGGCATTCCATAGGGCGCGTTTGGCAATTTTGCCATGCATCACAGTTGCTTCAAAGCCTGGAGTACCTTTTTCGACCAAGAAGCCCGTCACTTGGTTGGTGGCCTCATCGCGTGCCCAAACAATAATTACATCGGCAAATGAGGCATTGCCAATCCAGCGTTTTTGGCCGTTGAGCACATAGTGGTCGCCATCCAGCCGTGCAGTAGTTTGAATATGCGAAGCATCTGAGCCGTTATCTGGCTCGGTCAGGGCAAATGCCCCAATTTTTTCCATCGAAGCCAATTTGGGCAACCAATGTTCTTTTTGGGCTTCCGAGCCGCAATAATAGATGCTCGACATCGCCAAGCCGCTGGTTACGCCAAAAAAGGTACAAACTGAGCCATCAACTTTGGCCATTTCGGCAGCAACCAAGCCAGTTGCCACGCTCGATAAACCTGGGCAGCCATAGCCCTGAATCGTGCCGCCACAGACTTTGAGTTCAGCTAACTTGGGAATTAACTCGAACGGAAATTCGCCCTTCTCCCAATATTCGTTGATGATCGGCTTAACTTCACGCTGCATAAAGCCACGCACCCGATCACGTACTTCACGCTCTTCAGGCGTTAACAGCAAATCAAATTGGTAGAAGTCCAAGGCGGGGTCGGCGGTGTGCTCTTGCATCGTCATTGATGGATTCTCCTTATATGATCTTGCGTCGGATCGAGGATGACGCACTGCGTTATTTACTATACCACACTTTTTGAAAATCAAAAGGCAGAAGTCAAAAGTCAAAAAATGACAGGAATGAGGAGCTAGGGGCCAGGGATCAGGTGCTAGATAGCGAAGGATCATCCATCAAATCTGTGGCAAAAAAACAAACCTTCGGGCCTTCGTGTACTTCGCGGTTTCAGGCCTTCGTGCTCTTCGTGCTCTTCGTGGATCAAGATTTTAACGCAGAGGCGCAGAGAGATGGGCTATAGGCGATTGGCTATTGGAAGATCAATTTGTGAAATTCGTGCAATTCGTGGCAAAAAAACAAACCTTCGCGGCCTTCGTGGGCTTCGCGGTTTCATTCCTTCGTGTCCTTCGTGGATCGGCCTACTGACCTAAATCGCGCAGACGTTCTTCGGCTTGTAAGCGCCAACGATCATCGGGGCTGGCTTGTTGGCTGATCAAGCGATAGGCTTCACGCGCTAGATCGATTTGGTTGGCTTCTTCGGCAGTTAGGCCTTGGTAGTAGCGGGCCTCATGAAAATTGCCATTCAAACTCAAGGCTCGTTCAAACGATTTAATCGCATCATTAGTACGGTTTTGGGCGCGATAGGTTCGGCCAAGCCAATACAAAGCGGTTGGGTCATTTTGGTTGCGCCGCACCGATTGATCGAGCGCTTCTTCGGCGGCTTGTAGGTTGTTTTGGCTGAGATACAGTTTGCCTTGCAAATATAATGCTTCGCTATTTTGCGTATCCAATTGGGCAGCCCGACCATAATCGCTAATCGCGGCGGCCATTTGGTTTTGGCGCTCGTTGAGTTTACCGCGCTCAAACAAGGCCCGCGCATCGTTTGGCCGATAATTCAAAGCTCGATCAAGCAAACGCCGCGCCTCAGCATCGTATTCAGCAGCCTGCGCTGGATCATAGGCATAGCTGTTAATCGCCATGTTGCAATAAGCCCGGCCAGCCCCAAACAAGGCCTCAGCATTATTCGGGTCAGTCGCCAGCACCAGATTAAATTCATCAAGTGCCCGTTCATAGAAACCTTGCTCAACCAAGGCCTGGCCCAGCCAAAAATGGGCATTAGTGCTATTGGGTTCGCGGGCGAGGGCTTGATTATAATAGCCAATCGCCACTTGCCACTCGCCCCGATCGGCGGCAGTGCGGCCTAAACCAATGTACGCCGGAATAATTGTCGAATCGTTATCCAAAATTTCGTTGTAGGCCGTAATTGCCTCATCAAATCGCCGTTCGCGCCGAAAACTCTCGGCTATGCCAAGCTGCGCTTCGATGTAAACGCCATCGGCATCACGGGCAATCGCTGCGCGTTCTTGTTCACGAGCTGCTTCAAAACGGCCTTGTTCAAGGTAGGCTTGGGCCAAATAATGGCGCGATTCTGGCACATTTGGGTTGAGCCGCACCGATTGTTCCAAGGCATCGGCGGCCTCGCTATAACGCCCAATCTCCAAAAATTCGCGGCCCATATCCTCAAAATTGCGTGGATCTTCGCCGCCAGCGTCGATTGCGCGTTGGTAGGCCGCAACGGCATTATCCGGCTGATCGAGATACCGCGCATACAATTGGCCTAAGGCCAGATGTGCCTCAACATAGCTAGTATTAATTTCAGTTGCAACTTGATAGGCTTTTTCAGCTCCAGCATAATCGCCACGGTTTTGGCGCAAGCGGCCAATCTCGTAGGCCGCGCTAGCATTGCTGCCATCAACATTCAACGCCCGCAAGAAAATATCTTCGGCTGATTGATCTTGGCCTGCTTGAGCATAGACCTTGCCTAATTCAACTAAGGCTTGGCTGTTATTTGCATTCGCCAAAGGCAAAAGCGTCACTTCAGCATCGGCCAATGCCCCAAGCTCGCGCTGAGCAGTACCTAGGGTAATCCGTGCGCCAAGGTTATCAGGGCGATTAGCCACAATCCATTGTAGATAGGGCAACGCGGCGGCCCATTGTTTATCGCCAACCTCTAAGCGAGCAGCCAAAATATAGCCAGGCGTAAAATTTGGGGCAGCAGCAATGGTTTTTTGCAAATAATCACGCACTGCTTGGTTGCGCTCAGGGCTTGGGCCTTCGGTATTAAAACGGGTGATCGCCAAGCCATACCAGCCCTCAGGCCGATTGGCATTGAGTTCGCTGGCTTTGGTGTAGTAATCCATGGCCGTTTTCGGCGCACCCAAAATTCGATGCACCCGCCCCGCCTGAACTAAAATTGGATAATTCTGGTCTTGGGCTTTGGCTAGTGGGTCGATGACATTTTGAGCTAATTCCAGCGGCGGATCATCACCAAACATATCATCCCACATGCTGCGCAAGCGGCCTTTTTGCTCGACCGAGGCGGAAATACCCTCTTCGGTCATTGCGACTGCTTGCCAATAGCGCACCTGATTGAGCAATTCAAAGGCTTGGCGCGAATGAGCTTCGTGCACCCGACCCGATTCTGGCAAGCCTGCTGCATCATCACGGGCGGCAATTTGGCGTTGCTCGGTCGAAATCGTTTCAAGCGTAACAACCGCACTATCAAGCCGTTGGCGCACAATCGTCAGGGTGTCGCGGGGCAATGGCGGCACAATCTCCAATTCCCACAGCGGCTGATCGCCATTGTTGACCAATTGAGCTACTTGGACTCGCGCTGTCATCAATTGCACCAATGGATCAGCACTCGCATAGCTATTCAGATTATTGATGGTTTCGATTGCCTGCGCCAATTGATTGGCTTGTAATTGCGCCTCGACCAAGGCTAATTTATTGCTGATACCGTTGGGATTGAGCTTGACCGCTAAGGCCAACTCACCAACCGATACCGCTGGATCAACCCCACGCAACGCCAACAAACCACGATTCAAATGTAGCGCCGTGAGATCGCTATTTGTGCCCTTGAGCCGTTCTTGGGCGGTGTTGAAGGCTTGAGTTGCCTCAGAAAAACGGCCCTGTTCCAGCAAGACAACCCCAAGGTTATTCCAATATTCGGCTTTATCAGCTGTTTCTAAGGCTCGCCGAAAATCGCCCTCGGACAAGCTCCATTGCTCTTGCAGAGCGGCAATCGAGCCACGAATCCCTAAGAGCAAATCAGGGCGTAACGGTCCATCCACGGCATAGCGATCAAGCAAGCTATTGATCGCTTGGATCGCTTGATCGTATTCGCCCATTTGATAGAGATCGATCACGACCAAAATTTCACCGAGCACAGCTTGGGCATTAAATGGCTGGTCGGCTAAACGATATACAAGCGGCAAACTCAAGCGCTCGCGTAACCCTAACGAGCGATCATGCGGCAAGGGTTGGCGCGGAGTCCAGAGCAATTGCGGCTCGATGCTAGCACTATTGGCATCACCACCAGCGACAATTGTGCCCCAAATCACCAGATCATACTTAGGTCGATCGGCCAAATTCCAAGCACTTTGGGCATCGGCAATCGGAGTTTTGAGCACGGCAAATTGCAAATCATTGGCGCGTACTTGCCAAGCCTCAACCATGGTAGTGGCGGCGGCAAAACCTTCTTGGGCTGGTTGGCCTGCGCTGCTCGTAAATGGCGAAAGAATCACCTTAGCGTGGACAGTTTCAGCAACTGGGCTACCAAAAAGGCCCAATAAATTCAAACTCAGAAAAAAAGCAATTAAGATAATCAGGAAGAAAATAACCACACCCATACTGCCGCGCGATTGAACTTCATCGCGAATACGGACCGCCCACGAGCGCTGGGTGCGCAAATCGCGAGCACGCAAGGTTGGAGCAATGGCTCCAGTTGAGCGGGCAGACGGGCGGCGCTGGCGAATCGCAATCAAGCGCTGCACATGGCCAGTCCGATACAAGTTATAGCCAAATAGCCCACACAACAAAATGACAAAAATCCATCCGATCATCGAGCCTCCAGCCGCACCAAGTGCAAAGCCAACGATAGATACTCGTGAATAGGAATGGTCGGCTTCAAACCAGTCTGAATTTGAAGCTGGGCAAAACCTTGTTCATAGCTTGATTGATTGAGTTTTAACGTAATTTGTGGCAAGCTCTGCCAACGTTCGGGTACATGCGGCACGACATCGCGATAGCCTAACACCAAAGCATCCGGCATAATTTCGCTATCGGCCTCGATTACAAATAATGATTGTTGCTGGAGCAAATCGTTCAAGATATCGACTAGGCCAAAATCTTGGGCAATAACCCCAATTGTTGGGCCACGTTTACGCCGATCTTGTTCGATCGTCTGTTTTTGCGCCCGCCGATCAACCACATAGACGCTGCCAGTTTGTTGTTTGGCAACCCGCTTCATCTCGGCAGCGGTGCGACTCAGGTCGTGATAGGTTTGTTGCATATCTTCGCGATGCAGCACCACGCCAACCGAGAGCGTCTGGATCGGCACCGGTTTGTTGCTACTATTGGGATCGTACAAGGTCAAAATCCGCTGATCAAAGCGCCGAATCAAATCTTCGCAGAGGGCATTGACATGTTCCGATGCCATAATCAGGGCAAAATCATCGCCGCCAATATGGCCAATAAATAGCCCTTCATCGTTGTACTCAGCCTTGATTTCGGTCAAAATTGTGGCCAATAGCTTGATCACCAAATCGCCACGGGCAAAACCATAGCTATCGTTATAGGCTTTGAAATTATCCAAATCGAGGTACAACAGCGCAAAGGCTTGTTGTTGGCGCAAGCGATGGTTAACTTCTTCTTCGATCAAAATATTGCCGGGCAAGCCCGTCAATGGGTTGAGTACAGGGCGGCGAGTCGCCCGCAACAATTGAGCACGAACTCGCGCCAGCAGTTCCGGCATTTGAAACGGCTTGACGATATAATCATCAGCGCCCAATTCAAAGCCCGTCACTACGTCCTCAATCGCAGTACGCGCAGTGAGCACAATAATTGGAATATGCGCCAGCCGCGTATCGTTGCGCAGCTGGCGAATCGCCTCATAGCCATCGATGCGAGGCATCAAAATATCAACAATCATCAAATCGGGAATTTGCAGTTGGGCCTTGGCTAACAGGTCGCCGCCATCGTTGGCAAGAGTAACCTCATACCCATGCTCAACTAGAATCAGTTCAAGCAATTGGCTTAGGGCTTCGTTATCGTCAGCAACGAGAATACGTTCAGGCATACTGTTCCCAAGGCAGCACCTAGCAAGAATACTAGGCTCAGATTAACAACTGGGCGTACAAACTCTCTAGGCTCAAATCGCGGCGCACGGTGTCGGGCGAGGCCACGGTTAATGCGGCGGCACTTGCTCCCAAGCGCACAGCTTCATCCAACGTCAACTCATTCATCAGGCCAAATAAGACGGCAGCAGCCAAGGCATCACCAGCTCCGGTGGCATCGACAACATCGCGCACCAAGGTTGGAATATGGCCATGACCATCGGCTGTGGCATATACGAGGCCTTCACGGGCTAAAGTGATAATCGCAATTTCCACGCCAAGCCGCACTAATTCTTTGGCCGCAGCCGTCGCCTCAGCGGGCGAAGTTACGGGCAAGCCAGTTAATGCTTCAGCCTCACGCTCGTTGGGCGTAATTAAATACATGCCGCGCAAACGATCACGGTAGCGACCTGCTAAGCCATAGGCAACTGGCTCGAAACAGACTGGAATATCTTCTTCGGCACAAATTTGCAAAATTACATCGGCAGTTGCCCGCGCCAAATTAGCATCAATAAAAACTGCATCAGCGGCCCGTAAAAGCTGCACATTATCGTAAATGTAATCGGGCGTTAATGCCCGCGCACAGTGGCTATCATCAAGCGCCGTATACAACAAGCCATTGCAATCGAGCAGCGCCAAATAGGCTGCCGAATGTTGATCCTCTAAAATCATCATGGCATCGGTATCAACGCCAGCATCTTCAGTTTGTTGGATGATTAAGCGCCCAAATTCGTCGTTGCCGACGGCGGCAATCAGGCTGCTTTGCGCCCCCAAACGGGCCAAATTTTCAGCAATATTACGGGCAACGCCGCCAACACTAATTGTTAAACGGCCTGGATTCGAGGTTTTTTCAATCAATGGCTCCAGCAAACGCCCTTTGATATCCAGCCCTGCGCCACCAATAACCACCACGCGCCAATCTGTATCCAAATGTTCCATGCCAGATAACTCCTAACTAGCTTGATTTTTCGTGTTCGGTCAGATTGTGATCGCGATAGGCTTTACGTTTTTCGTGTTCATCAAGCGCCACTGTCAGCAAGCGCTTCAAATCATCGGGCTTCATGTCAGGGTTATCACCAATGATCGTATTCATCCAATCTTGCAGCATTTGCAAGCTGGCAGCATTATCAATTTCGCTGCGTTGACGTTGAATTTCGAGTTCAGTTTCGGCCAATTTCTTGCGTTGATAGGCTTCGGCATCGGCCATTGCGATTGTGCGTTTGGCTTCTTGTTCAGCTAAACGATTGGCTGTTTGAATTTCCAGATCAGCCGTGATCGCCCGATAGAAGGCCTTAATCCGATCGGGGTTAAGCACAACTTGGGTAATGCCAATATCGAGTACTTCAATACCCCATTGTTGTACTTTTTCTTGCACCCGATTTTTCAATTGGGCGGCAATTTCAGCACGGCGGGCCGAAATATCTGCCGGTGCAAGCTTACCATAACTGCGTTTTTCAGGATTATAAAAGGTATTATCGTGAATAATTGCCCGTAAATCTTCTTCAACATCGCGGCGTAATTGCGATTGAATCGCTTCGATCCAAAAATCGGCACTCATGCGCACTTGCATCACGTCCATATTACGCCGATCGGCAATTTCTTTAAAAATATGGTCACGGTTGGGATAGTTGTAGGGTAATTTTAAAAAGCCTTCATAGCGCATTTCGACGGGCATGCTTTCGCCCTCTTCAGGAAAGCGCTGAATAATTCGCGATTGGGTATCAACCATAATTTTATCGACAGTATGCAGCGAAGCAGTATCGACCATTTCAATTTCAACATCGGTTTGGATGTTGTAGGTTGGCATCACGGCTACGCCAACTTCGAGGGCGGGCACAATTGGCGAATGCAAGCCTGGCGGGCGAATAATGTGCTGATGATCCATGCGACGTTGAATCAGCAACACTTCGCCTTCTTCAACATGCTGGCCAATTCGCGCGGTCATGGCCAAGAAGATCATATAGACCCCAGCCAAGAGCACTGGAGCGCACATTAAACCTAGTAAATTACCATTTAAGGCTTGTTGACCAAGCAAGGCTGCACATGAAACAGCAGTAATGCCAGTTAATGTGCCCAACATATTGCGAGCTGATTCACGCTGGGCCACAGAGCCGCCACTAAACGCCAAAAAAAGCCCAATCAGGACAATTAACAACAGAATTATCCCAACCAGACCTTGATTTGCTTGATTTTGCGCTGGCCCAATATAAATAAATAAACAGCTTACCAGCAGGATAATCACGAGGACAGAGGGCGATAAACGGCTCATCGTTGGCCTCCCATGCAGTTAAGCCGCAAGCCAGTAGCAAGGCTCAAAAACTATTAACAACTATTGCGGCTTATTATACACGATGCTTGCAAGCAGGCGTAAGCGAGCGGTCAGGGGCTAGTTGGCAACCGTGAAGAACACGAAGGTTCAATTTTTAGCCACAGATTGTCACAGATTGTTGTGATTATCGTGGATTACCAAACGCCTGAATCCTGACAACTAGCCCCTGATGGCTGATCTCTATGTTTTATGTTCTTTGCTCTATGTTCTTTGTTGTAAGCAGCTTTTGACAGCAGTGACTCAGACTTGTATCCTTAGGTGAAACAAAGTTTTGCACCAAAACCTACTAAGGAGTTAAGTTTAATGAGTAAGCCAACGATTGTTGTCCTTGAGGGCGATCAAACGGGGCAAGAACTGCTTGAAGAAAGTCTGCGCGTCCTTGATCCTGCGGTGACGGGCGTTGATATAGAGCTAAAGCGCTACGATTTGAGCCTCGAATCGCGCCGAGCAACCAATAATCAAATTGTGTTGGAAGCAGCTCAAGCCATGAAGGAAGCTGGTTTTGGCTTGAAGGCGGCCACAATTACCCCTGAAAAAGCTGGCGATGTTGGTAGCCCCAACGCGATTCTGCGCGAACAAATCAATGGTACGGTGATTGTGCGAACAGGCCGCCGGATTCCAGGTGTGCGCCCAGTTGGTGGTGCGTATGCGCCAATCTCGGTCATTCGTATGGCGGTTGACGATGCCTATGGTGCCAAAGAATGGCGCGAAGGCGAAGGCGATAATGAAGTTGCTTATCGCACTGAAAAAATTACCCGTGGCACGTGCCGCGCCGTTTCAGAATATGCCTTTATGCATGCTCGCCGCATGAAAGCCAAAGTTTTCGGCGGCCCCAAATACACGGTTAGCCCAGTGTATGAAGGCATGCTCAAAGAAGAAATGGATGCTGCCGCCAAGCGCTATGCCGATGTGCGCTACGAACCACAATTGATCGATGCAACCTATGCCTTGCTCTTGACCAACTCTGGCGATCCAATGGTGATTCCAGCCCTGAACCGCGATGGCGATTGCTTGAGCGACTTGGTATTGCAAATGTTCGGCACGATTGCTGGCGCAGAATCATTGCTCTTGGCCTTCGACAAAGATTTCAAAGTTAATGTTGTG
The DNA here is from genome assembly GCA_020161265.1 of Chloroflexota bacterium. Lineage (NCBI taxonomy): Bacteria > Bacillati > Chloroflexota > Chloroflexota bacterium. Next base: position 355,196 of record JAIUOC010000004.1, on the reverse strand, counting down.
ATGGCTGAAGCGCCCCACGGCACGGCTCCCAGCTTGGAAGGCAAAAACGTTGCTAATCCAATGGCAATGATTTTGGCTTCGGCGGCCTTGCTTGATTATATTGATACCCCTCAAGCCAACATGGCTGCTCGCGCGATCAGCGAAGCCACCTTGGAAGCTGTTTACGATGGTGTGCGGACTGCCGATTTGGGTGGCCATACCACCACCAGCGATTTCACCGATGAAGTGATTCGTCGCGTAAAAACCAAAATGGAAGTTTGGCCATCGCTCGGTAACTAAACCTAAACCGTTCGCTGCCAGAAATTGTGGTCAACTTGCGCATTAGAAAGCACACTGCAACGGCGGAGTGTGCTTTTGTACTATTCGGGGATCAGTTGTTGGGGGTCGAGGATCGGGCTTGATCCACGAAGAGTAGGAAGCTGAGGCTATAGACTCTTGGCTATTGGAATGGTTGCAATCCCACACCATGTTCCGTTCGCCCAGAGCCTTTCGCCAATAGCCCACGATTCTCTGTCTTTTGACTTTCAGAGGAATTGCCATGACCAACAGCATTAGCGATTTTTTTGGCTCGAACAATGCTGGCTTTGGTGATGTGAATATTGATGCGGTGGTTGCGGGCAATAACAATCAAATTAATAAATATTTGCAATTGCCAGCCCAAACCGACCCTTTGCCAGCCGCTTTGGCTTGCTTCGCACTCTTGCCCTTAGATCATTTGCCTGAACGCAGCCAATTGCCACCACATTCGGTTATGCCCTATCAACCGCTGAGTGATTTTGTGGGGCGTGAAGCTCAGCTCTATCAATTGGCCCAAGCGATGTTACGCCCCGACCCAACCCTAATTACGCCAACTGCTTTTGCCACAGGCATGGGCGGGATTGGCAAAAGTAGCCTAGCCCTAGAATTTGCCCATCGCTACGGCAATTATTTTGCTGGCGGGGTATTTTGGCTGTATGCCGCCACCAACGAAACCCTGCAAGCCAGCCTTGAGCGTTGCTGGGATAGCCTGAAACCAGACGAGTGGCGTTATGAAGTTAAGCCTGAAACGCGGCTGCAAGTGGTGCGTGAATTATTTAATCAGCCGATTCCACGCTTGTTGATTTTCGATAATTGTGAAGATCCAGCCTTGTTCGCGGCCTATCGGCCCCAGGCTAGCAGTGGTTGCCAAGTCTTGGTTACTAGTCGGCGCAGCCAATGGCAAGGGGCAAATTTAATTACACTTGATACCTTGCCACCACTCGAAAGCCGCCAATTGCTACAACAACTAGCCACCCAACCGAATATCAACAACTATCTCAGCGATGCCGATGCTGATCAGTTGGCCGAATTGGTGGGGCATTTGCCTTTAGCTTTGCATTTGGTTGGCTCAAGCTTAAAATTTTATTTTCGCAAGCCTGCTGCTGAGTATATTGCAGCCCTGAAAAACCAACGGATTGTCAGCTTGCAAGCGATGGTCAAGCCAACTAGCAAGCTCCAGCAAAACTCAATTAACCATTTTTGGAGTGTGCGCGATACAGTTGAAGTCAGCTATCGCCTATTGCCTAATGAATCCAGTCAAGCTTGTCGGCGTTTATTGTTGATGATGGCCTATTGTGCGCCGAATGTGCTGATTCCGTGGGAGTTATTGCAAGCTGCTAGCAGCTACGACGATGATAGCTTAACCGAATATCTGTGGGAATTAGCCCAAGCGGGATTTTTTAATGACCCAACTCAACCGCGTTTACATCCGCTGATGGCTGATGTAATTATTGATCTTGATGCGGCGAATGAGCCTGAATGGTATGCGGCGGTTGAGCAAGCATCGATCACGCTTAGCAAACGTTATCATGATCAATGGGCAATGCAGGAAATTGAAATGTTGCTGCCCCATCTTGAATACGCGCATCAGCAAGCGCTGCACCGCCCAACCTACGATGGACAATTGGCCTATCAAACCGGGCTTTGTTTACAGCGCCAAGGTAAATATCCTCAGGCAGAGTTATTGTATCGCGCGGCACTTGGGCGGAAACAGCAAGCTAGCGAAACATTAATCATTAAGTATAGATTCAATTTAGCCAGTATTCTTGGCAAGCAAGGCAGCTATAATGAAGCTAAGCGACTATATCGTGAAATTTTAGAACTCTATGAACAAGTGCTTGCAGAAAACCATCCTGATAGCATCATTGTTAAACATAATTTGGCTGGTATTCTTGGTGAAGAAGGTGCTTATGCTCAAGCTGAATTGCTGATTCGCGATATCTTGGCGGTTCGTGAGCAAACGTTTGGTCGCAATCATCCCGATACTTTAGCCACTGAACATTCTTTGGCTTGGGCAATCGGCCATCAAGATCGTTATCATGAGGCTGAGCAACTTTATCGTAAAGTCTTAGTGCTGCGTGAATTACTGCTTGGAGCTAACCACCCTGACACATTAGCCACGAAACATGGCTTGGCTTGGGCGTTGGGATACCAAGGTAACCATGCTGAGGCTGAACAAATCTATCGCGAGGTACTCATGATCCGTGAGCAAACGCTAGGCATGTTGCATCCTGATAGCTTAACAAGTAAATATAATTTGGCCTGCGCACTCTCTAATCAAGATCGTTATCGTGAAGCTGAGGCATTGTTCAAACAGGTCTTAATCGAGCGTGAAAAGGTTTTGGGTAAAAATCACTCAACTACCCAGGCAACCCGAGAGTGGCTTGAGCTTGTGCGCAGTAAATTGGTTTGAGGCTATAGGCTAGAGACTTTTGGCTATCGGAATTATTCCAGTTCTACAAAACGTTCCGATAGCCCAGAGCCATGTGTTCTCTACGTTACAAATATGATCCACGAAGGACACGAAGCGCAGGAAGCGTTATTTTAGTTACAGATTATGCTGCGCTGCCCTATCGCCTGATCCCCGATGCCTGATCCCTATGTTCTATGCTCTATGTTCTTTGTTCTAACTAAAACTACTCCAACCCACAAAAACCAGCCGATCATGCCGATACCGAAGAGCGTGCCGACTGCGGCGATCGCTGGAATTGTCATTGCAATGCCCGATGCGCCAATCAGTAAGCCAAGATAATTGAGCGCTTTGGGTAGGCGTTTGGTTTGCAAGGCTGCAATACTGATTAAGCTGACCCAAACGCCGCCAGGTAATTCGATTGCTCCACCCAGCCCGCTGGCCACCGCCGAAATTGCCGTCGAAACAGCGAGGGTTTGCTCGGGGTTCTGCTGCTGAAGCTCGGCAATAATTTTGATATTGTTGACCAACAACATACCACTGGAAAGAATCGTGGTCGCCCAAATGATGCCCATTGCTGTGGTTACCTGGATCAACAGCGAATTTGCTTGCTGCAGCCGATGATGCAGGGCGATTGCCAGCGGAACCATCCAAACTCCGGCGACCAAATAAATAATCAGATACCACAGAGCCATCAAGTTTTGATGTTCGATCAAAAAGGTGATCTTTTCAGCTTGGCTGGCTTCGAGGAAGGGGGCTAAAAGGGTGAAGACCATGCCAATGCCGATAATATAGGCAAACCCGTTGATCAAGGCGGCAATGCCACCCCATTTTTGTGTGCTATGCATCGCGTACTCCAACTAGAGGCTAGATTTCTGCGGTTGAGCATACAAAAAAGGGTTAGATGCAATCAGACACCAAAGTGTTGTTGTGCGGTGTTTATCGTCGGCGAGGGGGCGAGAGTTTCCACAAAATGATCCACGAAGGACACGAAGCGCACGAAGCACTATTTTTTAGCCACGAATTACACGAATTGCACAAATTGATCTTCCAATCGCCGCCTCGTGCCAATAGCCATCTTTTCATCTATAAAAAGACCCCTTGCCTGCAATGAGACAAGGGGTGGGTAAAAATTAGGGCTTATTTTGCGCCCAGCGCTTGCAAGGTGTCGTTCAACAAATTGATGCCTTCATCAACTTGGTCTTTGGTCAGCACCAATGGCGGGCAGAAGCGAATGGTCGATTTGCCACAGGTCAGCAGCAACATGCCACGGCGGAACGATTCTTCCATCACGGCGTTGGATAGATCGCCATGGGGATCTTTGTTGACGTTATCTTTGATGAATTCCATGCCGATCATCAAACCACGGCCCCGTACATCGCCGATACATTCGTAGCGATCTTCGAGTTCGTGCAGCCGTTGTTTGAAGTAGCCACCAACCTCGTTGGCGTTAGCCATCAATTCTTCTTCGGCGAGGCACAAGGTTTCGTAGACGGCTCGCATGGCCAAAGCGTTGCCACCATAAGTATTGCCGTGTGCGCCTGGTTTCCAAACGCTGCTAATTTCTTTGCGAGCAACCATCGCGCCAACTGGCACGCCTGAGCCAATGCCTTTGGCGCTGGTGATGATGTCGGGCACGATGCCTTCGTATTCAACTGCCCACATCTTGCCCGTTCGGCCAACGCCGCTTTGCACTTCGTCGGCGATCAACAAAATGCCATGGCGATCGCAGAGGTCGCGCAAGCCTTGCCAGAAGCCTGGAGCTGGCACAACATAGCCGCCTTCACCTTGAATTGGCTCGGCGATAATTGCCGCTACATCGTCGGCAGGGGTGGTGGTGGTAAACAAGGTCTTTTCGATAAAATCCAAGCAGATTTCGGCAACGCGCTCTGGCTCAACGCCCCAAGGTGTGCGATAGGGGTTGGGATAGAAGGCGTGGAATACACCAGGCATCAAGGGGAAAAAGCCTTTGCGTTGGTAAGGCTTCGAGGCGGTGATCGATAAACTACCATATGAGCGGCCATGGAACGAGCTATAGAAGCCGATTACATTTTGGCGTTTGGTGTAATATCGCGCCAATTTGATTGCTGCTTCAACTGATTCGGTGCCGCTATTGGCGAAAAATACTTGCCACTCGCCAGAGCCAGGCATCAACGACGTGATTTTTTCGGCAGCCTTAACCATTGGCTCATTATAAAAATCCGTCCCAGCCATATGAATAAACTTGGATACCTGATCTTGCAGAGCTTGCACCAGCCGCGGGTGGCTATGACCAGTTGAAACCACCGCAATCCCCGCATTCAAATCGAGATAGCGATTACCATCAACATCCCACACTTCACAACCAAGGCCACGATCCATCACAAAAGGATAGACCCGCCCACTACATGGGGCCATTACCGCCGTATCGCGATCAACTAGGGCAGTTGCGCGGGGGCCAGGAATCGTCGTCAGCAGATCAGTCACGGGGAACTCCTTAAACAGGTTGATAGGCGACATTGCCAAAATACCCACCGTTGGCACAGTGATAGGTATTACTACCCATTCTATCCGAGCCATTCTAGCGCGTCAAAGGTAAATCAAAAGTCAAAAGGCAGAAGTCAAAAGGCAAAATGGGGGTCAGGGGCTAGGGGTCGGGGATTGGGCTTCTAATCGCAGAGAGGGATGGCACTAGGCTCTAGGCTAGCGGAACATTTTTTGGAATTTCCAAGGATCTCTCAATCCAATAGCCAAATCTTCGTGCCCCTTCGTGTCCTTCGTGGATCAACAACGTTTTGACGAAACCTGCAAAGCCTGCTATAATCTCGCTTCGGTACAAGAAATACCACCGTAGACAGCAGGTGCGTTCACGCTTAATGATGCCAAGCATCGCCCGCCGAGGTAGCTGATAGATTATTGCAATCTTCCACACATTTGTGTGCTACTGCCTCTGCGTGTCGTTACACTCAGGGCTTTTTTATTTGCCTGTGAAAGGAGGTGAACGGAATGCCAACACAAGCTAAGGTTGCAACCGTTGCCGAATTAACCGAACGCCTAAACCGCGCTCAAATGCTTTTAGTTGCCGACTATCGCGGCTTGACAGTTGCCGAATTGAACGAACTTCGCAAGAAGGTTCGTGAAAAAGGCGGCGAGGTGATTATTGCAAAGAACACCTTGACCCGCTTGGCAGCACGCGAAGCAGGTAAAACTGAAATTGAAGAATTCTTGGGTGGCCCAACCGCACTGGCATTTTCATACGATGATATTCCAGGTGTGGCCAAGGCAATTGATGATTTCTTCAAAGCATCGAAGAAAGATATTAAGGTCAAAGGCGGGATCGTCGGTACCTCAAAAATCACTGGCGCAGATGTCGAACGGGTGGCCAAAATGCCAACCCGCGACGAAAGCTTGGCCAAGATCTTGGGCGGTATCAATGCTCCAGCAAGCCGAATTGTCGGTGGCTTGAAGGGTGTTATGCGCAATATTGCCTACATCCTCGGCGCACACGCACAAAAAGGTGCTGAAGGCTAATCGCATTCGTTCGGCGAATCGCCTAGCCTTTTCGCCAAATCAACTTTGAAATCCCTATTTTATTGCTTTGGAGGCAATTACACTCATGGCTTCAGAAAAAGTAACTGCATTGTTGGAAGAACTCAAAGGCTTGACCTTGGTTGAAGCTGCTGAATTGGCGAAGGAAATGGAAGAAGTATTCGGTGTTTCAGCTGCTGCTCCAGTAATGGTTGCTGGCGTTGCTGCTGCTGGCGATGCTCCAGCCGCTGCTGCTGAAGAACAAACCGAATTCACCGTTATCTTGAAGGGCGCTCCAGCCGACAAGAAAATCGCGATCATCAAAGCCGTTCGCGAAGTTGTCGCTGGCTTGGGCTTGAAAGAAGCCAAAGATTTGGTTGAAGGCGCTCCAAAACCAGTCAAAGAAGGTGTCAGCAAAGAAGAAGCCGAAGCTGCCAAGGCTGCTTTGGCCGCTGCTGGTGCAGAAATCGAAATCAAGTAAGTTTTTACTTGGCTTCCAGCCGACGTTTGGGGTTTAGCCCTCAAACGTCGGTTTTTTTGTTAATTTCAGGTGTGTCGCCCGCCATTCTGCCAAAATTGGATTAAACTGAGGAGAAGGCTTTTTTTCAGTTGTGAGTTGCCATGCTTGTTGTTGTTCAACTTATCAAAACGCGTTGGACAGTGCCCCTCGGCCAACGTCCGCCGCAGTTGTGTCAAGGCACACCTGAACGTTTAAGTGTTATGCCGCTTCCCCCCAATGGTTTTGTCCAAGGCGCTGTGTTGCATCACGCCGAATTCGATGAAACGAATGCCTATACCCGCCCAACCCGGGCCAATTTGCGCACCTATAGCGATTTGCGCCATTTGTACCATAATGGTTTGGGCTTGCGTTTGAATCCAATTCCGCAGCTTGAGGTGCTGTTGCGCTTGCCTGAACAAACAATTTCAACCAGTTTGATGCAGTTGGCGATTGGCGAATGGGGCCAGTTGAGTTATAAAACCCGTTTTGGCTTGGAACGTGAGGCCACCTACACCAAATATGTCTTCAATATTACCTACCGCGCCTATCTCGACCCGTTTGTGTTTATGCGCGGCAGCCCACAGCATACCATTCACTTGCCGTTGGAGCAGACTCCATGAGCCTTGAGTATCTGTTGATCGGGGCATTAACTCGCGATCGTACATCAATTGGCTGGCAGCAAGGTGGCACTGGCACATTTGCAGCGCGAGCATTAGCCGCTTGGGGGGTTGCAACCACGATCATCACCCCAGCCCACGCCAAGATCAAATTTGATTTGCCGAGTACCAGTACACTTGTGCGCTTGCCTAGTCGAGCGACTGCCACCTTTGAAAATCGCTATCAGGGTGATGCTCGCACGCAGTGGCTGCATGCCGCGCCAACCCAATTGGATTGGGCGAATCTTGCGCCGCATTGGCAACAAGCCAGCTTAGTGCATCTTGCGCCCTTGGCTCAAGAATTAACTACAATTCCGCCGCGCAAGCTTTTTCCGCGGGCCTTGATTGGCTTGACGGCTCAGGGTTGGCTCAGGCATTGGGATAGTTCAGGCCGAATCCAACCAAAACGTTGGCAACCAACTCCAACTGAGCTAGCTCAAATTGATGCTTTGGTGGTGAGTGATGAGGATGTTGCTGGCGATGTGCAGCTCGTTGCTGGTTGGGCGCAACACTGTGGTTTGGTCGCAATGACCCAAGGCTCACGCGGCGCAACGATTTGGGTTAATGCTGAAGCCCAGCATGTCGCAGCTTATCCGGTGCAAGTGAGCGACCCAACTGGGGCTGGCGATGTATGGGCAGCGGCTTGGTTTTGGCGCATTCAACAGGGCGATTCGGCTTTGCAAGCTGCCGATTGGGCTTGCCAACAAGCCGCCTTGCACATTAGTGGTCACTTGACTAGTGCCAAATAACTCCCGCTCTTGAACAAACCAAGAGCGGGTTAAGTACAGGCTTAATCTAGCGCAACACAATCACTTCGACTTCAACTTGCACATCGCGGGGTAAACGCGCCACTTGCACGGTCGAGCGAGCTGGTGGGTTTTCAGGGAAGTATTCGCCATATACGGCATTAACGGCGGCAAAGTCGTTCATATCAGCCAAGAAAATCGTAGTTTTGACCACTTTTTCAAAGCTGGTGTTGGCTGCCGTTAGCACTGCCCGAATGTTTTCCATCACGCGGCGGGTTTGGGCGGTTACGTCGCCCTCGATCACTTGGCCAGTTGCTGGGTCAAGCGGAATTTGGCCTGAGCAGAACAATAATCCATCAATGGCGATTGCTTGTGAGTATGGGCCGATGGCGGCAGGAGCGTTGGGCGTGCTGATAACTTCACGGGTCATTGAAAACTCCTTGATAGCTGCTTATTCAATTGAAATTGCTTGAAAATGTTCAAGTTGGGGTTGGCCACGGGAGAGCGTAATCGCAATGGCATCGATGCGATAATCGCCGAGCCATGGGGTTTGGTTGGCATCGAGGGCTTGGAGGTAGGCTTGCAGCAACCGCGCTAAACGTTGGCGTTTTTTGAGGGTTAATGATTCGGCGGCGCTGCCATGGGCTGTGCCTCGGCGCGTGCGTACTTCAATAATCACCAAGGTTGTTTGATCATAGGCGATCAGATCGATCTCGCCCCAACGACAATGCCAACCACTGGCAATCAGTTGATAGCCTAATTGTTGCAGATACGCAGCCGCGTATTGCTCGCCCCAACGCCCAAGTGCTTTGCGATCATCGGCCATGCTTGCTCCCCCTAAAATAGCAAGCGGACACGCGCCGTTGCGTGTCCTGAATGGTCAGTATCGATTAGCCGCGTTTGACGGCGAAGGCGCTCCAGCCAGCGAATTTGGCTTGGCTATCGAGTTCTTCTTCGATCCGCAGCAATTGGTTGTATTTGGCTACGCGGTCGGTTCGCGCTGGCGCACCAGTTTTGATTTGGCCAGCGTTGGTGGCAACCACCAAATCGGCCACAGTTACATCTTCGCTTTCGCCTGAGCGGTGGCTGACAATTGCTGTCCAACCAGCACGTTGCGCCATTTGAATTGCGTCGAGGGTTTCGGTCAAGGTACCAATTTGGTTAAGCTTGATCAAAATGCTGTTCGCTGAGTTTTCTTTGATCGCACGGTTGAGCCGTTCGACGTTGGTTACCAACAAATCGTCACCGACCAACTGCACGCGATCGCCGATGCGTTGGCGCAACAACGACCAAGCACCCCAATCGTCTTCGTGCAAGCCGTCTTCGATTGAAATGATTGGATATTTGTTGACCAGATTTTCCCAGTAGCCCACCATTTCTTCGGAGCTAAGTTTGCGGCCTTCGCGGGCCAAGTTGTAGATGCCATTTTCGTAGATTTCGCTACATGCTGGATCGAGTGCCAACATGACATCTTTGCCTGGGGTATAGCCAGCCTTTTGAATCGCTTCGACGATTACTTCGAGAGCGGCTTCATTTGATGGCAACGATGGCGCAAAACCACCTTCATCGCCAGTATTGGTGGCCAAGCCACGGTCGTGTAGCACGTTTTTGAGCGTGTGGTAAATTTCTGCACCCCAGCGTAGAGCTTCGCGGAACGATGGAGCGCCGACTGGCATCACCATAAATTCTTGGAAGTCGGTGCTATCTTGGGCATGCTTGCCACCATTCAAGATGTTCATCATTGGGACTGGCAAGGTATGACCGAAGACCCCGCCAAGGTAGCGATAGAGTGGCAAACCGACTGACAATGCGCCAGCTTTGGCGGTGGCCAATGAAACCCCTAAGATTGCATTAGCGCCAAGTTTGCCTTTATTTTTAGTGCCATCAAGCTCAATCAAGGTCTTGTCAAGGGTAATTTGATCAAGTGCCTCTAAGCCTTCGATGGCTTCAGCAATATCTTCATTGACATGCTTTACAGCTTTGAGCACGCCTTTACCGCCGTAGCGGCTTTTGTCGCCGTCGCGCAGTTCGACTGCTTCGTGTGCGCCAGTTGAAGCGCCCGAAGGAACAATTGCGCGGGCAAGCGTGCCATCTTCCAAACCGATTTCAACTTCAACGGTCGGGTTACCTCGACTATCGAGAACTTCGCGACCGCGAACGTGCGTAATGAGTGCCATATTGAGAAGCCTCCTCAAGGGACACGAATGTTTATGCCCCATCATACCACGCTCTGTCCATTCGCTGGGTAGCGATTTCGCGACCTATCGAGAAAATATGAGGGATGAGGGATGAGGGATGAAGGCACTGTGCTAGCGCAACGTTTTGTAGGCTTGCAATAATTTCGATAGCCAATAGCCAAATCTTCGTGCCCTTCGTGTCCTTCGTGGATCAAAAAGTAAGCCTCATGTTCTTCGCGGTTTCGGTTATTCTGGCCCCTACCCCTCGCCCTAGGCTACAACGACGGTTTCAACCCCATCCAAAAAGCCATTGAGATCGGTGATGCGCACCCTCCCAACATGCGGAGCGGCCAATGAGGCTGCTTTGACAACCGAGGTATAGGTGGCATCGAATGCACCTTGTTTGATGTAGCGCTCACATTGTCGCCCTGAAATGCCACTAATCCGCCGCCCACTGGCATAAACCCCTGGCGTTTGCACAATATAGGTTAATTGATCAGCTGAAAGTGCCGAAGCGATCATTTGAGCTGCCGTGTCGGCGTTGAGCAATTTCACCGCGCCTGTGGCACTTTCCATCGCCAGCGGAGCTAAAACTGGCAACCAAGCCTGCTCTAGCAGATAGTGCAACACTTCAAAGCGCACGATTGGCTCATCGCTTTTGGGCAGCAAATACATCAATTCTAAATCCGAGCCACATAAGCCGATTGCCTGCAAATGATGTTGGGTTAGCGCGGCAACCAAACGCGGATTGATCCCGCCACGCAACGCCATTGCCGCAATTTCAGCCGCCGCCGGATGATTCGTGCCACCAATAGCATTTAAGACGCGCGGCAAAATGCTGCCACCACCATGAATTAAAACCACTTGATCGTCGATGCTGCTTAAGGCGCTAATTAATGTTTGCAGTGAATCAGCGTGATCCACTTCGTAGCCGCTAATTTTGATTACGTGCGTCATTGCTGTTGTCCCCATCTGTGTTGTGCTTAATTGTAACGAGGGGGGCTAGCAAACAATAGGATTAAAGATGACGAAGCGGTGACAGTTTATGTTGACAATTGCGCTAATGCTTGCAACACATGGGTTCGCTCCGGAAAGCCATTGGTTGAGCCTTTGATTGCGATTTTGCTAGCAGCTACATATTGCCCAAAACTCAGAGCTTGGCGTGGAGTTAAATTGCTGGCCAAACCGGCAATAAAGCCAGCACAAAACGCATCGCCTGCCCCCGTCTTGTCCACTACTGACCCAAGCTCAAAGGCTGGTTGATACTCGATTGTGTTGGTTGCTCGCACGCCGAGGGTTGCGCCATGATTGCCATGGGTTGCTACCACGATGTCAATCTCAAATTGTTGCCATAGGCGGCGCATAAATTCATGGCTATGCATGGCCAGTTGCTCGGTGCTAAGGATAACAATCGAAGCAGCTTGCAAAAAATCACGATGATATTCATCAATATCAACCAATGCTTGTACATCGACAATGACTGTGCTGCCTGCGTCGCGAGCGGCTTGGGCAACGTAACGACACCAATTTTGAGTTGAGCAATAGACCCATTGGCTTTGTTCAAATAGCGCGGGTAATGCCGCTTCGGGGTAACGATAACGATGCACCGCTTTGGGGTCGTTGATGCACTGGCGATTCCCAGCAGCATCAATTAATACGACTGTGCGCGAGGTTGTTTGCCAATCGGGGCGAATGTGGGTGGTGGCTAAACCTTTGGCTTGTGTTAGTTGCAGCACTAGCTCGGCCATGCGATCTTGACCAACCACACTGCCAAAATGAACCTGATGCCCAAGCGCAGTTAAGCCAACCGCAACATTGGCTGCTGCTCCGCCAATCGCATCGCTAATGCCATCGAAGCTGAACAGCGTATCGCCTCCATGCAGTGGAAATTGCCCAATCGAAACACTGGTATCGAGATTAAGATCGCCAAAAACAACAATCGATTGCTCCATTCTATGCTCCTCAAGCTCAATAGTTTAGTGGCTGTCTGGGGCTAGCGCGGGTGGGCGATAATCCATGGAGCTTCGTACCAACCGACTTCGTGGTTGGGTTGGTCGCGCCATTGCTGCAAAATATGCTGATGGAATGGGGCTAAAGCTGGGTATTGATCAGGCGCAAACCAGCCCATTTGATCAACCTCACGCGAGGCTTGGAATGTGCCACCAACCAGCTTGCCACATACCACAAACTCAAATTTGGGGCGATCGCGAGTAACGCCAATTAATGCCAAGCGTTCAGCACGGACTTGCAATCCCGATTCTTCGTGTACTTCGCGTTCGAGGGTTTCGAGTGGTGATTCACCTTTGCTCATCCAGCCGCCAGGCATGCCCCACGGATGCGAGCGACGATAGGTGTGATGGAACAATAATAAATGCCCCTGCTCGTCGGTGATAATACCCGCCACACCCAGCAAAAAGTGCGGGTTGATCAGATTGGCAGCAAGCCAGTGCAAGCGTGGTGGTAAGCGAAAGCGTTTTAATAATGGGAAAATAAAGCTTGGTAATTCCATAATTGCCTTTACTATAAATTTACGTAATTTGAGTATTGAATAGATTATTGTTATGATAATCGATACTTTCAGGATCGATTAGATGATTTGGATGGGAGCGTAATGTAGAAAAATCGATTCTGATTGCTCCATAATCTAATAAAGCATGGTGATTAGGGCAAACACATAATACATTTTCTACAATATCTTCGCCTTGATGAACTCCACCTAATGGCCGAATATGATGACATTCAGCATAAAATTTATCTTGACCAATTTGGAGTCTAATGCCACAGATTTGGCAAGCATAGTTATAAACATATTTTACCCACGAACTAACCTTGGTATCTCGCTGAATACGATCAATAGTATTAATTGTTCTGCGCGTTAACCGATTTCCTGCTGGCTTATTGTTAACTTTAATGCGGCTAATAGTTTCAATTGGTAAATTTTTACTTAACTTAATATATTGAGGGATAGACAAAATACCTTGAGGTACTCTAACATCTTTGCGTATACGAAGAAATGGCGAATTAAAAAATTCCTCATTTGTTTCAAAGAGAATATACCCATGGGCATCAAAAAGCACACCAGGAAATTTCTTAAGTTGATGATACCAATTTCCATCTTTATGATAGAGCGCATGCTCAGCCCCAATCCCCCAAAAAGTATTTAAAAAGCTTCCTGTAATCATTGTAAGTTTGTCTTTACTCATAGCCATCCTTCGAAGTAGCACCATAGGATTTATGAATTCTATAAATATACATTAAGATTTAACCCTAAAATAGCGAATATCATCCCTTAATTTGTAAAAAGTAGAACATCCTAGTTGACAGAACATATGTATTTTTCTATAATAAAGACTAGAACGTCTATTCGTGTATGGCTGAATACCCACAGCCTCGTCGGCCCTGAAAGGAAGGCGCTTCAATGAGCGGATTATCGCAACGCCAACAACGGATCTATGATTACATCAAGCAATTTATTCGCACAAATGGCTATGCTCCGGCGATTCGCGATATTCAACGCGAGTTAAGTATTTCATCAACCTCAGTGGTTGCTTATAACTTACGCGCCCTCGAAAGCAAAGGCCATATCCGCCGCGAAGGTAATATCTCGCGAGCTATCGAATTGATCAATGCTGAGCAACCGTTGCCAACCGTGCTTGGTGGCCAACGTGTGCCAGTGCTCGGCGTAATTGCCGCTGGTCAGCCCATTCCAGTTCCCAACGATTCGGCCAACTCCGACGATTCGGTGTTAGTGCCCGAAGAAATTGTTGGTAGCGATAAACTGGGCGATGTTTATGCCTTGCGGGTCAAAGGCTATTCAATGGTCGATGCCTTGATTGCCGATGGCGATATTGTCTTGTTGCGCTATCAGGCAACCGCTGAAAATGGCGAGATGGTCGCAGCCCGTATTCGCGATGAAAACGAAGTTACCTTGAAACGCATCTATTGGGAAGGCGACCGCGTGCGATTGCAACCCGCCAACGTTACCATGGATGCAATGTTCTATCCATCAACCAATGTGGAAGTGCAAGGCCGCGTGGTTGGGGTGATTCGTAACCTCGGCTAAAATCTCAATTTCACTTGATAAACCCAAGGGACGGAATTATTTCCGTCCCTTTTTGTTGCTGCGTTGATTGATCTTCTCTTGGGTTTCGATCAATTTGGCTTGTTGTTCTTGCAGTTTGTGCTGTTCTTGAGCCTTTTGCAACGCCGCCTCGCCTAATTTGATGCCAACGTTTTTCATCTCTTGGTCATAGGCGCGTTTGCCCCGCCACAACAAAAACGGAATCAACACAGGCCACCATGGCCGCAAATCTTGAAATTTTTGGCGATAATCCTCGACTTGGGCGCGAACTCTGGTGATATTGCTGAAGGTGGATAAGATTTTTTGTTTGACCATCACGCATACTCCCGACTAAAGCTAGTTGCATTATAGCTGAGATTTCCAAGGCTTGGCAGTTTTGATCCCAAGCCTTGAGCAACCACCACCATTTAACTAGCTTCGCCCAAGCCTTCGTAGGCAGCGACGGCTAAGCCAGCCCCGACGCTGGTAAAGGGATCTTGTTCGCGCAGCCGATCCTCGGTAAAGCGATCAGCTAATAATTTGATAAAACGCGGAATCCGCGAGGAGCCGCCGGTGCGCAACACTACATCAATTTGCTCGTGACTCAGGCCAGCCGCACGAACCGTGCGATCAACACAATCGCCAATCGCACGAGCTTCGGGGCCAACGAGGCGCTCAAATTCAAAGCGGGGCAGCAAATGATCAAAATCAATATCTTTAACATGCATACTAATTTCAACTTGGCGTTCGCTGGAAAGCCGCCGTTTAGCCTCTTCGGCATGCTCATACAGCACCAACCCATAATTCTCGCGGACTAATGAGCGCAAGGCTTTGAGTTCTTTGGGCTTATCACTGGTTCGCACTGATTCTTCGATGATGTCGAGCATTTTGGGTGTGTGCATTTCGAGAATATTTTGCCAATTGTCGAGGTGCTCCATCAAGGCAGCGGGCAAGGGCAATTTGCGGGGGCCAAGCTTTGCGCCATCACCAAAATATTGGCGCAAGGCTCCCGTAACGATTTTGCTATCGAGCACATCGCCGCCAATTGGCACGCCATCGGTCGCTAGCACTTGGCGCTTGGCTCCATCGATTGACATCACGGTTACGTCGAGCGTCCCGCCGCCAAAGTCGAATACGATAATATTGCGGCGTTCGCGTTGGCTGGCTGCAAAGGCATGGGCTGCCGCAACAGGCTCCGGCATAAAACTCACATTCGGCAAATCGGCCAATTCGCATGCCTCACGCATCCGGCGAATCGCCAACGCATCGCCTTCGAGTGTGCTGGCATAGTGCACAGGCCGCCCAACTGTAATCGCGCTAATTTTCTCGCCAGTGAAGCGTTCGATCTCGCGGCGAATTGCCCGTAGGATTTTGGCGATTAATTCTTCGAGGGTGGTTTCTTGGCCAAATACATTGGTTTTGATGTAGGATGGATCGCGCAGCATGGTTTTGATCGATTGAAACAAACGGCCTGGTGGATTGCTATCGACCAAGCCTTCGACGGCCTGCGTGATCGTGCCAACCCCTGCATAGGTGTTGGTAACTGTGCCAAGATAGCGTCGCTCGTAGACAATTTCGCGGCCAACGTTGCCCTCAGTAAAGGCATTAATTGCCGCGCGGCCAATCCGTTGCTGACCTTCGGGCGTGATAAATAAGGCGGTGCGTAACACATTGGGATTTGCCGCTACGGAGTCTAGCGGAACCAAGCTTACGTTTGCGCCGTCGTAAATTGCTGCGGTCGTATTAGTTGTTCCGAAATCTAAGCCTACCCGCATTGCAATGCCTCCTAAATTAAGCTGGATGAGTCGCACGGCGAAATGCCGCCCAAACCCAAAACTGGGGGGCGGCTGGTGCAGAACATTAATTGTAACAAAGAATTTTGCTACCCATGATCGGTCTTAGGACGGATGTTGGTTGGGTAACGTTGTATTTTGGCTCAAGCGTCATTTGAAAATTCCATCGTTGGTTGGTTGCAGGCTTGCCAGCCCTCGATTAAGCTAGGCCTAGTATTGTTCGCTGAGGAGCTTTCGCGTATGAGCCTCGCTCTCATTTCACACGATCATTATCTTGACCACGATCAGCCTGAGCACCCCGAAAATGCCAATCGGCTACGGGCGATTCATGCCATGCTAGCGGCTGATTATGAATTGCAACAACATTTAACCTCGCTTGCACCACGCCATGCAACTGCTGCTGAAATCGAAGCGGTGCATGTGCCCAGTCATCTGCCAACGCTGCAACGGATGGCCCAATTTGGCGATTGGGCTGATGCTGAGACCTATATTTTGCCAGATTCGGTCGAGATTGCCCAACTAGCTGCTGGCGGCGCGATTGTCGCGACTGATGCAGTGCTCAGTGGTCGGCATGCCAATAGTTTTGCTTTGGTTCGCCCACCAGGCCATCATGCGACCGCCGACCAAGCTATGGGATTTTGCTTGTTCAATAATGCGGCAATTGCTGCAGCCTTTGCTCAACGTGAATATGGCCTCAAACGAGTGGCAATTTTGGATTGGGACGTACATCATGGCAACGGAACCCAAGATATTTTCTATCAAAACCCCGATGTGCTCTACATCTCGACCCATGGCTGGCCGCTTTGGCCTAACTCTGGCCATTGGAAGGAGATGGGCGCGAAAGCTGGCTTGGGCACGACCCTCAACCTACCATTACGCCCATTGACTGGCGATATGGGCTTTCATCTGGTGTTTGAACAAACGATTGCCCCAGCTATTCGGCGCTTCAAGCCTGAGTTATTGATTATCTCGGCGGGCTACGATGCGCATATTTACGACCCATTGGGGAATCTGGCGCTCTCAACTGGCGGTTATGCCCAGCTATCGTCGATCGTGTATAATTTAGCCGCCGAGTGCTGCGACGGACGCTTGGTGGGCTTGCTTGAGGGTGGTTACAACCTCGAAGCCCTCGCTCAAAGCCTCACTGCAACGCTGCAAACATGGGTTTCTGGTCAGCCTGCCCCGATTTTCAATCAAGAAGTCAGTCATACCCCAGAACCCGATGTTACCTGGCTGATCGAGCATCTCCGCCGCGAACATCCGCTTTTGAAGGGATGAAGGACGAAGAACATAGAGCATAGAGCATAGGGATCGGGGGCTAGTTGTCAGGGGTCAGGCTTGGAGTTTTCGGTATAGCAAACGCTCCATACAATATGGCGAGCATCCATTATTCAAGAGATTAAAAACTGACCCCTCGCCCCTGACTTCTGGCCCCTCGAATACATACAAGGACACTTATGATTGCAGTGATCAATTATGGAGCTGGCAACTTGCCCAATGCGGTGCGAGCCTTGGAATATGTTCAAGCCCCGATCGAAGTGGTGACTGATCCAGCGGCAGTGCGGGCGGCGCAGGCTGTCGTTTTGCCTGGAGTTGGCGCAACCGCCGATACCATGCGCTCGTTGCGTGAAATGGGCATGGATTCAGCAATTCGCGAGGTGATTGCTCGCGGAACGCCATTTTTGGGCATTTGTGTAGGTATGCAAGTGTTGGCCGAGCAAAGCGAAGAATTTGGCTTGCACGAATGCCTTGGTTTAGTGCCAGGCACGATTCGCCGCTTCGATCAAGGCTTGAAAGTGCCACAAATTGGCTGGAATGGTGTGCAGCATGATGGCAGTGCCTTGTGGAATGGGATTCCCAACGGAGCTGAATTTTATTTTGTGCATTCCTATTATTTAGCAACTGACGATGCAGCTTTGGTTACTGGCCGTACCGAGTATGGCCTGAATTTTCCGGCAGCGATTGCCCGCGATAATATTACTGCCGTCCAGTTTCACCCCGAAAAAAGCGGCCAATGGGGGCTAAAATTGCTGGGGAATTGGGTAAAGGGCGCAGTTGGTAGGGGTCAGGGATCAGAATAGCAGCTAAAATAACGATGATTAATTATTGAGAAAATACATATGGCAGGGGTAACTGATCCCTCGTCCCCGACCCCTAGCCCCTACTTTTAGGAGAACCATGCAACTTATACCAGCAATCGATTTGCGCGATGGCCGTTGTGTACGGCTGGTGCAAGGTGATTTTGAACAAACAACTGTCTATGGCGATGATCCGGTGGCGGTCGCCCAGCAGTGGGAAGCAGCAGGCGCTGCCCGTATTCACATTGTTGATCTTGATGGAGCCAAAGCTGGTCGCCCAACCCAAACCAGCACGATTGCCGCGATTACCAAAGCGGTCAGTGTTCCTGTGCAACTTGGTGGTGGCTTGCGCGATGCAGCCAGTGTTGCCGCCGCTTTTGAACTTGGCGTGAGCGATGTGATTTTGGGCACAGTGGCGGTGCGCAACCCTGAATTGGTAGCCGAATTGGTGCGCCAATATGGTAAGGCGATTACGATTGGCATTGATGCTCGCAATGGGGTCGTGGCGACCGAAGGCTGGTTGGCCAGCAGCCGCCAACGTGCAACCGAACTGGCTGAACAAATGGGCCAACTCGGAGTTGCGCGGATCATCTATACTGATATTAGCCGTGATGGCACCTTGAGCGAACCAAATTATGCTCAAACTGCCGCCTTGGTAACTCCCAATGGTCCAGCGATTATCGCTTCTGGCGGGATTGCCCGCGTTGAACATTTGGCGCGTTTGGCTGAACTGGGCATTAGTGGGGCAATTATCGGCACGGCACTTTATACAGGCCATATCGATCTGGCCTCGGCAATTCAAACGATTGAACACGGAGGCTAAACGTGTCGTCATCGAAACAAGATATTACTGCTCGTTATGAAGAGGAGCGTTTACGCGCCCAAGAGCAATCGCAATTGCTCTATCTACAGAATCAAATCGATGAATTGCGTCGTCAAATCAAAGACGTAAACGGCAAATACGCGTGGTCAACCGAGCAATCACGCAAATCTGAGGCGGTCGTGGCGCAACTACAAGGCATGATCGAGCGCCAAGCCCAAGAGCAAGCCCAAACCTTGGAAAGCTATCGTCGCGAATTAACTACCTTGCGCAAGGAAATTGCCAACAGCACCGTGCGCATGGACGATAGCGTCAAGCCAATTCGCGATATTCAGCTTTCGTTGGCGCAACAGCAAGAGCATCGCAAACAAGATTTACAAACATCACAAAGCTGGTTTGCCCGAATTGAATTGATGGAACAGCGCATGAGCGATTTTGAGGCGCGGATGCGTGAGCAAACCGAGCATTATCGTTCGCTAGGCGGTCAGATTGAACACCTTCGCGCCGCTGATGCTGAAACTGTGCAAGATATGCGCAAACTCAGCGAAGATGTGCAGATTGAAAAGCAACAAATGCGTCGCCAAGCCGTCGAAACTCAACAAATGGTGATCGACATTGGCGAAGGTATTCGCGAGTTGCGTTCGCGCTTCGAGCGGCTTGAGGATTTGCAAAAAGGCTTGGAAGTTCAAATCGAACCATTGCCCGAGCAAATTGAGGTTGTGCGGGCCCAACTGCCCGATATGATTGCCGAAATCAAGCGGATCGAGCGGGTCAGTACCGAGCGCTTCTTGATGAACCAAGAACGCTTGGAAGAATTACGCGGTCAACATAACGAGCAACTTGATGAGTTGCGCAGTGCTGATGAAAGCCATTTGCGCCAAATTATGGGTTCGTTGGAGCGGATTGATACCTGGTGTCATGAGTATGAATCGAAGCTCAGCCGCACCCAAAACCGCCTCGAAGATGCCCAAATCTCCAACTTGAGCCGTATGCAAGATTTTGAGCGGCGTGAAGTTCAGGCATTGAGCGATATGTTGGCGGCAATTCAAGGCCGTTTACAAATTGCCCAAAGCGAAATTTTGGAACGTGGAAGCGAGATCTAAGCATGCTGACACGGCGAATTATTCCTTGTTTGGATGTGAAGGCTGGGCGCGTGGTCAAGGGCATCAGCTTTCTCAACCATCGCGATGCTGGCGACCCTGTGCAATTAGCGGCCTTCTACAACGAATCGGGCGCTGATGAATTGGTGTTTTACGATATTACCGCTTCATCCGATGAGCGCAATATTATGGTCGAAGTGGTTGAGAATGTGGCGCGGCAGGTCTTTATTCCGCTAACGGTGGGCGGCGGCATTCGCACGGTCGATGATATGTATCGAATGTTGCGAGCTGGTGCGGATAAAGTTTCGATCAATACCGCTGCGGTGCTCAACCCGCAATTGATCGAGGATGGAGCCAAGCGTTTCGGCTCGCAGTGTATCGTGCTTTCGATGGATGCGCGTCGAATCAACGAGCCAGGCCAACCCAGCCAATGGAATGTTTTCACGCATACGGGGCGCGATCCACGACCAACCGGCTTGGATGCAATTGAATGGGCCAAACGCGTGGTCGATTTGGGCGCTGGCGAGTTGGTGATCAACAGCATGGATGCCGATGGCACTGGTGCTGGCTACGATAACGAATTATTATCGGCGATTAGCGAACAAGTTGGCGTGCCCGTGATTGCCTCTGGTGGTGCTGGCAAGCCCGAACATTTGCTCGCTGCATTGCACGAAGGCAAAGCCGATGCCGTGTTGGCCGCCTCGATCTTTCACTTTGGCACCTACACGGTCGAAGCCGTCAAAGAATATTTGGCAGATCAAGGCATTCCAATGCGCCGCACGCCGAGGACTGTATGATCATTAGCATTCGTTTATTTGCTGGCTTGCGCGAAGCACTCAATCAATCCAGCCTGAGCTTGGATGTGGCTGAGACCGCGACGGTCGGCACGGCGCTGGCGCAATTAGCTGAACTGCATCCCAAATTGCCTTTAACTGGCTTAGCGTATGCGATCAATCGCCAATATGTAACGCTTGAGGCGACGCTTCAGCCCAACGACGAACTGGCCTTGATTCCGCCAGTGAGTGGGGGCTAAGGTGCAAGCATTTTTGGTAACCGAGGCAGTTTTGCAGCCCGAGCCGTTGCGCCAGTTGGTCAGCGACCCTGGCCATGGGGCGATTGTGCTGTTTGAAGGCGTAGCTCGCAATAACTTTGGTGGGCGAGCTACGGCCTTTTTGGAATACGAAGCCTATCCCGAGATGGCTGAGCAGCAACTAGTCTTGTTGGCGCAGCAAGCCCAATCCCAATTTGGCATTGGCAAGGTGGCGATTCACCATCGGGTTGGCGTGTTGCAGATTGGCGAAACGGCTGTGCTGATTGCCATTGGCTCGGCTCATCGTGGCGCGGCATTTGCTGCGGTGGCCTGGCTGATGGATCAAATCAAGGTGGTTGTGCCAATTTGGAAATGTGAGCACTGGGCCGATGGTTCGCAAGAATGGGTGGGTCAGCGTTGAAGCACTAAGGTGAGCTATGCGATTGCTCGAAAAACTAGCACGATGGTGGTGGCGTTGGCTTCTAACAACAATTAGTTTGTTGGGCACGGCGCTGCTTGGCGTAATCGTGGCGAGTATCGCTGGCTGGGTTCCACAACCAAGCGTTTTGCGCTTAACGCCGTTGGCTGGTAGCCGCGAATTGCCGCCAGCCACGGCCTTGGAATTTAATTTCAATCTGCCGATGGATCGCTCGAGCGTCGAGGATGCTTTGGTGATTACGCCGCCGGTGCGTGGACGTTGGCATTGGGAAGGCCGTGCCCGTGCCCGTTGGCAGCCTGAATTTGGCTGGACACCAGGCACAACCGTGACGGTGCAATTACGCCCAACTGCTCAATCGATGTTGCGCCAAACCCTGGCAACGACCGTGACAACCCAATTTGCCGCCGCTCCTGCCCCGCTGTTAGTGTTTCGCTCACCGCTACCCAATGCGATTATTGCCCCCAATACCCCAATTTTGTTGCGTTTCAATCGGGCGATGATCGATTATGCCAGCCAAACCGAACGTGGCTTAGCCGAATTAAGCATCGAGCCAAATGCCACTAGCCAAGTGCGTTGGCTAGATGATCGCAGCGTTTTGGTGCAGGCGCAATGGCAAATTGGTCAGCAATATCAACTCAAGCTGCAAAATCTCAACGATCTGCTGGGCATTCCGGTTCAGACCACCGAATGGCAAGTGCAGGTGAGCGAGCCAAGCCTGATTGCTCCGCCAACGACCCAAATCCTTCAGGCTGATCAAGCCTTGGAATGGGCTTTTGAGGGTTTGATTGATCAAACCGCAACCCAACAATTGATCGAGCGGATTCAATTTACTCCCGCTGTGAGCGCAACCTGGCAGGTGCAATATCAGCCTGATCCACAACCACAAACCATCATTCAAGCCTTACCTGAGGCTGCTTGGCCAGCTCAAACGCTGACTACCAGCCTACAACTTAGCCAGCCGATCACCCACGTTTGGCAAATTCAGTCCAACTTGCAATTAATTGGCTCAGTGCCAGGCCGTGGCGGCAGTTTGGCCGTCGATGATCCGCTGCGCTTGCTGTTCAACCAAGCGCCTGAGCGCCAGCAACTTACCGAGCAATTGTTTATCGAGCCTGAAGTTGCGAACGTGGCGATTAACATCAATAATCAGCAGGCCTTGATTAGCGCTGCATGGCAACCAAGCACGGTTTACACACTGACCTTGGCTGGCTCTGCCCCACTGACCTTTCGCACCCAAACCCAAGTGCAGCCATTGCAAATTGAGGGTGCGGCTTATTCGTTGTTGTTGCCGGAAACTACCGTCGAGTTGCGGCTGAGCGGGCGCGAAAATAGCCGACTCACTGCGAGTTTGTATGCGGTTGATCGGGCGGTTTTGGCGGCGGCTTTGCAACAACCACAAACCCCGCTCAATCCTCAGCGCTACAATTTACAGCCGCAACAGCAATGGCAAATTGCCGCTGGCCCTGAACGAACGATTAGCATTACCCCAACTCAAGCGGCGTTATTGCTGCAAGTGCAAGCTCCCAATGCCGAGCTTGTGCAACATGTGTTGATTTGGACACCCTATCGAGCACAATTATTGGCGACCCCCGAACAAGCTCAAGCATGGATTGTTGATCTGGCTAATCGCCAACCAGTTGCCGCCACAAATTTGAGCATTTTGGCGGGTGCAAATCAACTTGCCACAGGCCAGAGCGATCAGCAAGGGCTTTGGCAAAGCTCAATTCAGGGCAGTAGCGGGCGTTTGGTGTTGCTTGGCGGCGAGCCGCAAGCGCCGATTGTCGCTGAAACGATTATTCGACCACAACGTCAAGCGCCAAGTTTGAGCAGCCAATTGCTGCTTGACCGCCAAAATTACCAAGCTACCCAACAACTGACGATTATCGGCAGTAGTGAGTTTGCTGCGGATGAGGTGACTACGCCAACCCTAACCTTGGCAGTGCTTGATCCCAGTGGCCAAGCGATTGCGCCCGAACAAACCTTGGTGCTAAGCCAAAGCCTCTGGACAACCAACGTGCAACTTGCCGCCGATGTTCAACCTGGTTTGTATCAAGTGCGGCTGCGCTATGCCAACCAAGTGATTGCTAGCCAAAATTTTGTAGTCAATCAGCCCGATTTGGCCTATCGCGTAGTTTTGCCCGAATTGCAAGTGACCAATACAATTGTGCCAGCCGAAATTAACACCAACCTACCGAACCAACATGGCCTGTGGCGCTTGCTCGATCAGCGTAATCGCCAAGTTACTGCTGGTAGTTGGCAAAGCAACGCCGCTGGAATTGCCCAGTTCGATTATCAACAAAGCCAAGTTTTGTTGGGCGATTATGTGCTCGAAATTCAGCTTGGTGAGCAAGTTAGCTACCATCCCAGCCAAATTCGCTATCCTGCGCTATTGGCTGCCAAGGCCGAGCAACAGTTGCTCAATTCCAATCAGCCTGCCACGATCAGCTTCCAACTGCGCGATCAACAGGGTATGGCGTTGGCCAATCGCGCTTTGCAAATCGAAGTTCAAGGCACAATTAGTAGCACCCAAAGTTTACGTACCAATGCTGCTGGCGAGGTCGTTTGGCGCACCAATGGTTTGCGGGCGGGCCTGTGGCTGATTCGCGCCAGTAGCCCAGATGCTGCCAGCGTGGAAGTGCCGTTGTGGGTGCTGGGGGCAAGGAGCGATCAATTAATTGGTCGGAGCCAAAGTAGCTTGGTCGAAACGACTGAACTTGCCCTTGCGCCGCTGACCAATCTAGCGGCCACCAGTGTTTTGGTCAGTTGGTTTGAAGGTAGCAGCATTCGCCAGCAAATTCAACCTTGGTCAGCTGGTCAGCGCATCGCAATTACGCCCAGTCTGAGCAGTACTCAGCAATTAGAGGTGGCTTTAGCTTGGCTTGATGCTGAACAATTAATCAGTAGCAGCAGCCAAATTCCCTTCCAAGCGGTTGCGCCGCTCGATTTGACGATGGTTGTCAGCGGCTCGCAATTGGTGCTGGCAACCCAACGCGCTGGTCGGCCTGTTGCCAGCATGGTTGGCTTGAGTTTTCAGTCAATCCAAACGTCAGCTAGCCAACAGCGGCTTGTCCGCACAGCCAGCAATGGCCAAGCAGTGCTCGATTTACAGGGATTTGGCGAGGGTTGGCGCATTCAGGCCTTAGCCAGCGATGGCTTGAATAGCGCCGAAGCCACGACGTTGTATGCAGCAAATCCCTTGATCGATGCCCAAATGCTGTTGCCTGAACGCTTGATTGTGGGCGATCAACTGAGCGTGACCGCTCGCTTGAATTTGCTAGCAACCCGTGGCGGTATTCCCAACATACGCTTAAATGTTGATTCGGCCTATCTTGCGGCCTTGGCCGAGCCAACCACTGGCAATAGTGGTCGAATTTATACTACAACTCAAGCCTTGGTTGCCACCAACCTTGGCACGACCACACTTACCGCAACCATTGAAGTTAATCAACAAACCCAAATTATCACCAAAGCCCTGACGATTCAGCCACCAAGCCAAGTGCGTTTGCAACAAAGCCGTTTGTTGACCGAAGCGACCGATATTACTTGGCAAGTGCCGACGGCCAACCAAGCGGCCTCGATTAATATTGCGATTGCCAGTTTAGCCCAAGCCAGCCAAGCCTTACCCAGCCAATTGCAGGGCGATGATCCCCTGACGTTGGCTGGGCGAATTGCGCTAGCCCGTTATGCAGCTCAGCCTGCTCAGGCCGAGATTGAATTATTGGCCAAGCAGCAACTTACCAATGGCAGCTGGAGTTGGGATGCGCAGGCGGGCGATTTGCAATTGACTGCCTTGATTGTGCAACTGATTGCGACCGAGCAACGTTCGCCCCAGCTGCGCCAACTCGAAGCTCAAGCCGCTCGTTGGTTAGCCTTGGTTAGTCCACTTGATCCCGATTTGCGCAGCGAAATGCTGTTGGCCTTGGCGCACAGCGGCAAAACAGTTGAGACTCAAATTACCAGCTTACTCAAAAATCGCCAATTAACCACGGCTCAACGCTTGCGCTTGATTTATGCCTTGGTGCTGCTCGATTCACCTCAGGCTGATCAATACTTGCCTGAAGTGCGCCAGCTGTTGGTTCAACCCCTAGAGCCAAGTGCTTGGATGAGCCGCACCCGCCAAGCGGCGCTGATCGGCTTGATTTTTGAGCGCAGCCAGCCAAGTTCAGCCTTACGTGCCCAAGTGCTCAAGCTGATCGCCGAGGGCTGGAATGGCACGGCATGGGAAGATTTGCCAAGTAGCGTAGCGGTATTTCAGCTAACCCAACAAGATTTTCCAACTCGTGGGGATTATCGTTTGGGCTTGAATGGCGCAGCCTTGAGTGATTATGATCAAGCCAGCAGCCTAACGTTGCCAATTACCAACCAACTTAACGTGCAGATCGAGCCGAATGGCCCAATCTTGTTGGCGAGTCAAGCTAGCTGGCAAAACCCAGCGGCACAAGCCCACTTGCTCCATTCCAGCAGCGCAGATCAATTGGGTTATGGTGAGCAATGGCTGTGGCAAGGCTATTTGGTGCTTGAACAAGATCTGTCATTATTACAACTACGCTTGGCTGCGCCGAGTGGTGTGGAGTGGCAGCTTGGTTCCGCCACAGGCTTGAATTGGCATGATGGTCAATTCAGTGCCGCCAATGTTCGGGCTGGCATTTACCCCATTCAACTATTGGGCGTAGCTCGCCACAAGGGCCAATTTGCTTGGCCAGCGCCCCAATTAACCAGTGGCGGCCAGATTGTTGAGCTTAAACAAACCGTGCCGCCAGTGCTAATTCGCTGATGGTACAATAGACATATCTTTATTTTCAGAATTAAGGCACATCAATGCGTATTCCAGAAGCAATTCAATGGATTGAACAATCGGGCAATGTTTTAGCCCAAGCCAAAATAACTCACATGCTTGAGGCAACTCCAGCAGATGACGAACTGCTTGATCAATTAGCCGCTTTGCAAAACGACGATGGTGGTTTTCCGCTGAATGGCGTGACTGGCCGTCCGAGCACCCTCAACGATAGCTGCAACATTATTCGCCATTTTGTCGAACTTGAGGCTAGCGATCATCCGGCAGTAGCTGTGGCCAGCCGCTTTATTCTCGATGCTCAATCGCCGCGTGGCTGGTGGCGCGAAAACAGCAATTTAGCGATCTATAGCCCGCCCTTGTGGATGGATAGCGAGTCGGATGCCGCGCTGATCTACACGACCGCTGTTTGTTCGGCCAGCCTAGCCTTGTTGGATAACCCCGAAGTCAATGTGGCGGCAGATAAAGCCAATACTTGGTTGCTGGGCCAAATTGCCAATAACGGCTTATTGCCAGGCTTTCGAGTTGAGGCAACTGGTTGGGCTATGTTGGCAGCGGTTTTGTTGGGTCACCGCGAAAGTCGGCCAGTCAAGCGCATGTTGGGCGGCTTAGGCGATTTGCTTTCGACTGATTGGGATGCGCCAAGCCTCGCAGTGATGCTAAATGCAGCGGGCATTGCACGGATTCCCCGGATGACCCGCGCCGTGACGCAGGCAATTAATTTGCTACGCAATTTGCAACAACCAAGTGGCGCGTGGCTGAACGAAGATGGTCTACCCGATCCTTTGCTAACAGCCTGGATTGTGCGGATTGTGCGGCGCTTCGGCTTACGCTAAATTTGATTGATTTAATCAACAACTGCCCTGCTCTGAAGGCTCAGAGTGGGGCAGTTTGGCTTGATCGTCCTAAAGGACTAGTGGCGACAGATCGAAAGATCATTTTGCAAATTGAGCAATTTTGGCATAATCGTGATTAATCGCTGCGAATTGCTGCAACTATTTTTTGCGGGTCAGCGTCTCAAGCAACAGAAGCCACGCTGATGGCAAGGAGTTGTATACTGTGGCCGAACCAACTACAGAAATTTTATATCGCGCTCAACGCAATGACCCCGAAGCAATGGGAGCATTGATTGTTAGCCAACAACATTATATTTACAACATCGCCATGAGCGTGATGCGCCAGCCCGAAGATGCCGCTGACCTAACCCAAGATGCTTGTATCAAGCTGTTACGGGTGATTGGCCAGTATAATGGCGAAAGTCGTTTTACCACGTGGCTCTATCGTTTGGTGATCAACCTTGGGCGTGATGAGCTGCGCAAACGTGGCCGCCGTGCTCCGGAGATGCCACCAATGACCGATGACGATGGTGAAACCGTTGATCCATTATCGAGCATTGCCGATGATAACCGTTGGGCCGACCCTCAAGAAGTGGCAACCAACCACGAGTTGCGGGCCGAAGTAACCCAAGCCTTGGATAAACTGGAAGATCATTATCGTTTAGCATTAACGCTCTACTATTTTGACGATTTGCGGTACAATGATATTGCTGAAATTTTGGAAGTACCGCTGAATACGGTCAAAAGCTATATTCGCCGTGGTAAAGAGCGGCTTGCCTTGCTCTTAGGTGCCAATCAATCGGAAGCAATTTTGCCCGCCAAACGTGAACCTGTTACCGATGAACGGCCAAACCGCGGTCGCTTTGCATTTGCCCTAGGCTGGCGCTGAGGTGTGTCATGAAGCGTTGTGAACATCGTACCAACTATGATCTGCGTGAAGAAGCGCTTGATCCACAACTTACAGACCATCTTGCTGAATGTGAAAGCTGTGCTCAACGTGCTCGCCGCGCTGAAGCCTTCGATACCGTCGTGCGCTCAGCGATGATTACTAGTGTTCCCGATGATCTGACTGCTAAACTTTTGGCCTTAGTGCCAGGTTTGATGCCACCAATGTTGGTGCGCAGCAAGCACTGGAAGTTGCAACGCCGCGCCTTCGTTGGCCTCAGTGGCTTTGCCAGCATCTTGGCGCTTGGTTTGGTGATCTACGGGGTGTATCTCTTGGCAAACACGGTTGGGGTTGGCGATTGGCTGGCGACTGCTAGCACGTGGCCTGGGGTTGCTATCGATTGGCTCTATCGGCATATTCCATCATCGCGCTCGTTTGTGGCGGCAATGATTGCCGTGCGCCAACCATTGCAATGGATGATTCTGTTGCTGCTGATTTGGCAAGTTTGGGAACGCATGCCTCTACCCAATAATCGACAAACCGCCTAAAAGCGTCACCCGCAAGTCAACTGGCTTGCGGGTTTGATTTGGGGCTACGATGATCAACCGTTTATGGAATAGCTTGCTTGATCTCGTTTACCCGCCACGCTGCTATAGCTGTGGCAAGGCTGGCACGCAATTTTGCCCCGCTTGCTTCGCCGAATGTATTCCGCTGACTCCACCCCAACGACCGCAACCTTTAGCCGCCGATTCACCACTTGAACGTGCTTTGGGTATTTATCCGTTTCAAGGCAGTCTACGCGCGGCAATCCATGCTTTTAAATATCAAAATGCCCATCCCTTAGCCCAAATTTTGGCTCCATTGTTGTTTGATTTTTGTGCTTGGAACGATGTTGTGTTGATGCCTGTGCCATTGCATGGCGTGCGCAAACGTGAACGTGGCTATAATCAAGCTGAATTATTGGCGCGTAATTTGGCCAAAGCTTGGCAATTGCCACTGAGCACCGATTTGCAACGGGTGCGTGCCACCGAGCATCAAGTTGGTCAGCAAGCGCAAGCTCGTGCCAGCAATGTCGCCGGAGCTTTTGAATGGCGTGGTCAACAGCCTGCCCCAAGCCATGTATTGCTGATCGACGATGTGCTTACCACTGGCTCAACCTTTGAAGCTTGTGCTAGTGCATTAATTGCTGCTGGTAGTACGGTGGTTGAAGGGCTAGCGCTAGCCAAAGCGATTATCAAGCCTGCGCCACCGCTTGATTCGCCTGAATAACTCTGGCCCAACGCAATAAGCGCTCGACGGCTCCTGCTGGTTGTTCAGGCAGATAGACATCAGCAATGGTCATCGTCCAGCGGCGTAATTGCGGTCGGCGTTCAGCTTCAGGCCGCAGCACCCGCGTCGCGCCTGCATAGGTTTTGGCAACTCGTTGCCGTAATGTTGCGGCACTAACCCCATGATCAAGATAATCGTTGAATGCGCTGCGCAGTTGTTCAATCGCTGCCTCGGTAAATTGAGCCGGGTGTTGCAAATTGTAGCTGGCGACAACCAAAAAGTGCTGGGCATGCAAGGCTGGGTCGTTATATTCCCAGGCGATTAACGCCCCTAATTGCTCCCAACAGTTGAAGCCTTCAACCGATGGAGCGCCGCATTCAAGGCAAAATTCAGTGGTTGGCATGGCTTACCTCATTCGGTATAATTAATCCTCAGCATACTTGCGTTGAGTTACAATAAGATCTGCCGAACGAATGATTTTAGCGAGAGAGGATCAATCGTATGCGCCGCTGGTTTAATCGATCGATTTATAATGTGAAAGCGATGAGTCAGCAATTTGCTGCTGATCATCCTGAATTGCAACCACAAATAACGTTAATTGCCAAAATAATTAAAAAACCACTTGATCAACCAACAGAATTAGTACGTGGAACAAACTGGGTCGAGTCGTTACGAGCGGTTGTGTTTGTTACGGCTACAGGCCTATGGATCTATCCAATCAAGAAATTTGCAGCTATGCATGGTGCCGCTAGTGGAATTGAGCAAACTGAGCCATTTTTGATTGAGGGTCAGTCAATTAATGCTGCTCAATTAATCAATGTTCGGGTAGGTTTAATTCGTGGGAGTGTATTGCAATTTACCTATGAACAGCAGGCGCTCTATCAGTTTGGGTTAGAGTATTATTCCAACTTGGCTCGTTTATTGCCATTTGAGGTTACTGTGACCAAGGGCAACATCAAACATACTGCGGCGAGTATTAAAGCACGAATTTACCTCTATGCCACGGTAATTTTTTTGGGTTGGTTTTTTCTATGGTTTGCTTCGATAATCCTTCAAGCACTAGTTCGATGAGGAAGTCCATGCAGCGCGAAGTGACAACAACCTACCTTGAGATGTTATCAGCCAGCGAGCTTAAGCCAAGTTTACGCCATGAGCCAGCTTTTGGTTTTGCCCAAGTTCAGCGGATTAGCCCTGAACTCAATCGCTTTTTATATACGGCGGTGGGTGCTCAGTGGTATTGGCTTGATCGGCTCGGCTGGTCGTATCAACAATGGCTCGATTACTTGAGCCAGCCTACAATTCAAACATGGCTCGGCACATATCAAGGTATTCCGATTGGCTATTGCGAGTTGGTGCAAGCGGCCGACGGCTCAGCCCAAATTGGCTATTTTGGCTTGTTGCCGCAATGGTATGGCCAAGGCTTGGGCGGGCTTTTACTTACCAAGGTTATTCAGCAGGCTTGGCAATTAACCAGCTCGCGGGTTTGGCTGCATACTTGCACGCTCGATGGCCCAACTGCCTTAGCCAACTACCAAGCCCGTGGTTTTAAGCTCTATGATCAAAAAACCGAAGTAGTTGAGTTACCAAGCCAAGCAGCTGGGCCATGGCCAAATGCCCTGTAGTTGACAGCTATGCTAGAGTAACGAGGATTTTGTTTGGAGGTTGCTCTAATGGCTGATCACGCTGCGTTGATGATTTTAATTGCTGGGCCCTATCGTTCTGGCACTGGCGACGATCCAGCTAAAATTGCGGCCAATGTTCATTTGATGGAATCATATGTGTTACCGTTGTTCAACGCTGGACATTTGCCAGTGCTTGGCGAGTGGCTGGCGCTACCAATGGTTGATTTGGCTGGCTCTAAACGGATTGGTGATGAGATCTTTAATGCGATTTTTCACCCAATTGCTGAGCGCTTGGTGATTCGTTGCGATGCGGTGTTGCGGGTTGGTGGCCCTTCAGCAGGCGCTGATCAGATGCTTGAACTGGCCAAAGCCCATGGTCGCCAATGCTTCGAGCGTTTGCAAGATATCCCTGGCTGTAGCGAGTTGATCGATCCTCAAGAATATTAGGAATACTGCTCAATGAGTGCAAATAGCGAATGGCCTGAATTAAATGCTCAATCCAATGCTGTTTGGGAAACGAACGCTGAGCATTGGGATAACTCAATGGGTCAGGATGGTAACCGTTTTCATTTGCAATTGGTGCGGCCTGCCATGCTGAGTTTGTTAGAGTTGCAAGCGGCGCAACGTGTGCTTGACATTGGTTGTGGGAACGGTCTCTTCGCACGACATTTGGCTGAATTGGGAGCAACGGTGCTGGCAGTTGATGCTAGCACCAGCTTAATCGAACGTGCCAAGCAGTATCCAAGCTCTACAACCCTCGAATATCAAGTTGTCGATGCAACTAATTTCGATCAATTATTGGCCTTAGGTGCTAGCAGTTTTGATGCTTTAGTTTCGACGATGGTGCTGATGGATTTGCCCTCGATTGAGCCGTTATTTCAAGCAGCAGCCAAATTGCTCAAGCCACAAGGCCATTTTGTGCTGGCGACAGTCCATCCATGTTTTCAAACCCCGCACAGTCGCAAAATTGTCGAGCAATTTGAGAATGCGCAAGGCGAGGTCGAAACTCACTCGCGGCTACAAATTGGCAGTTATCTCACGCCAGCTGTGCACCAAGGGGTTGGGGTAGTTGGTCAGCCAAGCGCCCAATTCAATTTTCATCGGTCGCTCACAAGCTTACTGGGCATAGCATTTGCGGCAGGATTTGTGCTTGATGGATTGCTTGAGCCGCGCTATCCGACAGGTACAACCAGCACCCACCCATTTTCATGGGCCAATTTTAGCGAAATTCCGCCAGTTTTGGTACTGCGTTTGCGCCTATGCTAGCCATAAAACCTTATTCTTCATCATTAAACCAACGGCAATAAATCGCGTAAATCGTGCAGAATTGGACAATCGGCTTTGGGAATGCGCTTGTGACGGTCGATTAACGCCGCTTGCATGCCAACTGCGCGTGCGCCCAACACATCAGCATAATAACTATCGCCAATATGAATAATCTGATCAGCGGCAACGCCGGAGCGCTTGATCGCCAGTTGATAGAGGTCGGTCATGGGTTTGGCATAGCCAGCATCCGCCGAAATAACCGCAAAATCGAAGTAGGGCAACAGTTTGTTGTAGGTCAGAATTGGCCGTAAACTGCTGGCCCAATCCGAGACAATCCCAATTCGAATGCCTTTGGCATGCAAACTATCGAGGGTTTCGCGCACATCGTTGAAGGGAACCCAATTTTCGGGCTGCTCGTAGTGCGCAATCAAGCGATCTCCAAGCATTGCGTGATCCAGCGAGGGATCGATTTGATCGAATAGATGTTGATAGAATTCGAGCCAAAGCGTGCGAATTGTGGCATCGGAACTCCAATCGTTATTATCGAGCGAATGATAGCGCTGATGATACCAACGATTGGTCGCTTTGCGGGCATCGCGAATCAAATTGGGTTCAACCTGCAAGCCCAATTCTTGCAGCACCTCGCCAATTAAATCGTGGGCATCAACCCGCTCATCGAGCAAGGTAAAGCCAACATCAAAACAAACTACCGGAAAACGCAGCATCGCAACCTCAATTTAATAAATAACAGGGACACGGAAATTTCCGTGTCCCTGAGAGTCAATTGGCTTGGTTCAGAACTAACCGAAGAAATCGACGTTCTTTTGGGTGTATGAGGCCCATTGTTCGGGCACGCTGTCGCTTGAGAAAATTGCGCTGACTGGGCATTCTGGTTCGCAAGCGCCACAATCAATACATTCGTCGGGGTTGATATAGTATTGGTCTTCACCTTCATAGATACAGTCAACTGGGCAAACTTTGACACAGGCTGAATCTTTGGTGCCGACACATGGTTCTGCAATTACGTAGGCCATTGTTGATACTCCTTCGCGCTGAGGCGTAAACTTCATACTTGTTTTCTAAGATTAGTGTAGCAAGCTCCTCGCCATGCTTCTGTAACTTTAGTCACATAATGAGAATGATTCTAATAAAGACGGTAAAATCAGGCTTTTTAGTCTATATTCAAGCTATTCTGATCTTTATCTTCCCCTTCGTGCTCTTCGCGTTCTTCGTGGTTGCGTGCTCACGAAACCCTTGACCCTTCATCATCTCTGTGATTGCTCGTCGCCCGATCCCCGACCCCCAATAACCGATCCCTTGCTCCTTCGTATTCTTCATAGTTGTGTGATTACTGGCCCCTGATAACTGATAACTGCTCCCTCGCTCCTACTAACTAGCCTCGTATCTAGGGAAGCCACTTGCCCCAATATGCTACAATAGCCCAATTATGTAATTGTTCCTGCAATGAGGGTAGTGCATGTCAACCTATGTCATCGACGGACAGGAACTGCATATCCGCGATAATCGCCGTAATGCCCCCGTCGCCTTATTAATTCATGGCTGGTCGAGTTCGTGGTTTACCTGGACTCCGCTGCTGCAAGCTTTGGGCACGCGCTATTCGTATATGGCGGTCGATTTGCCTGGCTATGGGCGGTCGCCTGCACCGAAACACCCAATTACGATCGATTGGTATGCCGATTTGATGGCCAAATTGATCGAGGAAGCGAGCGATCGACCAGTGGTTGTGCTTGGTCACTCGATGGGCGGCCAAATTGCCATGACTTTAGCCCTGCGCCACCCAATGCTGGTCGAACGTTTGATTTTGCTCAATCCAGTGGTCAGCGGGCGACTATCAACCTTTATCAATTTGTTTGTGGCTCCGCATATTTTGCTCGAACGCACGCGATTGGGCGGCAAAATTTTGAGTTATCTCGAAAATACGCCTTTAAGCTATATCAATCAATTGATGAAGCCGATCCTCTTCGCTGAACGGGCCGCAATCTCGCAGCAAGATTATGATCGAATTCGCGCCGATGCACGGCGACCAGGCCAAGGCAGAGTTCGCGCTGCCTGCTACGAAGCCATGAAAATGGGCGATTTGCGTGGCAAACTCAAGCAAATTCAGCCGCCAGCTCAAGTGATTTGGGGCGCTGAGGATAATACTGTGCCGTTGCGTGATGCTGGCGCGGTAGCTGACGAATGGCCGCAAGCTGATTTGCGCTTGATTCCAAATGCTGGGCATTGGCCGCATTTTGAGCAATATGAAACTACGATGCGCTATATTGCCTCATTTTTGGGCTTGCCAATTTTGCCGAGCCTGCCAAATGATCAAGTACAACAGCAGCGTGATCTTGATGTTGGCGAAATTGCCCAGTTCCTCTCGAATACTGAGTTAGGCCAAGATTTAAGTGAATCGCAACGCTTGCGGGTGGCAGGTTTGTGCCATCAACATCATTTTGCCCCGCAAGATGTGCTGGCGCTGGAAGATTCAAGCGGCGATGAATTATTTATTGTGCAAGATGGCCAAGTTGATGTTTTGGTGCGAATCAGCAATGAGCTTGGGATTGAAGAATCGCGGCGGGTTAATGTGCTGATGGCGGGCCAAATTGCTGGCGAAATGGCCTTGATTCAGGGCAAAGGTGGCCGACGCACCGCCGATTTACGCGCTGGCAAGTCGGGAGCGACCGTGCTTTCGATCGATAGCCGTTATCTGTTTGCCTTGTTTGAAGATGATGCCTCGCTGGGCCTGAAGCTGATGCAAAATCTGGCTCGCTCGTTGGTGCAACGGTTGCGCGTACAAAATTGGCAATTGCAATTAGCTGAACAACGCGCCGAAGTCCATCGCTAAACAACCGTAAAATCATGACTTTTGGCTTGAACGCTACTGTTTTACCAGTGGCGTTTTTCGTGTACCATTTGCCATGAACCACAAATTGTAGGGTGCTGTCTATGAATCGTCAACGAATGATTGGGCTGGGTGGCCTGCTTGGGCTAGCAATATTAATCTTAATTCTGCCAAACAGCCGTTTTTGGTTTGCAGCGCTAGTTTGTGCGCTAGCTCCAGGCTACTTGCTCGAGCGCTGGCTGGATTTGAATTTAGCGCCATTGGTGCGACCCAGCCTGTGGATTGGACTGAGCTTGGCAGTTTGGCCGTTGGGCTACTTATGGCTGACCACGCTTGGTTTAGCCCTGAGCACTGGCATGATCTCCTTGATTGCCTTTGGCTTGGTTGGCGGGGTTGTTTGGCGTTTATGGCGTGAGGGCGAACGGCCTTGGACCTTGCCAGCGCCAGTGCCAATTCTTGGGTTGGCGTTATTAATTGTGACCTTCGCGATTAGCACCAGAATGAGCCATATTCGCAACGTGGCTTTTCCACCGTGGGTCGATTCGCTGCACCATGCCACGATTATGCGAGTGATTGCTGAAAGCGGCCAAGTGCCCTACTCGTTGCGCCCCTACATGCCAGTTGATAATTTTGGCTATCACTGGGGCTTTCACGCCACGGCAGCCACGATCTACAATCTGAGTGGCATGAGCATTCCCCAATTTATGCTGTGGTATGGTCAATTCTTGGGGGTGTTGGTGGTGATTTCGGTTGGCAGCGCCACGATTGGTCTAACCAAAAGCCCGATTGCTGGCCTAGCCGCCGCCACCATGACGGGCTTTATCTCGATTATGCCCGCTTATTACCTGAGTTGGGGCCGTTACACCTTGCTTTCGGGCTTGGCGATGGTTCCGGTGGTGCTGCTGTTGGCGTGGGTTGCGCTTGATCGACCTGATCGCAAAGGCCTGATTTTGCTAACGCTCGTGGTTGGTGGGCTACTGCCAACTCACTTTGTGGCGGCTGGCTTTGCGTTGTTATGGTGTGTCGCGGTTTGGTTGGGCCGCGATGTTTGGACTGAGCAACGCTGGCAAATCTTGGGCAAGCAAGCGGCAGCAGTTGGCATGGCGATTTTGTTGATGTCGCCCTGGCTGGCCTTATTGATTCGTGAAATTCAGCCTGCTGGCAGTGGCACACCCAAACAATTGGTTGGTGGTGGCTACAATACCTACGAAGCTGCGAAAGGCTTATATTGGACGTGGAATAACCTTGTGCTCTTTTTAGTAGGTTTGTTGGCTGCTTGGTTTGGCTTCTTTCAACACTGGCGTTTGGTGCTGATCAGCTTTTTATGGGCTGGCCTGGTGATGTTATTTGCCAATCCGGTGGTGATTGGCTTGCCCTATCTTTCGTTTTTCAACAACAACATTGTGGCTTTGGCAATTTTTCTGCCGATTAGTTTGTGGTTTGGCTTTGGGGTTGCTTCATTGGACCAAGGCTTGAGCAAACATCTCAAACAGGGAGTAGCCCGAGGTTGGCGGGCGATTCGCACCGCAATTTTGGCAATAACCGTGCTGATTTCGGCTACCAAAATGCATAGCGTGATTAATGATGGTACGATTATCGCCAAAGCTGATGATTTAACTGCCCTGAATTGGATTGTGCAACGGATTCCCAAAAATGCGCGGTTTGCGATTAATACCGAAGGTTGGTTGTATAACGTGGCCCGTGGCAGCGATGGTGGCTGGTGGATTTTGCCCTATGCTGGCTTGCAAGTGAGCACACCGCCAGTTGTCTACAACCAAGGCACAGCTGAGTATATTGCGGCGGTTGAGGCTGAAACCAGTTGGTTGCGCAATGCCAACGAAAAAACTGCTGCTGAATTGGCTCAGTGGATGCGTGAACATAACTATGATTACGCCTATGCCACCACCAATGGCAAAATCTTCAATCAAGCCAAATTAGCTAATTCAGCTGAATTTGAGCTGGTCTATGAAAATGCGAGCGTGGCGATTTATTTGCGGAGATAGTTGGGGCTAGCGCCAAGCCTAGCCCCATCGATGAGGCTCAGGCAGCGGGAATCGCTGAGTAGGGCAAAAGGTCATAGCGTTCTTGTAAGCGGTCGATATACATCATTTGATAGAGCACCGCATCCTCGATGTGATCGTGGCGTTGGCGAAGTTGCTCCAACTCCTGATGCTTGCTCGGATCGGGCGTATCGCATACGTGTTGTTCTAAATCGGCGACAGCATGTTCAAGATCATCGAGTTCCCACACAAGATCTTGCAGTTTGCTGCGCTCATCCTTGAGTTGACGCAAAAGTTGGGTATGGGCAGCAGGCAATCGCATATGCATCGGAAAAACCTCTTGGGATAGTGAAATAGCCAGTGCGTAAAGCTAAGAAAGTGCAATAGGTTACTTAACAACCATGCTACTGCTATCATATCATGTTCCGACAAGAGACTTTGGTATGATTCGCGGGCCGACAATGGGGGATGCCGCTGCAAAGTGATGGGGGATATAGCTCTAGGCAAGCCTAAACTAACCCCAAGCCAACCAGCAAGCCGCTTGGGGTGTTCACAAATGTTGATTGACGTTGCTGAATGGCTTGAGCCAAACTCTTCTCTCAAGGGTTTTATTTAGCCATTTCGCCTTCGCCGATGCGTCCACCGTAACGGCGTTCGCGATTGCCAAAATTGCTGACAGCCTCGCGAAACTGGTCGGGGCCAAAATCGGGCCACAACAGCGGGGTCATATAATATTCGCTATAGGCAGCCTGCCAAATCAAAAAGTTGCTGAGGCGTTGCTCGCCGCTGGTGCGCACAATCAAATCGGGGTCGGGAATGCCTGATGTATACAAGTGCCCAGCGATCATCTCATCGCTAATCTCCTCAGGATTGATCCCCTTGGCCACGATTTCGCGCACTGCATTGACGATATCGGCGCGACCACCATAGTTGAAGGCTACCGAGAGCGTCAAGGCGGTATTATTGGCAGTCATGGTAATGGCATTTTGAATCTTCTTGGCGAGTGCCGAATCGACCCCATCGAGCGTGCCCAGCAAGTGCAAGCGCACCCCTTCAGCGTGCAACTCGCGCAACTCGCGATCAAGGTATTCGGCCATAATGCGCATTAATCCGCGCACTTCCCACGATGGGCGTTTCCAATTCTCGGTTGAAAAGGCATAAATCGTGAGATAGGGAATGCCCAGTGCGATAGCCTCACGCACGATTCGTTTGATATTACCAGTTCCAGCATGATGCCCTGCCAGACGGGGGAGTCCACGGCCTTGTGCCCAACGGCCATTGCCATCCATTATTATTGCGACATGTCGAGGTGCGACAGTAGTTTCAAGTTGTTGTACGGTCATAGATCTAAAGACCTCATCAATTTAAGCGTTTGTCTAGCATTCGTTGTAGGGTAGCGAATATACTACCATTGTTGCAAGCACTCGCGTGCAATTTATGCGAAACTAGTCTTGATCGACGATTTTAGGCAAGCGAGGGCATTGCGATGTTGCTGAAAGGGCTTATTTTGGGGTTTTCGATTGCCGCACCAGTCGGGCCGATTGGTGTGTTGTGCATTCGACGCAGCTTAATTCATGGACGGTTGGCGGGTTTTTTATCAGGTTTGGGAGCGGCAACTGCCGATGGGTTGTATGGCATGTTGGCGGCGTTTGGTTTGGCGGCAGCCCTCAACAAGCTTGACCAAGATTCGGGCTGGTTGCTGGGATTGCGGATTATTAGCGGCCTATTTCTCGGGTATTTGGCGATCAAGACCATACTGAGTCGTCCGGCGACCGAAGCAGCAAATGCCAAAGCTGATAATTTATGGGCGATGTATGCCTCGACGCTCTTCTTGACCTTGACCAATCCCTTGACGATTTTATCGTTTGCGACGGTCTTTGCTGGTTTGGGAATTACGGCCTATGGCTGGGATAGTGTGTGGTTGGTGGTAGGCGTGACCACGGGTTCGGCTTTATGGTGGTTGCTGTTGAGTGGTAGCGTGAGCTTATTGCGGGAGCGAGTACAAGCCTATAGCGTTTGGATCAATCGAATTTCTGGCTTAATTATTTTAGGCTTTGCGCTTGCAGTCTTGTTGGGATGAGGCTTAAATCAAAAGCGGGTGTTGGCGCAAACCAACACCCGCAATTTCAAAACTATTGTTTACCCATTTTTGCTTTCAGAGCGGCCAATTCATCTTCGACAGCGGTATCGCGTTCGAGGTCAGCAAAGCGAGCTTCGAGCGAACCACCTTCAAGCTTCGACATAGCATCGGCTTGAGCCAAGCGATCATCGACCCGTTCTTCCATTTGGGATAATTTATCCATCGCATTGAGGTTGCCCAAGCCTTGAACCGTGCGTTGAATCGCTTCTTGGGTTTCGGCGCGATTCTTCTTAGCGATAATCAATTCTTTCTTGGCTTTGGCTTCCGACAAGCGTGATTCAAGACTGACCAAGGCTTTTTGCAGCTGCTCAACTTGTTCGTCTTGTTGTTCGTATTGTTGGCGATAGGTATCAGCCATTTTTTGAGCATTGGCTTTGCGGCCTAAGGCAGCTTTGGCCAATTCATCGTCACTTGCGCGAACCGCAGCTTCAGCCTTGGATTGCCATTGATCAGCTTCGGTTTGGAATGTCACCATTTTGTTGTGCAATTTGGTTTCATCGGCCATGGCGGATGCAACAGCGGTTTTGGCTTCGTACAGTTGTTCTTGCAATTGCCGCATGTACTCGTTGACCATTTTTTCAGGGTCTTCGGCCTTATCCAACATCGCATTGAGATTAGCGCTAACCAGGTCGCGAACACGGCTCAACAACGACATAGGAATTCCTCCTTAGCTAAACACAAAGACTGTGTGAACTTCATTCTAGCACACCGCGCTGGCGGTTCTCAAGTGGTACGAAGCGCTTATCCAAAAAGTTACAAAGGCTTTTTGGATGGTGTGCCAACCGTGCGTGGATAGGTCAATGGGGTTGAAGCTACTTTGTCTACGACAACAAGTGAACGGACAGGTTCAGCTGGAATGGTGACGTTATAGACCGCCCGTAATTGACCTCCAAGAATGGTTATGGCCTGCTCAGCATCTTGCACTTCTGGCTCAATTTCAAAACCTTTGGGTGCAAGCCACATGCC
The DNA here is from genome assembly GCA_020161265.1 of Chloroflexota bacterium. Lineage (NCBI taxonomy): Bacteria > Bacillati > Chloroflexota > Chloroflexota bacterium. The sequence goes on along the minus strand of JAIUOC010000004.1, from coordinate 314,962 downwards.
ACCAACTTGGCACAAGGGTAAACAATACTCGGCGAGGGTTGCCAAATTGGCAACAGCCCGAGCGGTAACCAGCGCAAAATGTTCACGCCAGCGCCGTTCGCGGCCCACAACCTCAGCCCGTTCGACCTCAACCAAGACCCGCTCAAGCTGTAATTCTTGGGCCACATGGCGCAAAAATTCGGCCTTCTTGCCAATCGATTCGATCAGCAAAACTTCGGTTTCGGGCCATAAAATCGCTAAAGGAATACCTGGCAAGCCCGCACCTGAGCCAATATCGGCCAAACTGGCGGGAGCTTGCTCGCAGGTCGTCGCTAGCGAAAGCGAATCTAACAGGTGGCGGCGGGTTGCTTCGGGCAAGGTCGAGGGCGCAACCAAATTCATGCGCTCACTCCATTGCGTCAGCAACGCCACGTAGTGCTCCAAGCGGTCGATTTGGCTGGTGCTAAGGGTTAGTTGCCACTCAGCCAAGGTGGTTTGTAATAGTTCACGATCGATCATTTTTGTTTTGATAACCTATAGTGCATTTCAGCTTGCTCATATAAGCCTAGATTATCATAAACCCGCCCAATTGCTGCATGTAATTGTTGCGGGCGACGGCTGGTTGGTAAGGCTGCCTTCCATTGTTTAACCGCAGCAGCTGGAAAATCGCGGTCGCTATACATCTGAGCAAGCCGTTCGCGATCAAGCTTGCGTTCAGGTGTAAGAAAATTCTCGAAGGAATGGCCACACTCGCAGATCCAGTTTTCGCGCACATCGAGCACATGCCCACAATTGGGGCAATCGAAGGTTTGCTCAGTGCCACAAGTGCTACATTCACCAGTGCTTTGGGTGGGTGTGCCACAAAATGCGCAGGGCGCTTCGAGATTTTGCGGCGGCTTGGGCACATTCGTTGGCATATTACCAAGCACTGGAGCTGGCTCAGACACTACTTCAGCGACCATTGGGGCAAAACCAAAACCAGCCATTGGCTGATCAAGCTCGATTGGTACTGGCTCAAACATGGCTGCAGGTGGCTCTTCGAAACTAGCCATGCTGCTGGCAGGTGCTGCTGGCGCTGGGGTTGGAGCGACTGGTGGCGGCGCTGGTGGTGCTAGTGGCGGTTTATGTGGCTCAAACGTCGAGAGAAAATCGGCAGCCTCGCTTTGGGCTAATTCTTCCAGCCCGCGTCGCGCCGCAGTATTATCGGGATTGATCGAAAGCACAAGTTGCAAGCAGTCGCGCTTTTGGGTGCGAGTTTCGACGACTCCACTGAGCCAAAGCCAAGCGGACTCGTTTTTTGAATCGGTAAGGAGTACTTTTTGGAGATGCTGGCGAGCTAGCTCACGCTGGCCTGCTCGCACAGCGGCGATGCCCTTGGCAAGTTCATCATCGATTGTCATAACGGTAATCCATCGCTAATAAAGACATTCATTGGCTATTTTTAAGGATACACCGATTGTGACATAGATTTGGCTTGATGCAAATAAAGATTGGCTAAGGAATTAGGATTGAGCCACCTGGCGGTGAAACTCGGCCTCTTGGTTGCGACCAATCTTATCGTAGGCTTGAGCCAATTTTCGGTGCAACATCACCACATGCGAGCCATCTTTGAGCGCTCGATCCCATTGGCGAGCGGCAGGCTCCCAGCGCTCCATCAAGGCATAGCGCTGGCCCAGCCCTTCGTGATCGATGCCATCAGGAAAGAAAATGTAGTGACGTAACCCTTCGCCGCATGGGCAGCGAGTGGTTTCCCATAAGTTTATTGTACTATCACATGAGGGGCAGGTGAGGATGATATTTTCGCCACAAACTTGGCAATCGAGCTTGCTACTATCGGTATTCGCTTGGCAAAATGGACATTGAATTAGGTTGCTGCTGGCAGCGGCGATCGCCACAATTGGGGTTGGCTCAGGCATTGACGGGGCTGGTTTGTTTTGCACTTCAAGGGCCGCGATGCCGCGTTGCGCGGCTTCGTTGCTTGGGTTGATCAACAAAACCCGTACAAGGCAATCGCGGCGTTGTTCAGGCGTATCGACAATCGCACTCATCCAGAGCCACGCCAGTTCGTTCCGTGCATTCAGCGCAATCACTTGGGTCAGGAAATCACGGGCTGCTGCACGTTGGCCTGCTTTGGCGGCAGTAATACCTTCAGCCAATAAATGCGTTTCATGCACGGACGACATAGGAACTCCTTCTATCTATAATCTAACGTGGTTCGAGTGCGATCCATTCTTGCACTGGGCTAGCCACGTCGCTGCTTGGTTGATGGTGCTGTAACTCCCCAGCGTGGAATGATGATCGAATAAATGGTCCAGCAAAGGTCGCTCGAAAGCCCAATTGCTGGCCATGGTCGCGATACAAGCCATAACGCTCGGGTGGAATATATTCGCTCACTGCTACATGGTTCAGTGATGGTTGTAAATATTGACCAATCGTGACCAGTTCAACCCCAACCTGCTTGAGATCATCCATGGTTTGGTAGATTTCGTCGGTTGTTTCGCCTAAACCCACCATAAACCCCGATTTGGTTGTGATCTGCGGGGCAAACTCACGACTACGAGCTAATAATTCGAGCGAGCGATCATAATCGCCTTGGGGCCGCACACTCTTAAACACGCTACGAACAGTTTCGATATTGTGATTGAGCACATGTGGTTCGGCATCCAATACCGTTTTGAGCGCTTCGGCCTCGCCTTTGAAATCGGGAATCAAGACCTCAACTTCGGCCTCGGGTAAACGTTGCCGAATTGCGCTGATGGTGCGGGCAAAGTGGCGAGCGCCGCCATCCTTGACATCATCGCGAGCCACCGCCGTAACTACCACATACTTTAAGCCCAAGCGAGCAGCGGCTTCCGCCACATTGCTTGGCTCGCGTGGGTCAAGCGGGAAAGGCTTGCCAGTCGTGACATCGCAATAATGGCAACGCCGGGTACAACGATCGCCGCCGATCATAAATGTAGCAGTGCCATGGCCAAAGCATTCGGCAATGTTGGGGCACGATGCTTCTTCACACACAGTATTCAGATTTAGATCACGCAGTAATTGACGGACATTACGCAACTCTGGTGAAAGCACGGGTTTGCGTAACCACTCTGGTTTACGCTGACGATGCGGTGTTGATGGCATACCAACCTCACGTTAAGCAGCACATGCAGCATTGCAAGTGACGGCAGACGAATGTGGCACCAGCTTGCCTTTAAGCCAGCGATAACCCTCACTCGCTATTGTAAAAAATTATTTAAGCCATTGCGATAACCCAAAAGCACCACTTTAGGCCATCGATGATCCTGCCCATATGGGGGACATTGCAATGCATTCTAGGGCAGACTAAGGCCAAAAAGGGTAAGATTAAGCTTGGCAATTTGCGCCAAGTATAGCACGAAGTTGGTGCATTCAACCAAGCGGCTGTGCTATAATTTAACGAGATGCGGCAAGCAAGGAATATGGAACTTCATGGCCAAACAACGTACAATTTTCGTCTGCCAACAATGTGATGCGCAGTTTCCCCGTTGGATGGGTCGTTGTACCGAATGTGGTTCGTGGGATAGCTTGGTTGAACAGGTTATCGCAAAATCAGTAGGTACGACAGGCGGTAGTACTCGTTCACCTATAGGAGTGAGCGAGCCATTGCGCTTGCCCGATATTCAACTTGGCGATGTTCAACGCTTGCCAGTTCGTGGCAGCGAATTTGCTCGCGTGCTTGGTGGCGGAATTGTGCCAGGCTCGTTGGTGCTGATTGGCGGCGATCCTGGGATTGGTAAATCGACGCTCTTGCTCGAACAAAGTGCTGCTTTGGCGGAAACTGCTGGCGATGTGTTGTATATCTCAGCGGAAGAATCGCAGCAGCAGATTAAGCTCCGCGCCACCCGTTTGGGCTTATCGGCGCAGCGTTTATATATTTTGGCCGAAACCAGCCTTGATACGGCGATTGCGACGATTGAACGCATGAAGCCAGTTTTGGTGATCGTCGATTCAATTCAGACCGTGTATAGTGAGAGTGTGACCTCGGCGGCAGGCAGCGTTTCGCAGGTGCGCGAGGGGGCGTTGCGGCTGCAACGGGTCGCGAAACAACACAATATCTCAATTATGCTGGTTGGCCATGTGACCAAAGAAGGCGCGATTGCTGGGCCACGGGTGCTTGAGCATATTGTTGATGTGGTGTTGTACCTTGAGGGCGAACGGTTTCATCAATATCGCTTGTTGCGCAGCGTCAAAAATCGCTTTGGCTCAACCAATGAAGTTGGGGTTTTCGAGATGAATCAAGGTGGGATGGTCGAAGTGACCAATCCATCGCAGATTTTCTTGGCCGAGCGTAGCACCAATTCGCCTGGCTCAGCGGTAGCCGTGATGCTAGAAGGCACACGTCCTTTGCTATTGGAAGTGCAAGCCCTGACTAGCCATACTGCCAATGCTCAACCACGCCGAACCGCTAATGGCTTTGATCAAAACCGCTTGGCGATGATCATTGCAGTGCTCTCAAAACGGGTTGGTGTGCCATTGTTCAATCAGGATATTTATGTTAATGTGGTAGGCGGTTTGAAAGTGACCGAGCCAGCGATCGATTTAGCGGTGGCCACGGCAATTACTTCATCATTTCGTAACCAGCGAGTTGAACCAAATACCGTTTTAATTGGCGAAATTGGGCTTTCGGGCGAGTTACGTTCGGTAAGCCAGCTTGATCGGCGTTTGAACGAAGCCGCCAAGTTGGGTTTCCATAACGCAATTGTGCCGCAGATCGATGCCTTACCGCAGATCGATGCGTTTCAGGTTACTGGCATTCGTTCATTGATTGAAGCAGTGCGAGCTGCTTTAATTGGTGCGCCGCGACCATCACCTGGTGAGCCGCCAACGGCCAAGCCAACAAACGACCATGATGATTAAGCGTGAATTGTGGATGTGCTCACGAGGAGATTTATGACGATTTCGGAAAAAAAGGCTGTACCTGTAAACAGAAATCGCTTACTTAGCATTGATTTTTGGGTTCGTATTCTGGGGATGGTTGTGCTTGGCTATGTTGGCTGGTATTTTAGTTCAAGCTCAGCGAGTAATCCCGCTACCGAAGACGATATCTTGGCAATGCAATTGTTAACGCTTTCAGGGGCTGGCTTGGGTTTATTAATTACCCATCGCGTAACGCTATACCCGATTCGCGATATTAATCAGCGCTTGCGCCGCAGTACTGCCCAAGAAATGCTTGCTTTAGGTTTAGGTGCGTTGTTGGGAGTTGTGATTGGGGCTTTATTAGCGATCCCGCTGAGCCATTTACCTGGTCTTTTAGGGAGTTATTTGCCTGCAATTGCTAGCTTTTTTACGATCTATTTTAGTATTGTGGCTTTCGAGTATCACAAGAAAAATTTAGTCAATTTTGGCATTTCACTCCAAACATCGAAAGCACGTCCAGTTAAAGAAGCTGTCCCGATGCGCCGAACATGTTTGGTTGATACGAGTGCAATTATCGATGGTCGGGTTCTGGCCGTGGTACGCAGCGGTTTTCTCGATGGCATTTTGGTTGTACCGCGTTTTGTGCTCAACGAACTGCAATTATTGGCCGATTCGAGCGATGATATGAAGCGAATGCGTGGTCGTCGTGGCCTCGATATGCTCGAAGAAATTCGCAAAGATGATCAACTGCGGCTTGAAATGCCCAATGAAGATATCGCGAATGCACGTGGTGTTGATCAAAAGTTGGTGACTTTGGCACTGCAAGATGGCCATGCCTTGATCACCAATGATAAGAATTTGAGCCAAGTTGCTGAATTGCAAGGTGTGCAGGTACTCAATTTAAATGTGCTTTCCGATGCGGTGCGCCCACCAGTTGGCGCTGGCGAAATGCTGGTTGTGAAAGTGCGTGAAGAAGGCCGCGAACGCGAACAAGGCATTGGCTACCTTGAAGATGGCACCATGGTGGTGGTCGAAGATGCCCGCGAACGGATTGGCGATGAAGTTCGGGTGATTGTCAGCCGGGTTTGGACGAACGACCGTGGCCGCATGGTCTTTGGGCGAATTATGGGCAGCGCTGGGGCATTTTACGGGGGCAAAAACGATGCGAGCAATTATCCAGCGCGTAGCTAGTGCCAGCGTCACGGTTGCCGAGCAGATTGTCGGCCAGATTAACGCTGGCTTGTTGGTGTTGCTGGCGGTTAGCCCCGGTGATACCAGCGACGATTTGCAAAAACTCGCCGATAAAATCCTCAATTTGCGCATCTTCCCTGATGCTCAAGATCGTTTTGATCGCTCGTTGATCGATTGCCAAGGCCAATTGCTGGTCGTTTCGCAATTCACACTTTATGCTGATACCCGTAAAGGCCGTCGGCCATCGTTTACTGGGGCAGCTGCTCCGGCCTTGGCTGAGCCAATGGTTGAACAATTTATTGACTATTGTCGGGGCCAAGGAATTACGACCGCTAGTGGTCAGTTTGGCGCGGCGATGCAAGTGCAACTCATTAATGATGGCCCAGTCACGATTATTTTGGATACTGCGGAGTGGCAGCATGGCCGAGGTTGATGATTCTGAGCAGGTGTTGGCGCAATTAGCCCAAAGCCTGCATCGGCATCGGCTGAATGGTGTCGCTCAATTGTTTCTACGATCGGGCCAGGTTGCCAGCATTGTTTTGAGTCAGCTGTGTTTATTTGGCCAAGCGTTTGTGCCAATTCAGCTACGACAACGCCTCGCAAGCTATGCGAATGCCTTAGAAACCGAGGCCAGTTGGCAACGCTTAATTGAGCATCTGAATGCCCTAGAAAGTTGACAAAGCATTAACGATGGGCTACACTCAGCGCAATTACGCCTATCCGCCTACTTGCTGCAAGCTATGTCAGTTGTGAGGGCCAACCCGTGTCTCCTTTTGAGATTCTTGTCGTGTCACTCATCTTAACCCTAGCAATTGCCTTGCCCTTTGTCTATGCACGGCTAGTTACTGGTGGACGTAAGATTAATCGCCGCCCTCTTCCCCCAATTGATCTGATTAATAGTGCTTTGGCACGCTCTGCTGAAACTGGCCAACCGATCCATGTTTCGCCTGGTAGTGGCTCGCTTGATGGCTCGACGATTAACCCAGAAACTTTAGCTGGGTTGGTTTTAGCCCAACGCATTACCGATATTGCAGCGCGACGTGGGGCAGGCATTGCGGCCTCAAGTGGCGATCCAATTGCCCATTTGGCCTTGCGGGGCACGGTTCGCCGCGCCTATCGCGATGCTGGCTACAGCGAAGATTATCGTCCTGAGTTGATTCAGCTGTTGGCTGCTAATGATCCAATTGCTTTTTCGGCTGGGCTGAGTAATCGAATTACCAGCGAACCAATGGAGGCAAGTATTACCGTTGGCTCATTTGAGCAAGGCTATTTATTGTTTGCTGAGCCTGGACGTGCCCATAACATTTTGCAAATTGCTGGAACCACCGATCAACAAGCCTTGACAGCAGCACTGCTGACGGCCAATGGTACCTTGTTGGGTGAGGAGATCTATGCGGCTGAGGCCTATATTGCCCCAACACCCTTGGGATTTGCCCGCATCTTAACCCATGATGTCCTACGTTCGGTCATTATTGGGGTCATTATTCTTGGGATTATTTTGGTTTCTTTAGGCCAATTAGCAATCTTGCCACAAGATTTTCCATTGCTGCCTAGATAAAGGATGGGTGGGATGCGTCGAATTGACCTGCTCCGCAATCCAAAGCGCTTAATTCCTATTTTGATCGGCAGCGTTGCCGGTATTTTCGTTTTAATTGATCGCCTTTTTCCTGGGATTGGCAGTATTAATAATGGCAGCCAAGTTTTGCTCAGTTGGGCAACCGTTATTGCTGCATTTGCGCTGATTGCTGGTTCAATCAATGTTATTATTCATCATATTAAACGTTTAACCTCAACCGATCCCAAACGCTGGTATAGTATCGCACTGCTGTTGGGGGTGATTATCCCGCCTGCGTTGGCAGTCTATGGCTATACGACCCAAGGTCGGGCCAATGTCTTGGAATTAGGTTTATTCCAAGACGTTATTCGCTGGGTTTATGCTCCAATTAGCATTAGCCTCTTGGCCCTGCTGACATTTTTTGCTTTAACTGCGGCGATTCATGCCTTTGGTGCTGGCCAGCGTGAAGCAGTGATTGTGGTCAGTGTTGCCTTGGTATTTTTGGTGTTGCAATTGCCGTTGCTCGCAGGCCTGCCCTATTTGGGCGAGACCTTGGGCTGGATTCAACGCTACATTGTGATGGCTGGCCTACGCGGTCTGATCTTTGGAGCGGCAATTGGTGCTATTGTTGCAAGTATTCGCATCTTACTCGGGATTGATCTCCCGTATTTGGATCGCTAGGAGGCGGCCTCAATGAATTGTCCTCGCTGTGGCACGCCCAATACTCCTGATCGCCAATTTTGTGGGCAATGTCAAGCGCCTTTGGCTGCAACCTCAAGCGCTAGCAATGATCTCCCACCATGGCTGCAAGATCTTGATCAGCAACAAACGGTTGTGCCTGCCAAACGCGGCACATCGAGCCTACCCCCATGGCTGCAAGAAGAAAGCCCGCCGCCGCCAGTTGCTGCAAGTGCTGAGGCTATCCCATCATGGTTGCAAGAATCGGCAGCGCCAACCCCAGCATCGAATATTCCATCAGCACCCGCCAATAGTGAGGAGCTGCCGCCATGGCTGCGTGATTTGCAAGCAACTGCTCCTGCCTTGCCTGCTGACGAACCATTGCCAACTGCTCCACGCTCCGAACAACCCTTACCTAATTGGTTATCCGATTTGCAATCAGGTTCAGCAACCCCGCCAGCAACACCAGCAGCGCAAAATGCCAATGCTGATGTACCGTCATGGTTGCAAGGCTCGGTCGAAGCATCCCCACCAGCAGCACCCAAGCCAAGTGCCAATGCTGATGTGCCGTCGTGGTTGCAAGAGCCAGCGTTGCCAGCAACCCCAGCACCACCGCCAGTAGCGCCAAGTGCTGATGTGCCGTCGTGGTTGCAAGGCTCGGCTGACGCAGCTCCACCAGCACCCAAGCCAAGCGCTAATGCTGATGATGAGCCAATGCCAGCTTGGTTGCAGCAGTTGCGACCAAGCGAACCTGCTCCACCACCAGGCATTGCCTCATTCGTTGAAGATAATGATGAGCCAGTGATTGCCCGCCGTGGTGGGACTGGTAACTTGCCCGATTGGCTCAAAGATTTTGATACCGAGCCGCCAGTGGTGCAGTTATCTGAGGTCGATTTAGATGCCGCTGGCCCAAGCGATGACGTTCCGCCGTGGCTCAAGCCTGCAACTGCTCCATTAAATCCACCAGCGCCAGCGGCTCCGGCAGCGAGTGGCGATGTGCCGTCATGGTTGCAATCCGAATCAGCGCCACCAGCGGCTCCGGCAGCAAGTAACGATGTGCCGTCGTGGCTGCAAGCCGAAGCATCTCCGCCAGTACCACCAGCTGCGAGTGCCGGCGATGATGTCCCAGCGTGGTTGCGTGGGGATTTAGATGTCGCGCCGCCAGCGGCTCTAGCTGCGAGTGGTGATGTGCCGTCGTGGCTGCAAGCCGAATCAGCACCGCCAGCGACTCCAGCAGCGAGTGCGGGTGATGATGTGCCAGCGTGGTTACGGGGCGATTTCGATGTCGCTCCACCAGCGGCTCCGGCAGCGAGTGGCGATGTGCCATCGTGGCTGCAAGCCGAAGCAGCTCCGGCGGCCCCACCAGTAGCAAGCGCAGGCGATGATGTCCCAGCGTGGTTACGCGGGGATTTAGATGTCGCCCCACCAGCGGCTCCGGCAGCGAGTGGCGATGTACCGTCGTGGCTGCAAGCCGAATCAGCATCACCCGCGTCGCCAGTAGTAAGCGCAGGCGATGATGTTCCAGCATGGTTACGGGGCGATTTAGATGTCGCTCCACCAGCGGCTCCGGCAGCGAGTGGCGATGTACCGTCGTGGTTGCAAGCCGAATCAGCGCCGCCAGTTCCACCAGCAGCAAGCGCAGGCGATGATGTGCCAGCGTGGTTGCGTGGGGATTTAGATGTCGCTCCACCAGCGGCTCCGGCAGCGAGTGGCGATATTCCGACGTGGCTGCAAGCGGATGCAGGTGCATTGCCCCAAGTTAGCCCAACCGTGCAGCTTGATCCAGAGGATTCCGACGATAATGTTCCGGCATGGCTCAAAGCCGATTTGGATGTTGCGTCGCCAGCGGCTTCGGCAGCGAGTGGTGATATTCCGACGTGGCTGCAAGCGGATGCAAGCGAGTTGCCCCAAGCCAGCCCAACCGTGCGGCTTGATCCAGAGGATTCCGACGATAATGTTCCGGCATGGCTCAAAGCCGATTTGGATGTTGCGCCGCCAGCGGCTCCGGCAGCGAGTGGTGATATTCCGACGTGGCTGCAAGCGGATGCAGCACCGCCAGCGCCACCAGCTGCGAGTGCCGGCGATGATGTTCCGGCATGGCTCAAAGCCGATTTAGATGTCGCGCCGCCAGCAGCTCCAGCGGCGAGTGGCGATATTCCGGCGTGGCTGCAAGCGGATGCAAGCGAGTTGCCCCAAGCCAGCCCAACCGTGCGGCTTGATCCTGAGGATGTCAGCGATAATGTTCCGGCATGGCTCAAAGCCGATTTAGATGCAGCGCCGCCAGCGGCTCCTGCGCCTATTGATACTCCCAATTGGTTGCATGAAGATGCGCCAACGGTTAAGCTCGATAATCAAGCTGCTGGAATACCTTCGTGGTTGCAAGAAGATCTGCCAACTACCAAATTGGATAGTCCTGCGGGTAATGTGCCAGCTTGGCTGCAAGATGATGTAACGCCGATTGCGCCAGCTCCAAGCAAACCTGAACCTATTGCACCTGCAACCCCAAGTTATGATCCAGAAGGGGCCAATGTTCCGGCATGGTTGCGCGATGATTTAGATATTGAAATTCCGGCAAAAACGGCCAGTGCTGCTCCGGTTATTCCAAGTAGCTCGCCTTCATGGCTGTTGGACGACGAGCCAGCCCAAGCAACTCAAGATGATACCTTGTTGGGTAGCGTTGATTTGCCTGCGTGGTTACGCCAAACAGTTAAGTTAGAAGAACCTAGCCCAGTTGTTGAGCAAGAAGCTGCTTCGGCTGTGGCTGAATCAGCCGATTGGTTGCGGGTGTTGGGTGAACCAGAAGCTGCGATTGCCGCAACCAGCCCAACCACTCGCCGCTTGATTGATGCTGATCCGCCGGCATTGCTTAACCGAACACCTGAGCGGGTTTCGGCCATGCATTTGTTGCAAGAACTGGTGACAAAGCCACTGCCAGAGCCTGCTGAGGCTCCTGTTGTGGTGCTAGCGCCATGGTGGCAACGCATTGGCACACAGCGCATTGTGGCCAGCTTGATGATGATAAGTTTGCTAGTTGGCTTACTCGTACCAAATCTTTTGGCGATCAATACCCAAGCTTTAACGATTGGTGGCAATACCAGCGATCTCTACAATTATGTTGAAACGCTCAATCCCGAAAGCCGGGTGTTGATTGCCTATGAAGGCGATTTGCGCCATAACGCCGAGTTGGGGCCGTTAGAACAAGCAATTTCCCAACATCTAATCGAGCGTAAAGTGCCAATGTTGTTGCTTTCGACTGATACGGAAGGTAGTTTGCTGGCAAGCCAACGGGCGGCCCAGTTTCCGATTATTGATCCAACTACAGGCTACACTGGTGAAGGTGCCGAATACTTGAACCTTGGTTGGGTCAAAGGCAATGAACTGGGAATTGCCCAACTTGGCAGTAATTTGCGTGGCGCAATTGCCAATCTTCTGCTCAATCGTGAGGGCGCTGATGTCAATCTGTTGCGGATTATGTCAAAGCTGAATTCGAATAATCAGCTTGATCGCCCACGAATTACCACGACCAAAGATCTTGATTTATTGATTGTGGTTGCTGATGAGCCAGGCGATGTCCAACGCTGGATGGAGCAGTTCTGGTCACGCGAACCAGCTCTACCAGTCGCAATTTTAACCACCAATGAAGTCTTACCCCAAATCCAACCGTATGTTGATGTGAATGTCAATGGCACGCCAGCGGCGATTTATACGGCGGCTGGTTTGGTTGGCGAACAACAATATATGGCCTTACGTTCGAGTGCCACAAATACCAATGGCGCGATCACCGCCCTCAGTTTGGGCATGATCACGACGATTGTGGTGGTGTTGGTTGGTGGGGCGCTTCAGTTGCAACGGCGTATCCGTGGAAAGAGGAATAGCTAGTGACAACGCTTGGCCCTTGGATCGCCTTTGGTTTGAGCTTAATTGTGCTCAGCCGTGCTTTTGGCGAAAATCCACTATTTCGATTCAGCCAATATTTGTTTGTTGGTTTGGCGCTTGGCTATACCTTAACCGTGGTGGTCACAACCATTTTTATTGTGCCAAGCGGTGATATGCTCGATAATCCTGATAGCGTTGGCACAGCGTTATTTATTGTTCCAGTGCTGATTGGGTTGCTCTTGTTGACCCGTTTGCGCACCCAACAACTCTCGTGGCTAGCGAATATTCCGTTGGCGCTGTTGTTTGGGGTGGCTGCTGCCGTGGCGATTGCTGGCACCCTGCTAGGCACGCTCCTGCCACAATTACAAGCATCGTTCTTTTCAGTCACAAGTTTTACCGATGGCAGCGATTTAGGGGCAGCAATTGGCAAACTCGTACTGGTCATTGGGGTTGTGCTGGTGCTGATGTCGTTTCGCTTTAGCAAGGCCGCTACGCCTGATGCTGCCGATCATAGCGAAACCTTAAAACCCACTTTGGTGGCAAAAGTTGGCCGGATGTGGCTCTTGCTCAGTTTGGGGGCGGTCTTTGCCGCTACACTGATTACCTATCAATCAGCCTTGATTGATCGAATCCAGTTTTTGCTGCGGCAAATAGGCGTGATCTCTTAGGGGTTGCGAAAGGATTGATATGACGACCGCTGATCCTGCTGCACTGCTTGTCGTTGATATTGGCACGTTGTTTACCCACGTGGCGCTGCTCGAACTGGTTGCAGGCGAGTACCGTTTGTTGGGTCGTGCCCAAGCGCTCTCAACCCTAGAGCCACCAATTGCTGATGCATGGCAAGGTATTTTGACGGCAATTCGCGAAATTGAGCAATTGACCTTTCGGGCAATTGCCCATGTCGATGGCTTGATGACCCCCCATCGCGCCGATGGTTCGGGTGTTGATGGCATGGTCGTAACCACCAGCGCTGCTGGCACGTTGCCAATTGTCTTGGCCGCAATCTCGAATGATACGACTGGTGCTAGTTTGCGGCGGGTGGCCCGTTCGAGCTATACGACTGTGCTCGATATGGTAACCCTCGATGAATATGGTGACCCCGATTTGGCCGAGGGCGAAAGCTGGATCGATTATCAATTGGCCAATTTAGTGCGCTTGCCCGCTGCAACGGTGTTGATGGCTGGTGGCATCGATGGTGGTAATGCCGCGCCGCTTGAGCGTTTGGCCCACATGCTGGGCTTTACGGTTTTGCGCCGTGAACAAATTAACTCGCGTGAGTTTGCTCATGTGATTTTTGCGGGCAATACGGCGGCCTTCGTTGGCATCGAGGATGCCCTTTCAACGATTGCCCCAATTACCTCAACCGCCAATGTGCGTCCAGCAATTGGGATTGAGCAATTAATGCCGGCACGTTTGGAGTTAATTCGTTCCTATAACGATCGCGTATTGCCAAAATTGCCAAGCTTCAACCGGATGCGGGCGATGAGCAGCGATATGATTCGTTGTACAAGCGATGGGTTTGGTCCATTGGTGCGCTTTATCGCCAAACATCATGGCCGCAATACCTTGATTGTTGATATTGGCGCGATGACCAGCGCTGGCTATACCTCCGATGGCACGCAATTGCATCTTACGGTCGAAACTAATTGTGGCACGGCCTATGGGATTGCCGGCTTAGTTGATCGGGCTGGGGCTGGCAATATCACGCGCTGGCTGCCGTTTGAAATGAGCGATTCAGCTTTACGTGAACATATGCTCAATCGACTGGTTCGCCCGCAAATTGTGCCAATCGACCGCGAAAGTTTGTTGATTGAACAAGCCTTGGTGCGCGAAGCCCTGCGCGTTGTCTCGAAAGATTTGTTTGATGAACAGCCGCAATTAGCGAGCGATTTGATTATTGCAACTGGCGGTGCACTGACCCACACCATGCATCCGGCTCAAACTTTGTTGAGCATCGTGGATGGGCTGGATTTTGGGCGCTTGCAACAATATCGTGATCGTAGCTTGCTGATTAGCGATATTTACCTTGATCGTGATGGCTTGCTGGCCTTGTGTGGCGCGACTGCTTGGAAATATCCTGATGCAAGTTTTTGTTTGCTCGAACAAGATGTATTGCGCAATGGCGCTTTAGCCAGCTATTTGGCAATCAATAGTTCATTGCGTTTGGGCGATTTGGTGGCGGAAGTCGAACTTGTGCCCGTTAGCGGCGCTCCGATTATCATGCAAATTCATCATGGCGAGATTCGACGCTTGCCGTTAGCCTTAGGCAAACGCGCTACCCTGCGTTTACGCCCAACCAAACAAGTGCAAATTGGGGCAAATTTACCAGGCGAAGTCGTCGAAACTGGCTTGGCTGCGATTACCGGCAGCGCATTGGGCTTGGTGATTGATGCCCGCCCACGGCCTTTAGCTCAGCGCAATAGCGATATCCCAAGCCGCAATCAACAATGGCAATGGCTCAATCAATTGGGCGTGGTTGATGGACTTAATCCCTATGCGCCGCAGTATGATGATCAACCGCTGCCGTTTGAAATGGCTCCTGCGCTTACGCGAATTCCCGATCCAGCGCCAGCGCCAGCCCAAATGCTGCCCGAACGCGAAGAACCTAATGCGATTCCCGATTGGTTGCGCGAAGAAGGCGAGAATGCTACCGATTTGACCATGCCGCCACCAAGTGATTTTGGGGTTGAAGAACCCTTACCCGATTGGCTGGGCGGAATGGATGTGCCTGTCAGCAGTGATCCGGTGCTCGATTTGGGTGAACGCCGACCATCACAACCAATCGCTCCCGCCGACTTTAGT